>JAYVCU010000188.1:0-6058 GCA_043749835.1 Hyphomicrobiales bacterium
GGCTTCTCGAAATTGTAAGTGAAACTATAGTTGGCATCGTCCAGTGCCAACAATCGCTCACGTACGTGGTCGCCATTGTGCAGGTGAAATGATCGCACACAGCCAACCACATCTGCGTCCAGGCCATTTTCGATTTTAGACCTGGCAACAGGTGGTGCCCAGCCGGGCAGGTCGTTGAAATCGCGCACCATGCTCCAAACTGTTTGAACGGATGCTTTCAGAATGGTGCTGGCATAGGCGCGGGCCATAGTGTCACCTTAAAAGGAAATGGACTTGAATTGTTTGGCTTGCGCCGTCAGCGCAATTTCCGTCGGCAACCGCTCCATTGAGCTTGCCCCGTAAAACCCGTGAATACCTTCGGTGTTTCTCAAAATATAAGCCGCATCGTCGGCAGACGAAATCGGCCCGCCGTGGCACAGCACAATCACATCCTTGCGAATTTTCTTGGCCGCTTCAGCCCATTCATGAATGATGGCCGGGCAGGCTTTCAGCTGCAACGATGTTTCAGCACCAATGGCACCTCCTGTGGTCAAGCCCATATGCGCCACGATAATATCAGCGCCAGCCCTGGTCATCGCCACTGCTTCGTCAGCCGAGAAAACATAAGGCGTGGTCAACATGTCTTTCTCACGCGCGGCCTTTATCAAATCAACCTCAAGCCCATAGCCCATGCCGGTTTCCTCAAGGTTTTTGCGGAACACACCGTCAAACAAGCCAACCGTTGGAAAATTCTGAATGCCGGCAAAGCCCAGTGCCTTCAACTGATCGAGAAAATGCTCGCGGATCATAAACGGATCTGTTCCGTTCACGCCTGCAAGAACCGGCGTGTGCTTCACCACAGGCAAAACCTCGCGCGCCATATCCACGACAATCTCATTGGCATTGCCGTAAGCGAGCAGACCAGACAAAGAGCCACGCCCCGCCATGCGGTAACGGCCTGAATTATAAATCACGATAAGATCAATGCCGCCCGCCTCTTCGCATTTGGCCGAAAGCCCTGTGCCCGCACCGCCGCCAATGATGGGTTGGCGTCTGGCTATCATGTCATGAAATTTAGCCAGCAATGCGTGGCGTTTGAAGCGGGGCATATTTAAGTCCTTATTTCATTGAATGCAGCCACCGCCGCATCAGCAAAAGCACCATCATTGATATGCGCATTTAATTCAATCAGTTTACGATTGGGGGCAGAGCGCCAGCCTTTTTTGATCGCGTCAAATAGAGCTGCGTTCGCAGCAGAATCATAAAATGGCTTGCCGGGCGCATCGATGGCAGAAACACCGCCTAGCGGCAGAATAAAACGTAGCGGCCCTTCCATGTGGTTCAAACGCTGAACGATCCATGTACCAATTGTAGTATTTTCCTCAGGCGTCGTGCGCATCAAAGTCACAAAGGCGTTATGGATATATAAATTGCGGCCTGCAAACTTCGCAGGCACCGTTTCGCGGGCTCCAAAATTCACCATGTCAACTGCACCTACAGAACTCACATACGGGATTCGCGTTCTGATCACGGCACCAAAACGATCATCAGTACACGCAAGAACGCCGCCACATAAATAATCGGCAACCTCGGTTGTTGTTAAATCGAATGCGCCGGAAAGAAAACCTGAGTCGATCAGTTTCTCAAAACATTGCCCTCCTGTGCCGGTGGCATGAAACACAAAACATTCATTGTCTTTTTCAAACCGCTCACGAATCTGTGTGATGGCGGCCGTGGTTACACCAAACATGGTAAGCCCAATAGCCGGTTTGGATGTTTGGGCGCGAGGCATCTGATTTGATACCATGCCCGCCGCGGCGTGGGCCGCATTGCCGATAACCACGCGGGTAATGTCATTCAAGCCCGCCAGGTCGGCCACAGAATGCATCATCATAATGTCGCTGGGGCCAACGAATGGCGCAACATTTCCAGAAGCCAAGGTTGAAACCATGATTTTCGGCAGACCAACGGGCAAGGCGCGCATGGCGGTGGTGACGATAGCCGTGTTGCCAGATCCGCCAAGGCCCAAAACTGCGCCAACGTTTTTGCGCGCTAGGATGAAATGTTTCAAAGCTTCCGCCATGGCGGAAACGGCAGCGCCGCGGTCGCTCAATCCCAATACAGCGCCTTTGCCAAGTGGATGATGCACCGCCACCATTTCCGCAGACACATCAACTGTTGCGGCACTCGGCGTGGTCGAAACATCAACCGTAACCACCTCGGCCCCCGCCGCCTTCACGCGCCGTGCCGCATAGTGCAACTCGTCGCCCTTGGTGTCGAAGGTGCCGATCACATAAACAGGCCCAGCCATCTTAAGCTTTGGCCCAGCCTTGCTTCATACACTTTAGGCCTTCTTTATAAACTTGCTCCTTGTTCGGTGCAAAGTCGCGCCACACCCGCGTGGCTGCCGCAAGGGCGGGCATGGAACGGCCAAAGGCCTCAATCGTCATCCAGCCATCATATTTGGCGGCCTTCAAACTCTGGTAAGTTGCCGCCCAAGGCACATGGCCGCGCCCCGGTGTGCCGCGATCATTTTCGGAAATATGTACATGAATCAAATGGCGCTTGATAGTTTTGATCGCCGCCACAGGGTCTTTCTCTTCAATGTTGCAATGGAAAGTATCATACATCGCCTTCACCTGTGGATGATCTACTTCATCAAGATAGTCTGCCAACTGCTTCATTGTGTTGAGGAAATAAACTTCAAACCGATTCAACGCTTCTAACGCAAAGCGCATATTCTTTTTGGCGGCATAATCTCCCGCAGCCCGGTGGAACGAAATACCACGCTTGCGCTCTTGCCGCGTTGCAGCTGCACCCGAGAAATACCCTAACTCCGAATGCATCGGCCCGGCCCCTATGGGTGAGCCTAAAGCCGCATTGCAATCTACAAACCATTTCGCACGGGCTAGAGCTGCCTGCCGTTGCGCCTTGTCTGCAGAAATCGGATTATTGCCAGCGCCCAGTACACTCACCGAAGTACGCCCAAGCCCAAGCTTGTCCAGCTCATCACCCAACCACGCATAGTGATCAGGCGTTCCTTCAAACATAGGAATTTCTACCCCGTCGTAACCAGCCTTCTTCAAAGCCTTGATGATCGGCAGATGCACCGCAGTCACATGCGGTGTCCAGAGCAAAAGGTTAAAACCAAATTTCACGAAGTGCTTCCTTTTTTTTGAACAGAACAATCCGGAATTTAAATTTTGTCAACAACACAGATGATTTTTGCTGGACGTTTGCTGCCAAACGTTAGAGACTAAGCCAAAAGATAATTGGGAGATTTCAATATGAATAAGCCGTTCGCACCCACCAATGCAACCGAGGCTGTTTTGCACCGCTTGCAGAATTTGATGTCATCATCACCCGTCCCCTCTATTTCCACCGAATTATTAGTCACGGCGGATGGAGAGTTGAACCGCGAATTACACCATTTCCTGCTTGATCCGCCCTCAAACCCTGAACTCTTACAAGGCAAAACCATCGCCATCTGCTGCACCAATGGCGTGGAAGAGGTCGAAATTATGGGTGCGCAACGCTGGCTCACGGAACATGGCGCAAAGGTGCACATCGTTTCCACGCGCATTGGTGAGCTTGACCCCACGCTGGGCCTGCGCTTCCCGCCACTAACCAAAACCCACGTCTTGGCGATCAGGCTGATGGAAAACGCAGGCTGGTTGAAAATCGACAAATATACCGATGAAGCAAAAGTGGCTGACTATGACGCCGTGATTCTTCCCGGCGGCGCATGGAATCCAGATGCGCTGCGTATGGATAAACACGCCCAGGATTTCACCAGAGCCATGCATGCCGCTGGCAAACCCACGTGTGCCATCTGCCACGGCCAATGGGTAATGGTCAGCGCCAAAATGTTGAAAGGCAAAAAAGCCACCGCCGTTTGGAACATCCAAATTGATTTAGAAAACGCTGGAGCAATTGTTCTCAATGAACCCTGCGTCGTAGACGGCAACCTCATCACCGCGCGCTTCCCCTATGACCTGCCGCGCATGATTGAAGCCTTGGTAAAACAGTTGGTGAAAGCGGCGTAAGCTAAATCACAACACGCGCGAGTACGCACATCGCCTTCGCTACTAAGGCGCTAAACCTTCCTCATGGCAAATGACAGAGACTCAGCTCTCGTCCGCAGTTGCAAATAAACGCTGATGCACATGGCGGCAAAACCCGTGATGCCCAACAGCAGCAAATACTCCCATGGAATGGCCAAAACTTCGGGCGGTGGATCGAAAACATGTGTCATCATTTTCACCAACACCCAAGCGAGGCTTGCACCCATGGCTAAGCCCGATAACATGCCAACCACATAAACAATGATTGCCTCGCTCCATAAGAATGCGCCGAGATGGCGCTTCTCCGCACCTAAGGCCAACAATATTGCAAAATTCCTGCGACGCTCTTCCAATCCCAGTGCAAACACCAGCCCCAATGCACCCGCAATTATGGGGAGTGCGAAGGCGAGTTCCAATTGCGTAAGGCTTTTCAAATCAACTGCCACAAGTGAGGATCCAATGCGATGTGCGGCCTCGGCAATATCGGTCACTTTAAGGGTGCCTTGGTCGGCCAACGCCGTGCGGATACTGTTCGCTACGTCAATTGGGGCAAGCGGGGTCCTCACCAAAACCGTTTCAGCCGCAGCGTTTCCCGTAACCGATGCAATATAGGAAACATTGGCAATCAGGAATGAATCGGTTGGGGCCGTAGGAAACTCACGCACTACGCCTATGAATGTGAAAGGTACAACATGATAGGCATTGTCCTTCGCTGATTGCAGACGCAAGTTCAGTGTGTCACCTGGTTTAAGTTGGAAATCGGACATGGTTTCATCCGACACCAGCACGCCATTAGGTATGGCCTTCAACTTAGCCATAGTCGCGGCGGCGTCATTACTGGTGAAATAAGCATTCGAAATTGTGGTTGCATTTCCGATGGTCGCCGGATTGATGCCGTAAATATCCTGCAAGTCGGTGCCCACATAGGCAAAGCGGTGCTGCATGGGCTCAGCCCATGCCACTCCATGCACCGATTGAATTTCCTTCAGCGCCGCGCTCGCCGGAGAGGCCGCAGTTCCCGTAACGGTTACGTCGGCACCATTAGTCAATTGCGCGTCAACATTGGCCTGTGAGTCATAGGTGGTGTTGAAAATCGCTGTCGATGCAGCAAATGAAAAAGCCAAAGCGACCAACACCACACTCTTGGCGATCCGCATCCGTTCTCTACTCATTGAGGCTGCAACGACTGTTGAAAATGCACCCGCAACAGGCACAATCATGGTGCTAAGCGTTGGCTTTCCGTGGCGCAAGAACGCAGTCCACGCCCGCATTATTAAAAGAGCCAAACCGATCCACATTAAACCCGGAGCGATATAAGCTTTATAGTCAACAGTTGCCGTGGCAACGCCCTCAGGTGCGGTCACCACGCGGTAACCCGTAGCCGCCGTTTGCCAGAAAACGATAATGGCAATAACCAATAATATAACATCAAGCCATAGCCTCTGCCATGCAGGCTTGGTCGAACTATGCACGTCAATGGAACTTAGATTTTCACCGACGGTTCGGTGCAGCATTGTCCAGGTTGAGGAAAAGAATATCAACAACACTGCAACCAACCCACTCGTGATCGCCAGCACAAACCAAACTAATTCAGGAAACCCAGTTGGCAGCAGCATCCAGCTATGCGCAATTACCCATGCAGCCAACATACCAAGCACTGAACCGGCTAGGCCCACAGTCAAAGCTTCGATCCCTACCAACATAACAGTCTGAGATGTGGTTGCACCACGCAATTGTAAAAGTGCAAATTCACGGCGACGACGATCAGTGGTGGATTGCACGATTAACATGGTCAACAGCAACGCAACCGCAGCACCCGGCACCCCAAGGAACAGAAATAAGACTTTTGCAAAAAGCGCATCAAGCCGCACGCCATCAAGCCGAGCCGCAAGGTTATTGGCGATATTGCCTTCGCCGGCTAACTTGGCGGAAAGGTTATTGGCCCTTCCAGCGGCTGCGACATAGGCAGCCACAGGATCATTGGGCAAAGAAACGTGGTCAATTGAAATATGCAA
>JAYVCU010000189.1:0-2082 GCA_043749835.1 Hyphomicrobiales bacterium
CTTGCATACGGATATTCAAAGGCAATGTAATTGTGTGGCAACGCGGCGGCGACCTGCACATGAGCGGCTAATCCAATTACCCCATCAATGGTGCCATGTGGTGCCATCAGAATTCCGTGCAAATCAGCGTATTCTGCAATCCACTTAAGCTCGGCGATACCGCCCACATCAGCTGGATCTGGGCCAATAATATTTACAGCGTGCTTCTCAATAATGTCGCGAAAATTCTGTCTCAGATATATTTGTTCACCGGTGTGTATTGGTGTTGAGGTGCCGCGTGTTACCTCACGATACACATCTGCAAGAGTGTAGGGAACATAATCGCCCGTGATCAAATCTTCGCACCACATTACGTTTAGCGGCTCGAGTGCCTTTACAAGTCGGATCGCGTCGGGCACTGTAAAGCCTGGGCCACAGTCAAGCGCAAGACCAACGCTGTCACCGCACACCGCCTTCATGGCTTCGACACAGGCAATGATGTGTTTCAACCCCTTCTCCGTCAGCAAACCGCGGTTCGGATGAGGAGATCCAGTTTGGAGTGTGCCGTAAAAAAAGTCTGGCACTCGCGTGGGCATGGCACTGTGAAAAGCAATGCCTTGTTTGATGATTTTGAACCCTTGGGGCAGCGCAATCATTTTGCGCATATTGTCAGCATAATGCTCGGGTTCATAGCCATCCATTTTGAATCGAACTCCGCCGTTGTATACCATTACCTGATCTCGCACCTTGCCACCAAGTAACTTATAGACAGGTACAGATGCAGCCTTTCCAGCAATGTCCCAGAGTGCCATTTCGATGGCGCTGACTGCGCTGCCCCACGGCTTGAAGGCGCCGAGACGACGAATTTTGAGCATGACTCGCTCCACATTTGTGGGATCCTCACCTAAAATGTAGTCCTTGTAGAAAAGCACATGTGGCTTAAGGTAAGGCTTGCTATCCTCCGCCTGACCCAGACCATCAAGCCCTGAATCTGTTGTGATGCGGATGACCGGGTTTGATCCAATAACTGCGCACTTAAGGTCTGTAATTTTCATGGCACAAACTATTGTATGACGACAATGGTTAGATATGGCCGTGTTGCATTTCAATCAGGTGATTAAACACGCTTGCACCATCTGAACGGATGCCATCATGCTCATACTCGCTGGTAACCCAAACCTTTATGCCACGAATGACATCTGCAGATTGCTGCGAAAGTGTGCGATCAACGTACATGTCGTTGTAATACATTGCAGCCACGCACGGCACACTGTTGCGCTTAAGTACAGACCTGTCATATAGTGCCGGCCAATCTTCATGCTCGGCCAGAATATGCGCCACATCCTTGAGTGGTCGCAAGCTGGCGAACTCGTCAAACATCCATGGGTAAATCATTTCACCGGTAAACAGCGGTTGCGCCGGTATCGGCGCATCAAATTCTGGATGCTCCGCCCGCAGTCGTTCGGCAGACCAATTCGAAGCACTCTGCTGACAGTAACACGATTCATGGAGCAGCGCATACAGCGGATTAGTATCGAACGTCTGCGCTGTCATGGCATCGTGCAAGAACTGTTGGCTGAGCTGTTGTCGTCCGTTCATGCCAGTCCAGGCGCGCTCAAGCATAAAGTGGGTTAACTCAAAGCCCTCGCTTACGCCAAAGCGCATTCCCAGCATTTGAAATCTTCTGGGCGACATCACATCATTGTTTGGAAGCATGGTTTGTTGTTCATGCAACCGTGTCATGATCTCAGAAGCCAGCCGGGCATCGTCAGGATAACGGGCATAATATCGATTATTCTTTTCTAATACACGCCCATAGGTAGCGCGGTAGACCGGATCAGGATTGGCTACCAGCGGTGGCAGCCCTCCCGTAATGAAAACCTCGTTCAGGCCTTCGGCGGCAAATGATAGATAGGTGGCCGCGCAAAACCCACCGAAGCTCTGGCCCAAAATACTCCACGGTTGTCCGGCAGTGAGCTGATTTCGAATTGCCTCGGCATCGCGAACAATGTTGTCGGCCCGGAAAAACTTTGCATGGTCTGCAATGGCTTGTGCTGATCCCAGTGGTGCAAGCGTTTGCGTTGTCAGCGGGCTGCTTCGGCC
>JAYVCU010000190.1:0-2479 GCA_043749835.1 Hyphomicrobiales bacterium
TACTTATGAAAAAAGATATGGGCGGTGCGGCCAATGTGTTGGGCCTGGCGCGCCTCATCATGGCGGCCGAACTTCCTGTGCGTCTGCGTGTGCTTATTCCTGCGGTTGAAAATTCCATCGCAGGTGCCGCCTTCCGCCCCGGTGATGTGTACAAAACCCGCAAAGGCCTGACGGTTGAAATCGGCAACACCGATGCCGAAGGCCGTCTGGTATTGTGTGAGGCACTGGCTTACGCCGATGAAGAAAAACCAGACTTGTTGATCGACATGGCAACACTGACAGGCGCTGCGCGCATAGCCCTGGGGCCAGACTTGCCGCCATTTTATACAGATGATGACCAACTTGCTTTGCGTCTGGCACTTCATGCCAATGACGTGAATGATCCACTGTGGAGGCTGCCTTTGTGGCGGCCCTATAATGCCATGATCGAAACCCCAATCGCAGATCTAAACAACGCCGGCCAAGGCGGTTTCGCTGGCTCTATCACCGCAGCGCTATTCTTGCGCCGCTTTGTAAATCAGGCGAAATCCTATGTGCATTTCGATGTTTTTGGTTGGACGCCAACGCCCAAACCTGGCCGCCCAAAAGGCGGCGAAGCCCAAGCCATACGTGCCCTTTTTGCCACGATTGCCGAGCGCTTTTCGAAATAACTTGCCAAGGTCCTGAATTCAGCAGAAACAGAAACGGTTCCGAAACGATTGGATCCGGCGATGTCTATCCTTCATGTATAACCCGCTGTCGACTGGTCAGGCTTTAAGGCTGTGGCATGATGTTGGCCTTGCCCAAGTGAAAGACGATGAGCCCGATTTATCGGTGCGCCAAGTGACCATACTTTTGAGCATTTATCTGGAGCCTCCGCCGCACACCGTGCGCGCTCTTGCGGCGAAATTGAATGTATCCAAACCGGTAATTACCAGGGCCCTGAATGCTATGGGCAAACTTGAACTGGTCACGCGGAAGCGTGACATAAAAGATATGCGCAACGTGCTCATCCAGCGCACAGTGAAAGGCTCATTATTTCTAGAGCGTCTCGGCGATCTGGTAAGCGCAAGGTCGAAAGAGATTTAAGATGACATCAACCAAGCAATATGAGCCGCGCCAAGTCATCCGTTCAATCACCTCGGTTCTCAAAAATCCTGCAGCTGATTCCCAACAGACGTCGCAAGCATTGCGTGGCGAAATGTGTCACGTATTCGAAGAGCAGGGTGATTACGTTCAGGTGCAGTTGCTCGGTGACAGCTATATGGGTTACGTGGAAACTGCCGCACTTTCAAAAATTCTGGAAGTGCCTACCCACTGGGTATCAACGCTTGCAACGCTGATCTATCCACAGCCTGACCTCAAATCACATCCAGTGGAGTTCTTAGGCATGAATGCACAAATACGGGCCACAGGCGTTGAAGGAAATTTTACTGCCCTGTCGGGTGGGGGTTATATTTTTTCAGATCATCTTTGGCCAATTGATAAGCGCCAAGCCAACTTCGTTGCCGTAGCCCAGCAATTTCTACATGTGCCCTATTATTGGGGTGGAAAGTCTGCGCGTGGAATCGATTGTTCAGGTTTGGTGCAAATGGCGCTGCAAGCCAGCGGTTTTTCATCTCCGCGCGATTCAGGAGAGCAGGAAAAAACGCTTGGCATTCCCATCACCGATTATAACACTTTAAGAAGCGGCGATCTGGTTTTCTGGCCCGGCCACGTGGGTATTATGCAAAGCGCGACGCACCTGATTCATGCCACTGGGTATATCATGAAGGTGACATCAGAGCCGCTAACAGATGTAATACAACGCAGCGATAAACCCATAAGCAATATCAAACGCTTAATCGCCTAGCGCCACATTGCAGCCGCAAAATCACCTTTTCATTGCCCGCATCATGCTGCCTTCGTGCCGTTTTTGGTGGCCACTCTTCACACATTCCGGTGGGGCTTATATTGGGGGGAATGATCCCAAGAATTCTCTTCTGCCCCATCACCTAAACGTCCGTGTCAGCTCCTGTCGCCGTCCCGAGTTGGCATAGATCAGAAGCCCGCGTCACCCAGTTGGTGGCCGGGCTTCACTTCTTTTAAAGGTCGCGCCGAATCTGCTAATGTAATTATATGTTTTTCAATCCCACCATCATTCAAATCGGTTCGCATAGCCTCGGCCTCATCGATGTGATCGAAATTGCGGCGGCAACATTGTTTCTGTTGTTACTCATCATCACAATTTTGGCTTGGCGGGCGCAGAGTGGGCGCAGGGCCGAGCGGCGCGATGCGCAGACGCTAAAAACCGAATTGGAATACCGCATGGCCGAACTACAAGGCATGTTGGGCCAGTTTTCAGACCAAACCCAAAACAACCAAGTGCATTTGCAACGCGCTTTTGATGAACGCTTAGATGCCGTAGGCCACCGCGTGGGGCAGGGCCTTGCCGATCAATCACAACGCACATCGGAGTCGCTCGGCCAGTTGAATGAACGCCTCGCCGTGATTGATGCAG
>JAYVCU010000191.1:0-8629 GCA_043749835.1 Hyphomicrobiales bacterium
CGTGACGGATGAGGGGGTGGTGGCGGCGAGTTGCATTGTGAAAAGTTTGACTCGTTGAACCATACCCCGCATCCGGCGCGTTGCGCCACCAACCGACGAAATGCGAAGCATTTCGCGGCTATCTCCCGCAAAGGGAGAAGGAAGGGATTACGGTGATGATCGATCATTTAAATCGTCATCCCGACGGAAGTCGAGATCCCTAAAACCTTCAACCAATTTTGTGGGCCCCGACTTTCGTCGGGGTGACAGAATTGAAGGTAACGTGACCGCTACAAGTTCATCCCGCAACGTCGTCTTCCTGATGGATTCACGACTTGTTGTTGAGGACAGGGTTGCAGAAGCGGTGACGCCATTGTGGATTAAGGCAAAAGGTAGCCTATCAAGCGCACACTTAAGAACTATTGTCCTATTATGGAAAATATACCCTCACGTATAACG
The DNA here is from genome assembly GCA_043749835.1 of Hyphomicrobiales bacterium. Lineage (GTDB taxonomy): Bacteria > Pseudomonadota > Alphaproteobacteria > Rhizobiales > Aestuariivirgaceae > Aestuariivirga. The sequence goes on from JAYVCU010000191.1 coordinate 439, forward strand.
CGGTAAATCTTGCTTTTCCGTGTTAACGCTCAACTCCGTTTGCAACCTGCGCCAATAGGCAGCAGTTTCAGTGTGGCCTAATTTCTCGCAGAGCGACGCGTGGTGTGCGGCTTCATTAGCAGCACTGCGGCCATGGACGAATACCAAGGCTTCGGCGAAATGAGCAAATCCATTAGTGATCATAGTGCATCTCCCTCTCGCAAATTTAATATAATAACTGCGGGGCATCGAAAGTAGTTCCACAGTTTTGCAAGAATTTTGTAATTGCGGCGCAATCACGCTTTTAGGGGTGGTAATCCGATTTTGTGACCGACTTGCGGGGGGAGGGGCAAGGTTTTGTGCAGTGCAACCAAGGCTTCGATGCGTGTGCGTACATCATCGGGGAAGGGCGAGGTGCGGTGAGTTGTAAGATCAACATGGCTGACCATCACTTCTAAAACGCAGGCCAGATAAGAACTTTCACCACGAAACATTTGCTGAACATAATGCACACGCTTGGCATCGTTGCCGATCAGCTGCAGTTCGATGCGCACTTGTTCACCCGCTTTTAATTCATTGGCGTAAGATGTGTGGGTTTCCAGTGTGAAGAAGCTGTTGTTAGTAGTTTTCACATACTCCGGTCCCAGACCGAGGCTGGCAAACATTTCATCGGCGGCACGGTCAAACAACACGGCAAAGTAGGCCATGTTGAGGTGGCCGTTATAATCCGTCCATTGGCATTCAACAGTTTGTAATTTGCCGATGTAGGGTTTGGCATTTGCCATGGTAAAACTTTTCGCCTGTGATAGTTTCGTCGGTGCCATGGATACACTAACTCCCAAAGCCAATATAGAGCGCGCGATTGCCGCCGCGAAAGCGCTTTTGGGCGACAGGATTTCAACAGCCCCTGCGGTGCGCGAGCAGCATGGCAAAGACTTGACTTGGAATGAGGGAGCGCCGCCGGATGCAGTAGCTTTTGTTGGTTCTACGGAAGACGTGCAGAAGCTGGTGAAAATCTGCGCTTACGAAAAAGTGCCGGTTATTCCCTTCGGCGCAGGTACATCTCTGGAAGGCCACTTCACGGCGCCCAAGGGCGGTATATGCCTTGATCTCAGCGGAATGAATCACATTCTTGAAGTAAACTCCGAGGATCAAGATTGCCGCGTTGAGGCCGGTGTGACGCGCAAGACGCTGAACACCCATTTGCGCGACCAAGGTCTGATGTTTCCGATTGACCCCGGCGCTGATGCTACGATCGGCGGCATGGCTTCGACCCGCGCTTCAGGCACCAATGCGGTGCGTTATGGCACCATGCGCGAAAATGTGATGGGTCTTACAGTCGTGCTGGCCGATGGCCGTGTAATTAACACAGGCACACGGGCGCGCAAGTCTTCGGCGGGTTATGATCTCACGCGTTTGTTTGTGGGCGCAGAGGGCACGTTGGGCGTGATCACCGAAGTGCAACTGAAACTGTACGGTATTCCTGAAGCCGCCTCCGCTGGCGTTTGCGTGTTTCCCTCCATCGAAGCCTGCTGCCGCACGGCGATTGAGACTATTCAGATGGCCATTCCTATTGCGCGCATTGAATTAGTCGACGCAGAACACATCAAAGCCATCAATGCCTATTCAAAGCTCGCCATGACGGTTGCTCCTACCTTGTTTGTTGAATTTCATGGCACACCTGCGGGCATCGCCGAACAAGCGGAACGCTTTGTCGAAATTGCAGAGGGTAATGGTGGCGGTGCTTTCCAATGGGCTACGCAACAAGAAGACCGCGCGACACTCTGGCAAGCGCGGCATGATGCGTTCTGGGCAACTAAGGCGATGAAGCCCGGCAAGGAAGAAGCCATAGCCACCGATGTGTGTGTGCCAATTTCCAAGCTGGCCGAATGTGTAGTTGAAACGCAGAACGATTTAGCTGCAAATAATATTTACGGGCCAATTATCGGCCACGTCGGCGACGGCAATTTCCACGTCGTGCTGTTCTGTGACCCCGCCAACCAAGATGAAGTACAGCGGGTGAAAGCAGTTTATGACCGGATGATAAATCGCGCCTTGGCAGCTGGCGGCACATGCACGGGTGAACATGGCATTGGTTCTGGCAAGCGTGATTATTTGCGCCGCGAACATGGCGAAGGGGTCGACGTAATGCGGGCCATAAAACTGGCTCTTGATCCGTTCACCATTATGAACCCGGGCAAAAATGCTGGGCCGTGATCCTGCTTTGAGTTGGCCGCGATGAGCATCTGGAGATCGCCCATACTCTACATCGGTGCATTGATTGTGCTGCTGGTTGGCGGGGCGCTCTGTGCACCGTTTATGATTGATTGGAATGGCTACCGCACTAAGCTGGAAGCTTATGGTCAAAATCTGTCTGGTCGTGCGGTGATGATTGATGGGCCTATAGAAGTGCGCCTGTTTCCGTGGCCCAGGCTTGAAGCCAGTAATGTGAGTGTGGCCAACCCACAGGGCTTTGAATCCGTGCCCATGCTGCAGGCTGCCAGGGTGACGGTGCATCTGGCATTGGCCAGTCTTGTATCCGGGCAAATTCGGGTAGAACGTATTGATCTTGAAAAGCCAGTGTTGAATTTGGCGCTTAATGCCAAAGGTGAGGGCAACTGGCACGTGTTGCCTGAAAAATCATTGATGGAAGCGGGTCTGCTCAATAACGTGCAACTGGACGAAATACATGTCAGCGACGGCGCATTGCGCCTGCGCGATGAACGCCATGGATTTTCGCGAAATTTATCTAAAATCAAAGGCGTGATTTCAGCTGCAACCATCGAAGGGCCTTGGCGCATGAAGGGCACAGGGTTTGCAGGGGATTTGCCCTTGGATATTTCTTTTTCAAGCCTGGTCGCAAAGAAGGCTCAGCCATTGCAATTTGCATTTAAGCTTTCACCGCAAGATGGCGCATTGCCAGCTTTAAGCTTTGAAGGGCAAGGGGAAGGAAATGTTTATTCTGGCACGGTAAGGCTACAACCCGTCGAAACCCCCGATGGCCGCAGCAGTCTGGGCGCATCGCTCAAGCCTTTTCTTTCCCAGGCTAAGGTTGAGATAACCGGTGACAAAGCCAAGCTGACTGCCATTCATATTGCGGCTGCTGATCCCAAAGATACGGGAACTTTGATTGAAGGTGACGCCACACTGGAACTTACAAGAGCCACAAAGTTGGATATCCATTTAACCTCGCCACACATTGATCTGGACACACTGGCAGGTGAGCAAACGATGCGCCTGTGGCAGGGGGGCGGGTTGTTAGGGTTGGCCAACACGGCGATTGCCTCATTCCCACAAAATCTTGATCTTAATTTAGCACTTGATGTGAATGCGCTTACCGCCTCTGGGCAAAATTTAGAGAATGTAAATGTCAAGGCATCGGCAGCTGCGGGTGCTATTCGCATAATCGATTTAACTTCGGATTTGCCGGGCCGTTCGCGGATGAAATTTACCGGCCTGGTTTTTCCCGGTTCAGGTTCCGCAGAGCTTGGGGGGTCGCTCAGTTTTGAGACGAGTGACGCGCGGGCCCTTACAACTTGGTTATTGCCAGAGGGCAAAGACAGCGTTGCGCGGTTGTGGACGGGGGCGCGTGGCCGCCTGAAGGCGCAAAGTGATGTGACATGGGGAGGGCAGCGTTTTGGATTTCAAAACGTGCAATATGAATTGGATGGACTGCTTGGCAAAGCTGATGTTGCGGTGACGCAAGGCTTAGTCCCTGCGGTTCATTTGCAACTTTCGGCGGATAAGTTTGACCTTGCATCTTATGTTTCCGGAGGGCTTTCTGGTTTGGCAACGCAGCACGAGCTGCTTTCGCTTCTGCCCAGTGGCAACGGCCTGGAAAAAAGCTTGGCGTTGGAATTTGGGTCGATCACCATTAATGGCGTTGAAGCGCAAAAGGTGAGCATTAATATCAACGCGAATACCTCAGGCTTTGAGGTTAAAAATTTTGATATTGGTTCGGTTGAAGGCGCAGAAGTCAGAGGCAATGGTTTGATTTTGATGGCACCAGAAGGGCCGTCGGGTGATATAAAATTTGTCTTGGGCGCGGCCAGACCGCAAGGGCTTATGCGCCTGCTGGGGTTGCTTCCTGCGGGGTCAGAACCCAAATGGGTGCAAGGTTTGGGGCGCACGGATATACGCGCTAATTTAAATATCAAGCCTGGCGCAAAAGAGCCGTTGGTAAATTATAGTGTGACAGGCACCAGTGGGCCTTACAAGCTGGTAAGCTCTGGCACACTGCAGGATCTGAACCTTGCAGAAGGTGTGGTGGGGGGACTGTCAGGAAGCGTTTCATCCAGTGATGCACATGACGTTTTACGTTTGATTGGCATTGACGCTAAAGGCGTTGGCGGGGACGAAGGGCAGATCATGCTTACTATGTCGGGTAATCACGCGCAGGGATATAAGACAGCAATTGATATTCATGGCTTTGGTGCCACGGCCAGTTTTGGCGGCGTCTACACACCGTCTCCTAGTGGTCTGGGATTCAATGGCACATTTGCGCTGAATACTGAGAACAGCGATACATTGCTGGCGGCAATGGGATTTCCTTTGGCATTTGCCAACAACGGCACCTTGGCGCTGAACGTAGAAAGTGTTTCAAGTGCTGAAGGCATGACGCTCAAAAACCTTTTTCTCGAAGCTGGCGGGCAGAGTTTAAAAGGGTCGGGCAAGCTGGCGTCTGAGCGTACCTTGAAACTGGATTTATCAGGCGGTGGTTTTCGCCTGATTGATGTGGTGGGCTTGGCCGCTGCACCGTGGAGCGGGCCGGGCTCATTTCCCAACGGCAGTTTTAGCGAAGGTTGGCCGTTCGGTCTTTCCGGCGAAATATGGTTGCGACCGACGCGTCTTTCAGATTTTACAAACCAGCCGCTCAGTGAAGCGGTCATTGGTCTTTCGTCAGATAAAGACGGGCGCGGATTAAGCGTGCTGGCGCGCGCGCCAAGTGATGTGCAGATGAAACTGGATGCTACATTAAAGCCTAAGGGTAATTCTTATGCCTTTGCTGGTTCGGTGCATTATCCACAATCACTGGCGCAAATTTTTGCAGGTAACAGCCCAGAGTTTGGCCCGCGTGGGCTTGCAACAGTTGATGGCACGTTTGCGGGCGAAGGGCGCTCACCACTGGCTTTGTTGAACACCATCTCAGGTTCCGGCACACTGGATCTGGGTGGGGGACAACTTTTGGGGCTGGCCCCTGATCCTTTCTATTTGGCAATCAAAGAGGCTAAGAGCAATGATGACCTTCAAAAGGCCTTTGCTGATCTCAGCTCTGGCACCGGAATTGCAACCCCGCCTCTGAAATTTACGTTTGATGCAAAAGAAGGAGCACTGGCATTTACACCACGTGAAATACAAACTGAGCAGTTGCGGTTAATTTTGCAACCCTCGGCGGATTTGCCCAACGGAACTTTGACAATGGCTATTACGCTTGCCTCAAAGGTGCAGTCTGATTTGCCGGATATGCGCGTGATCTATGAAGGTGTTCCTGGCAACATGCACACACGTGTAGATGCAGCGGCCCTGGCTTCAAAATTAGGTACTGCACTCATCAAAAAAGATATGGCGGAGCTTGACCGCATTGCGCAAGAACAGAAGAAAGCCGAAACAGATGCGGCCGCACAAGCTGAGGCAGACAAGCGCAAGTTCGATGCTTTTCAGGCGCAGCGGATGGAATTGCGCCTTCAACAACGCATGATCAAGGTATTTGCACAGCAACGCGCGATTGATGCCGCACGCGCCAAAGCCGTGCTGGACAGTGCCGTAAATTATGGTCTTTCTATTTTCAAAGATGAAAAGCGCAGATTACTACAACGCCTTCCTGTTAATTGATGGCGAGCTCAAACCCGTGCAGGGAAAGTTCGAGCGAGTATCCACACGCGAATTGCACTGGATAGATTTCGCCCGGCGCGGCCTGCATCAATTTCACCGACGAGGGCAGCCAAAGACTTGCCATCGGCAGCAGCCGCCTGCTTCAACGCCTCCCAAAACTCCGGCTCTAATGACAGCGACGTGCGGTGACCGGCAATGGTGAGCGAGCGTTTCAGTTCACTCTTCGAGCTTATGGCCATCAAGCGTTTTCTCGCTTTGCTCGTCAAGCTTGCGCAACAATTCCTTATCTTCTTTACGGCGGCCAAATTGCATTCGGTTGCCAACGGCTTGCTGCTCATTTTCAATGCGGGCCTTGGCTTTGCGCGCTTGGCGTAGATTGATCACTTCACCCATGATTAAACTGGACCCAACATATTCTCGGGCCGCACGATGGCATCAAAATCCGCTGCTGTGATGCCCGCCGCTAGTGCTTCTTCACGCAACGTGGTGCCGTTCTGATGCGCCGATTTGGCAATTTTGGCGGCTTTGTCATAGCCAAATTTCGGCGTCAGTGCCGTCACTAACATCAGTGAGCGATCCAAGTTGGCTTTGATATTGGCTTCACGCGCCACGATGCCAGTTATGCAGTTATCGGTGAAGCTCATGGCGGCATCGCTCATCAGTTGCACCGACTGTAAAAAGTTATAGGCCATCACCGGGTTGAACACGTTTAACTCAAAATGTCCTTGCGACCCTGCAAAGGTAATTGCAGCATTGTTGCCGAAAATTTGAATGCATACCTGGGTCATGGCTTCACACTGTGTAGGGTTCACTTTACCGGGCATGATTGAAGAGCCGGGTTCATTTTCCGGCAGCTGCAATTCGCCAAGGCCCGAGCGGGGGCCGGAGCCCAGAAAGCGAATGTCATTGGCGATTTTAAACAGGCTTGCTGCTGTGGTGTTGATGGCACCATGCGTCATAAGCATGGCGTCATGGGCTGCCAGTGCTTCAAATTTGTTCGGGGCGGTGGTAAAAGGCAGGCGGGTGATGTTGGCGATGGCTTCCGCGACTTTTTCGGCAAAGCCCTTTGGGGCGTTCAGGCCAGTGCCTACTGCTGTGCCGCCTTGAGCCAGTTGCATCAACAGCGGCAGAGTTTGTTCAATTCGAGCAATGCCGTTTTCCACCTGCTGCCTATAACCCGAGAACTCCTGGCCAAGTGTCACAGGCGTTGCATCCTGCGTGTGGGTGCGACCGATCTTGATGATAGTGGCAAATTGCTGGGCTTTATCATTCAGCGCGTTGCGCAAATACTGCAAAGCGGGCAGCAGGCGGTGATGAATTTCTTCAGCACAGGCGATGTGCATTGCGGTGGGATAAGTGTCATTCGAGCTTTGGCTCATATTCACATGGTCATTGGGATGCACGGGCTGTTTTGAGCCCATCACGCCGCCTAGCATTTCAATGGCACGGTTGGAAATCACCTCATTGGCATTCATGTTGCTTTGCGTGCCAGAGCCTGTTTGCCACACGGCCAGCGGAAAGTGATCATTCAACTTGCCTTCCATCACCTCTTGGGCGGCATTGATAATGGCCCACGCAATGGTTTTATCGAGGCCGGACAAGACCATGTTGGTTTCCGCTGCGGCACGTTTGATAATGCCCAAAGCACGCACCACCGATAGCGGCTGTTTTTCCCAACCGATCTTGAAATTCTGCAAGCTGCGCTGGGCCTGCGCGCCCCAATAGCGACTGGCCTCCACCTCAATGGGGCCAAAGGTGTCGGTTTCGGTGCGGGTGGGCTTTAGCATCGTAAAATTCCTGAATGAATGCGGCGCAATAGCATGGCAACCGCAAAAGTGTGAAGGCGATTTCTAATAGTGATAGCGGCATGAAAAAATAACCAACTCGCCTTTCTCAACCTTGTAGACCAAACGGTGTTCCTGGTCGATGCGGCGCGACCAGCAGCCAGCCAGTTCAAACTTCAAAGGCTCTGGTTTGCCGATGCCCTCAAAGGGGGATTTCAGGGTTGCTTCGATCAGGTCAAGAATTTTCAGCGCCTTGCGGCGGTTGGCATCCGTCCAATAGCGCAGGTGTTCAATTGCCTTTGGATCAAAGACCAAGCGCATTTTTTAGCGCGGCAACAGATTTGAAGGATTTGCGCTGCTTTTTTGGCCGTTTGATCGCCTCCAACAACTGCCAACCATTGGCAGGTGAGCGCAACAGATAGGCCGTCTCAGCGAGTGAGTCGTAATCCTCCTTCGACAGCAAAACGGCATCGCCGCCCTTGGCCCGTTTGACGGTGATAACTTCATGATCATCAACGGCCCTGTCCAACGCGGATTTCAAATTGGCCCGAAGGGTTGAATATGAGAGCGTGTCCATGTCTGACTTGTACAAGTTC
>JAYVCU010000192.1:0-13035 GCA_043749835.1 Hyphomicrobiales bacterium
CCCCGCATGAGTGAAGTGCAAAGCAAACCGCGTCTGGCTTTAAAGACTTTCACCTTTGGCTTTGCGCCTGCAATCGGATTCTATGACGGCATTTTTGGCCCAGGCACCGGTTCATTCTTCATGTTGGCAATGGTTTCTTTATTTGGCGTGGGCCTGATAGAAGCCACAGGCCGCACCAAGCTTTTTAATTTCACCTCTAATATCGCGGCTTTATTGATGTTCATCATGACAGGAAAAATAATCTGGACGATTGGGCTTATCATGGGCATCGCCCAATTTGCGGGCGCACAAATTGGATCACATCTCGCAATCACGAATGGGGCAAAAATTATTCGGCCATTGTTGGTGATTGTGTGTTTGGCAATGGCAACCAAGCTGCTGCTTGATCCTGCAAATCCGCTTAGAGCGCTTTTTCCATAAACAGGCTTAAAGGATCAGGCCTGTAATCGCCAAACGGTGAAATATAATCATAGCCACATTTCTCATAAAGTGCTGTCGCTTCGGGTTGACTGATACCCGTTTCCAAACGTGCAAGTGCCGCGCCCTTGGCTCGTGCGGCGGCTTCAATATGATCCAATAACTGATGCCCAAGGCCTAACCCACGCGCGCTGGGTGAAACCCACAGGCGCTTAATTTCAACATAACCGTCATGATTCCAATACCCACCACAGCCTTGCGCAACATCATCAACGAAAGCCCCAAAGAACAGCATTTGCGGTTGACACAATGTTTCGATGTCCAAAATATGATTGCTCTGTGCTGGATAAAGCGAAGCCATATAGTTTTCGCTGTCCAGCAACATAGCTCGAAATTCCGGTTGGCGCGGATCAACAATCTGTATATGGATTAATTTCGCGGTACACACCATTACCTGTTCCACCATTTACCAACATCCACCTGCCGTGCGTGATAGAGTTCACGAATGCCCAGATGGTCGCAGCTGGTATCAATCACGCTTCGCATATACAAGCGGTCTGCCGCATCGAAACTATAGTAATAGCGCCATTCGCCGTCCTCGCACGTTGGTGTGCTAACATGTGCCTGAATGGATTTCGCGTCAGGTTCAACGGTAATTTCATCTGGCTGAATCTGCGTGGTAAAGCCAAGGCGTGGATCGCCAACCGCAAGCCTCACCTGCCGCACTTCGCCGTCCACAAATTCAAATAATGCAGCTGCGGTGCCACCTAAACCGCAACACGGTGAGACCACGACATAGTCACGCCCCTTGGGTGCTTGGAAATAAGTAAACGTGATTTCGGAATGGACCGCTGCTGACAAACCCGCAGCAATACGAAGTTTGCCTGGTGCCATCTGCAATGAATTCGAAACTTTCACTTCACCGGCTTTGAGCGCGGGCCATAGGGTGTCATCAGCATACGCAAAACATGTCAGCCTGACCATCGCGGTTAAAATGAAGACGAAACGCCACATTACCCAAATGCCTGCAACCCCGTTTGTGCGCGGCCTAATATCAGAGCATGCACATCGGCAGTACCTTCATAGGTGTTGACGGTTTCGAGATTCAGCATATGGCGGATGACGTGATATTCATCAGAAATACCATTGCCGCCATGCATATCGCGCGCCATGCGGGCAACGTCTAAAGCTTTCAAACAATTATTGCGCTTCAATAAAGAAATGGATGTGGGCGAAAGCCTGCCGCGTTCCAATCCGCGCCCCAGTGCCAAGCAGCCCTGCAGGCCCAGCGCAATATCAGTTTGCATTTGCGCCAGCTTCATTTGAATAAGTTGTGTGGCGGCCAATGGTTTACCAAACACTTTGCGGTCCATCGTATAGGCCCGCGCCCTGTGCCAGCAATCTTCAGCAGCACCCATCACACCCCAGGCAATACCAAACCGTGCTTTATTCAAACATGAAAACGGCCCGCCCAACCCCTTGGCCTTGGGAAGTAAAGCACTGTCTGGCACTTCCATATTGTCTAAAACAATTTCACCCGTGATTGATGCACGTAATGAAAGTTTGCCCTTAATCTCAGGCGTAGAAAAACCTTTGTGCCCACGCTCCACTACAAAGCCACGAATGTCTCCTGCATCGTCCTTAGCCCATACAATAGCGATATCCGCAATGGGCGAATTGGTGATCCACATTTTTGCGCCATTCAAAACATAGCCACCAGAAATTTTCCTGGCGCGCGTCATCATTGAACCTGGATCAGAACCGGCATCAGGTTCAGTCAACCCAAAGCAACCAATCATTTTGCCTGTGGACAGCTGCGCCAAATATTTTGTCTTTTGCTCTTCGCTGCCCCATTCTTCGATCGGGTGCATCACGAGAGAATTCTGCACACTCATAGCCGACCGATAGCCTGAGTCCACGCGCTCAACCTCGCGTGCCACAAGGCCATAAGCCACATAACCAAGGCCGCCGCCGCCGTAAGCTTCACCTGTCATCATGCCAAGAAAGCCCATTTCACCCAGCTCGTTCATGATCTCGCGGTCAAAGCGCTCTTCGCGAAATGCGGTTTTCACACGCGACTGCAATTTATCTGCTGAAAAAGCCCGCGCCGAATCGCGGATCATTTTTTCTTCATCGGTCAGCTGGCCTTCCAGATCCAGCGGGTCTTCCCAATTAAACTGTGCAGTCTGTGCCATGATTAATCACTTGATGAGTGCGGAAAGCGCTTTAAATTCTGGTGTCCCGGCTTTTCCGGCCAGTTCAAAAACTGCCATTTCTACATTAATAGTTTGAATGCCATTATCACCCAACCGCGCCAGAGCCAGCTCAACAGATTGTACAGTCCGCGATGAAATGGCATCAGCAACAACGAAAACGTCAAAGCCAGCCTTTTTCAAATCCATAGCCGTTTGCAGCACACACACATGCGCTTCAATGCCTGCCATCACCACGTGTTTAAAGCCACTGTCTTCCATTGCTTTGAAATGAGCCCGGATGGCGTCGTCGCGCATTGCGGAGAACGAAAGCTTTTCAAAAATCATGGCACCTTTGTGTTCAAGCTCCGGGATCGTCGGGCCAAGACCTTTTGGATATTGCTCCGTAATAATAATCGGTAGATCCAACTTTTCTGCGGTTTTAAGAAGCACTACGCAGTTATCGGCAACACGCTCTGCCTGATGCATGGCTGGCATCAAACGGTCCTGCACATCAACAAGCAACAGGCAGGCTTTCGAGGCTTCAATCAGCATCGGCCGCGCCTGTGATCTTAAGACCGAAAGCATAAACTTCCGCCACTTCCTTTAGACGATCGAAGCGCCCAGACGCCCCGCCGTGGCCAGCTGTCATAATGGTTTTTAAAATCAAAATATTTTTATCCGTTTTAGTCACTCGTAATTTAGCCACCCATTTAGCCGGTTCCCAATAAGTAACACGAGGATCGGTTAACCCGCCAACGGCCAAAATGGGAGGATAATCTTTGGCCTCAACATTGTCTACCGGTGAATAGGCTGCAATGGTCGAGTATGCCTTGGCATCAGCAATGGGGTTGCCCCATTCGGGCCACTCCGGCGGGGTGAGCGGCAGTGTGTCATCCAACATTGTGGTCAACACATCCACAAATGGCACCTCGGCTATAATGCCGCCCCACACCTCAGGCGCCATATTGGCAACAGCGCCCATCAACATGCCGCCAGCACTTCCGCCTTGTGCCACAATATGGCCAAGCGATGTAAATTTCTCTGTTGCTAAAAACTGCGCCGCAGAGATAAAATCTTTGAACGAATTGGGTTTGTGTTCTAGCTTGCCTTGGTTGTACCAGCGCCGTCCTTTTTCTTGCCCACCTCGGATATGCGCCGTGGCATAAATGAACCCGCGATCCACAAGCGATAGAATATTAGTGCTGAAACCAGATGGCATCGACATTCCGTAAGAGCCATATCCGTAAAGCCATAAGGGCGCTGAACCATCAAGCTTGGTGCCCTTGCGGTAAACCAGAGTCACCGGTATCTGCTCACCATCATGCGACGGGGCCAGCACGCGCCTGGCCACGTAATCCGATGGATTGTGGCCTGATGGAACTTCTTGGGTTTTTCGCAAAATGCGTTCGCGCGTTTGCATGTTATAATCGTAAACCTGCGTCGGCGTTGTAGGCGACGAATAGGTAAAACGTAGTGTGTCCGTATCGTATTCACGCATTTCACCAAAGCCCAAAGAATAAGCTTCTTCTTCAAAGGCAATGCTGTGTTCGTGGCCGCTGCGCATCTCTCGCACAACAATGCGTGGCAAAGCATTCTCACGCTCTAAACGCACCATGAAGTTTTTGAACACACCAAAATTGACAATAAAAATTCCGGGTCTGTGTGGAATTAAATCTTTCCACTTTGAAACAGACACGTCGGATATCGGCGTTTCTGCAATCTTATAATCTTCCGCACCACCTGCGTTTGTTTTCATCAGGAAACAATTTTCCCAATGCTCCAGGTGACATTCAATTTTTTCAGTGCGAGAAACGAATAGCTTTGGCTTGGCCTTAGGTTTTGCCGCATCAATTAACCAGATCTCAGATGTCTCATGATCATGGATGTTGATGGTAATAAATTTCTCAGAGGCCGTGGAACTAACCGAGGTGAACAGCCCCGTGTCCTTTTCGTTGAACACCAATTTATCGTTCGCTTGTTTGCTACCAAGCAAGTGGCGATAGGTTTTTAAGGGGCGATGATTGGAGTCTTGCAGTGTATAAAAAAAGCACGAACCATCTGCGGCCCAAACAGCATCGCCTGATGTATTCTTCAATCGGTCACGCTGGTCTTTACCTGTTGTAAGATTACGCACACGCATGTTGTAGAACTCGGAACCATTGTTATCAAACGCCCAAGCGCCAAGTTTTTGATTGCGGCTGATATCGGGCGCACCAAATGAATAATACTTGTGGCCTTTGGCCAGCACATTGCCGTCAAACATCAGGTGCGCCTTGCCACCGAGCTTTGGCTTTCGCCAATAAAGTGGATATTGGCCGCCTTTGCGCACGGTGGAATAATAAAGCCATTCATCCTGAAGTGCTGGCACTGAACTATCATCCTGCTTGATGCGGCCTTTCATTTCTTTGAATAATTGTTTCTGCTTTTTTACAGTGTCTTTCATTTGAGATTTGAAATAGCGGTTCTCCGCTTCGAGGTAGTCACGAATATCTTTTGGTAAAGCCTCTGGCTTATGCATCACCTCTTGCCAGTTGGCAGCTTTCAGCCATTTATAATCGTCATGTTTGTTATGGCCATGCCACGTTTCAACAACGGGGACGCGCTTTGCAGAAGGTGGTGATATAATTTTTGAGGTTTTCATTTTGTAGCTTTAAAATCCAAAGCGCAGCCGTTGATGCAATAGCGCAAACCACTTGGGCTTGGCCCATCATTAAACACATGGCCTAAATGTGCGTCGCAATCCGGGCAATGAACTTCGGTGCGCACCATGAAAAGTTTTTTGTCACTTGAAGTTCCAATCGCGTCAGTTGACGCAGGTGCTGTGAAACTGGACCAGCCGGTGCCAGAATCAAACTTCGCCGCAGAAGCAAAGACCTCTTTGCCACAACCAGCACACGTAAACATGCCATCGCGTTTTTCCGCGTTAAGGGGGCTTGTGAAAGGCCGTTCAGTGCCATGCTGCCGCATTACCTCATAAGCCTCAGTCGAAAGCTGATTTTGCCATTCGGCTTCAGTTTTGGATATTTTAGTCATACTGGAAATTCCTTTCGACAAACAAATTTACCTTTCGTTTACCATGCCCGCAAGCATTCTCCGCTAAATTGCAGCCAAAAAGACCCGGTTAATCATATTTGAACGGCAAATGCCCATTGCTGACTGAAATGGGTGGGAGCAACTGCGCCGTTATGCAGGATTATGCCGATATTGGGGAACAACGACCGGCCGCAGCCGCTTCTGGCAGACCTGTAAACGCACTTTCGTTTCGTCGGCTAACTGAGCGTCTCAAAAGCCTTCCGCCAATTGCTACTGTTTTGCAGGCGCCAATTCCGGCGGTGGTGTCGGCGGTGGCTGAGTTAACGACGCTATCACGTGTTGAAATTCCAAGCGCTGGGTCTGTCGTTGAAGCTTTAGCAACGCCTGCAGTACCCGAAGTTAAAACACCGTCGGTGCTGGAAATAGATACAAACGTTGTACAGCACTCAGCTGTTTCTCATTTGCAGCGCAAGCAGCAAGGAGCATTTTCTGCCGATCCTGACGGAACTTCCGTGTCGCAGGAAAGCTTTACTTTGCTCACGTCTGAGCAAGAATCAGAAAAAGCAGAATTAGCTCGCGCCCTGCTTGACATGATGTCGGTTTCTGCCGCAGGTGGTCAACCGCAAGAGCGGGCACTGGCTGCAGACACTTTACTGCGCATGCTGCCGCAGCTGCCCACGAAAACCAAAATTGCTATGGCCGAACGTTTAGCGATGATGGAAGTACCTCCACCGTTTCTCGTTGCGCGTTTGATTGCCAGCAAAGACATTGCGGTTGCTGGGCCGTTGCTCGAAGATTGCATGCACATTTCTGATGAAGATCTGTTTGCACTCACGCGAACAGGCGATTTGGAAAAGTTGCGCCTGCTAGCGCGCCGCCGCCGCATTAGCCGACCGATATCTGACGTTTTAGCTGCAAGTGAAGATTCCTCTGTGCTTTTGACGTTGCTGCGCAATAAAGGCGCAGAATTATCCAATGAAGGTTTTGCTGCTTTGGCCACTGCGGCGCAAATTCACACTGACCTTCTTGCACCCATGTGTACGCGCCAAGATTTGCCAGTGCATTTTGCATTTGAAATTTTTTGGCATGCACCAGCACAGCTGCGCCGCTATTTGCTTTCGCGCTTTCTCACAGACTCTGAAATGTTGACCAAGATTCTGAAAATCACCATGGATCAACACGGCGGTGACCTGCCTACCGCAAGCGAAGCCAGCCTTGAACGCATTGGCCAAGCCTTAGAGCAGATCATGGGAGATAACCGCGCTGAAGGCATTGCTTCATTGTCCAAAGCGTCCAACATATCAGTGCAAACAGTCGAACGCATTTTGGCTGATGCCCAGGGCGAGCCATTGATGGCACTTCTTAAAGTTGTGAGCGTTCCGCGCAGCGAATTGGAAAAAAATATCGCGCAGCTGGCCAAAGGTGCAAAGCCGCTGATCGACCCGACCCGCAATCTTGATGAAGTGCAGGCTGTATTTGATCAACTCTCGTTTAACAAAGCCCGTATTCTGTTAACCTATTGGGATTGGGCCTCGCACAAGAGTGGCCCTTATGCACACGCCGCATAATTTGGCATAATTAACAATTTATAAATTTTTTAATTGACGACTCTTGCGCATCACGAATCTCAGATTCATAACAAACTGGCGCGGATTGCAAAGGCGATTCGGGGATTGGGGCAGGAATGACGTTTAGGGAAGACTTCAGTGCGTTTCGGGCGCAACTGGTTGTACCAGAGCATCGACAATTATTTGATTATTGGCTTGAGTGTTGCTCCGGCCAAGATATGCCTTGCCGTAGCGACATTAATCCCTGCAAAATGCCGCGCTTGCTACCAGGAATCAGTTTAATCACGGTTACAGCGGATTTGATGAGCAGCACCATTCGCCTGGCTGGTACACGCCTTCGCGAAATTCATGATCGCGAAATAACGGGCCAAACATTGGAACAATTGGATTGGGGCAATAAGCGCGATTATTGGATAGCCGCATACAGGCGCACTGCTGAGCAAGGTGTACCCACACAAGGTGTGCTAAAAGGCCCGCGTGTTCATAAGGAACATTTAGTGCAATACTGGCTGCGCTTGCCACTAAGCAGCAAACGTTCTGGTCAAGCTGAAATGATTTTGGGTCATGACTATTTTGCGCCAGCAGCAGAATATGGTTTGCACGCACAGCAAAGCGCCTGAGAACGTCGCGCGTTTAATATATTTTCAATGCAGCTAAAAATTCCTATTGACTCTGCGTACGGTGAGTGCATATATATTCCTATAACAGGAATTTTATGTGATGACCGATAAACCCACTGTTTCCGCTGAAAGCCCATTGCTGCGCCTCTATCACAAGAAAGATGCCAAGGGGCGGCTTTACATTAATGCCATTCAATTTGTTGCAGGCGAGAAACTGCGGGTTGATGTTGAACGCGCCCATCTTTCGATGCGTGTAACCAGTGCCTATGCGGAATCATCCGGCTCTGGCGGACGCCACTGGCAGATGAGTGATAACGCCGTCGAAAAAATGAGTCTTGGCGCGATGGATGCGCGCGATCGTTTGCGTGCGGCCTTTGAAGCAGTAGGCCCGGAACTCTCGGGCATACTTTATCAGGTCTGTTGCCTTGTATCCGGCTTCGAGGCGGCTGAGGCGGCTTTGGCGCTGCCGCAACGCAGTGGCAAGGCTGTGTTGGCCTTGGCCCTTACACGGTTGGCGCGGCATTATGGATTGATCCACAATCGTAAGCCGCAAAAGCGTGATGCGATTTCTCACTGGGCGATGGATGACTACCGACCTCAAATCATGCCGCAACAGCATCAGCTTTAATGCGCTTGATCATTGAGGCCACGCCGTTGGAACGTTGTGGGGTAAGGTGCTCTTTCAAGCCCAGTTTTTCGAATTTGCCCAAAGCATCATAGTTCACGATCTCTTGCGCAGTAAGCGGCGCAAACATCATGAAGACCACGGCGATGAGGCCTTTCACGATGATTGCATCACTGTCGCCTTGCAGATGAAGCTGTTTGCCATTTGGACCATCGACGACTGTTGAATAAATCCACACCTGGCTGGCACAGCCGGACACTTTTGTGGTGGAGGTTTTTAAAGATTCATCCATCACGGGCAGGGCGCGGCCCAGCTCAATCACATGACGATAACGATCTTCCCAATCGTCGATCAGTTCAAAATCAGAAACGAGGTCTGCAATGGTGTGCTGCATGAGGTGGGAGATAGTGAGACTGTCGCTGAAACACAATGCATTTTGCCAAATCGATCGTCATTCCTTGCGCGCGCGGAGTATGACGGTCTTGTGCAATTTGATTGAGCTAAACCTGGGACTATTCCTCACTGCCGCGCAGCAGATCTTCAATCTTGGTCGGTTTTGTGTCCGTCAACGTGGCCAAGCGCAAGGGTGGTTGTCCGGGCTTTGGCACCGGCTTTACATGCGCGGTTTGAACCGCGGAATTAGCCCATTCGTAAAGCAAATGTGCGCTGTATTTGGCTTTGCCTTCCAGCGTGGCCACCAGATACTGGCCTGTCACACATGCTTGCGGGCGGCGTGCACAAAAGCTTTTGAAATCCGTAATGGTTTCAGCAGCAGCGGAAATAGTGGCGAAGGTAAAAGATTGCAATGGCGCATCGACCTCCGGCAGCGAAGCAGGCGGCGTTGGCAGGGCGAACAATATGCCCCCAATAACCATCGCTTTGAATATCAATCCCATCCCTGGCAGATCCCGTTCCGTTTTTTCGTGCGTCGGGCTGTCTTACCACGTCCTCATTGCCGCCCGATAAAGCCACCCTGGCGCATTCGATTCAAATTTACTGAAAATTCAATAGATTTGATTAGCCAGCTGTTAACTTTGACGAGGCAACTTAGGGTTAACTCAAGCGGAATGCGCCAAAGTAGTACCACTTTGGCGGAGCAATTCCGCTCAATTTAAAGTGGCGATCAGCTAGCTGATGGCAGGGATGTGGTGTGGCGCGCGTAAAAGATGTTTTGGATGATGGGTGGAGAATACGGCCGCTCTCCATGCTGCTGCTGGTTTGTGCCGGTACGCTTGGCAGCATGATTGTGTATAATACAATTGCCAAACAACCCGCCGGTGCCAGACTTTCAGTGGCCGCGTCCACTTCGGTTTCTGGCGCTGCCACCCAACCCGTGACCACAGTTGTGCTGAAATATAATCCGCTGATCCAGGACGCACAGCGCGAACTTCTGGCCTTGGGAATTTATAAAGGCACTGTGGACGGTGTAAATGGCTTTCGCACCAAACAGGCCATTCAGGATTATCAACAGCTAAACGGCTTAGCACCTACAGGGGAAGTGAGTGATGACCTGATCAACCACATGCGCTTTACACATAAAGTGCAGACGGCTTCGCAGTTTACGGGCTCGGTTGCACCTGTTGCCGTGCAAACCGCCAAGCCCGCACAAGATGTAAGCATAAAAAAAGCGCAAGTGGCGCTGGCGGGCTTGGGTTACGACATTAACAAACTAGACGGCTTGTTGAATGATGAAACCCACAGTGCGATTTTAAAATATCAAATGGATAACGGGCTGGATATGAGCGGCGGCGTGGATGGTGGGTTGCTTGAGGCACTGAAAATTTCAGGGAAGTAGGGAATCAACTGCCCTTCTCTCGGGAGAAGGCGCCCGAAGGGCGGAAGAGGGCCGCAGCGTAGCGAGGACGAAGTGAGTCGCGACTTCCAAATTGAGTGTCCAAATCGTCCCACTTTCATCCTTGTCCTGAAAATTCTGATTTCGCTTTGTCCTCGCTTCGCTGCGGCCCTCATCCGGCCTTCGGCCACCTTCCCCCAATAGGGGAAGGGTGAGCGATTTACCTGAATGGATTGTTTCTTGAATGTTTTTGAGGTGTTGCTTGAACCAAATGAAATCGGGCACTATTTAACTGCCATGAAGAAAGAAGTTTCACAACGGAACTACGTTCCGTCCGGCCGAAAAAATGACTTATGACAAGATGATGACTCATCAGTTTCGGCACATTGACGAACATGGCGTGGGCGTCGATTTCTTCGACGCGATGAAATTAAACTCGAATTTAATGGTTGCAGTAGAGAATGATCCTCCTGACTTAGCCTATAGTTTTGACGGTAAGAAGATCGGTATTGAGATCACACGGATTGGCAATACCGAAGAAATGTTAAGCGCTCGTCAAAAGAGAGGTAGGACAGCAATATCTTATCAATCTTTGAAGACGAGCGCGCCAACAACCAAAAGAAAATCATTAGAAGATAAATTTAATGTATCGACCGCACAAATTAGCGAGGGCGAAAACTGGGAGAAAGAGCCATTCTTAGCGAGGCTGGCCGATGCAATAAACCTCAAAGAAAAGCATGTTCCACTCTTGTCTGTTCGTTCTTTTTATTCGGAATTGTGGCTTTTCATTAACAGTGAAAATTTGAATCCAACATCAGCCTATATGGATACCTATCTGAAGGGAGCCAGCTTTTCATCGTCTACTTTCACCGAAAATTTGGCTATTGCTTCCTTACGAACCAGACGGTGCCGAAGGAAGACGTCCAATTTACTGTTTAAAGTCGTAGCAATTCTGTTTTTTTGTGATTTGTCTGAACTGCTTTAACATAATTTACACCAAAAAACCAAAAAAACCGCCAGGTCACCCCAGCGGTTTTAAAATCTCTTAAACTGTAAAACCTTACATCCCGCCGGCAGGGGCTCCAAAGCGCTTGGACTTTTCGATCTTCTTTGGCGGGGGTAACAAGCCTTCACGTTGCAGCTTCTTGCGGGCCAGCTTTCTGGCGCGACGGATGGCTTCGGCGGCTTCGCGGGCCTTCTTTTCGGATGGCTTTTCAAATGCGCCACGAAGCTTCATTTCACGAAAGATGCCTTCACGTTGCATCTTCTTCTTCAGCACTTTCAGCGCCTGATCGACATTGTTGTCACGAACGATAACTTGCAAGCGAAACCTCAAAATTTGAATGTGTTAAATGTTAAAAGGGCTGAAACCAGCCTCAAACTTGGCGCGTCCTAACACAGCCCATTAGGCTTGTCGAGGCCTGATCTTGTTGAAGTGCCCCATTTTGCGGCCAGCGCGGATTTCACGCTTGCCATAGAGGTGGAGGCCCACATCCGGCTGGGCGGCAAGCACCTGCCAGTGGCTTAATTCATCACCCAAAAGATTGGTCATGACCACATCGGAATGGCGGTAAGTTGAACCCAACGGCCAGCCTGCCACGGCGCGCATATGCTGCTCAAATTGGCTGACCACACATGCGTCCATGGTCCAATGGCCGGAATTGTGAACGCGCGGTGCAATCTCATTCACATAGAGTACGTCTGCGCCGACAAAAAATTCCACCCCCATTACCCCCACATAGTCCAAGGCCTCGGTCATGCGCTGGGCCACGAAAACGGCTTCGATGGCGAGAGCTTGATCAATGGCCGCAGGTACCGTGGAGGTGTGGAGGATGTGGTTGCGGTGACTGTTTTCCACCGGCTCATAAGCAGCGAATCGGCCATCAGCCCCGCGGGCGCAGATGACTGAAATTTCTTTTTGGAAGTTGACGAAACGTTCCAGAATAGCAGGTTGATCTTTCATTGCGGCCCAAGCGGCTTCAATTTGCGCAGCCTCCATAATTTTGGCTTGGCCTTTGCCGTCATAACCGAAGCGATTGGTTTTCAGAACAGCGGGCAGGCCTATTTCGTTCATTGCTTGCTTGAGTTCGGCCAGCGATGTGACACTGCGGAATTCTGCGGTGAGGGCCCCTAACTCGCGGGCCAAAGATTTTTCCTTGAGGCGGTCTTGCGCAACCCTCAGTGCTTTAGAACCGGGACGTACGGGTTTAAGTTTTTCAAGAAACGCCACAGCTTCGACAGGCACATTCTCAAACTCATATGTAATTGCATCAACTTCAGCGGCAAATTCCAACAGCGCAGAACGATCCGTGTACTGAGCAACAAGATGTGCCGGAGAAACGTGAAAGCCGGGGCTATCATGTTCGGGCGCAAAGATATGGCATTTCAAACCTAGCCGCGCGGCCGCCAGCGCCAACATGCGCGCCAACTGCCCGCCTCCTAAAATTCCAATGGTTGAGCCCGGAGGAAGAGCTTGCATTCAGGCCTCATCCTTGGGAGCAAGTGCCACCAAGGCGGATTGCCTGGCGGCCCATTCTTCCAAGCGTTTTGCCAGAGCTTCATCTTGCAAGGCCAATACCCGCGTAGCCAACAATGCAGCATTAATCGCTCCGGCTTTGCCGATTGCCAAAGTGCCCACCGGAATACCCGAGGGCATTTGCACGATAGACAGCAGCGAATCTTGCCCCGACAGGACATTTGATTCAACTGGCACACCAAACACCGGCAGTGTGGTGAGGGATGCCGTCATACCCGGCAAATGTGCAGCACCGCCCGCACCTGCAAT
>JAYVCU010000193.1:0-3395 GCA_043749835.1 Hyphomicrobiales bacterium
TTTTGTCAGTTGGTGGCAGTGAAATCAGAAGCGGCCAAAACTTTGACGCCTGTGCCTTTGGAAACGCGGTCATAGAGATCAACCACATCTTCATTCAACATGCGGATGCAACCCGACGACATGGCCTTACCAATGGAGCTTGGATCATTGGTGCCGTGGATTCGGTATAGGGTATCCTGGCCATTGGCATAAAGATATAGCGCCCTTGCGCCTAAGGGGTTTTGTGGCCCGCCAGGCATGCCGTTAGCCCATTTGAGGGCATTGGCATCCCGCTCCACCATACTTTCAGGCGGCAGCCAGCGTGGCCATTTGCGTTTGAGTCCGATAACAGCGCGGCCAGACCAGGCGAAGCCCTCGCGCCCTACGCCGACACCGTATCTAATCGCCTGGTCGCCGCCCAGCATATAATATAGGTGGCGGTTTTGAGGATCTACGATAATGAAATTGGCAGGGTTGTTGGCACCAATTGTAACCTGTTGCCTGCGGAACTGCGGCGGAAGGTTTTTTTCATATGATACGATTGGAAAATCGTCAGGCGATTCTGGAGGCGGAATCAGGGCCGGGTCACGCGTGAAATCTGTTCCGCCATAAAGCGGATGAGCGGCGTAGGCCAAACTTGCACTGCTAAGCAAGGTTGCGGCTGCGCTTAGAAACATTCGGCGGTTGAAAGATGTTGTTGACATGGGCAATCTCCACCTGCGTATTGAGCCCATATAACGTTCGTACCATGAAAAAGTTGCGGCGAGACTGTGGCTGGTACACACGTGGCGAGTCCCTTTGCGCCAGAGTGTTAACTTGAAGATGGATTCTCGCGTTCGCGGCAATAACGGCGTGCGTTAAGACGCCAGTGAAAAAACGGCTTTGCCTACCGCATAAGTGCCGGGGGTAGGTCCGGCAGCAAACGACGAACATTGTAATGGAATGCCCTGAGGCAAAAATGGGGCTGGCGCGAAGCTTTCGCAAAGTTGGCCATCCTTAACTTCCCATTTGCCCTGAGTTGTGCCTGAGCCGGTTATTTCCACCAACGATGTGCCATCGGAAGCATAGAGTGTTACGCCGGATTTCAGGCCTCTCCAGCGCCAGCTTTTGCCGCTGAGGAGAGATTTAATTTGAGCAGCGGATAACTCTCCCCGTCCTGACGGTGAAAGTGGCGCTGGTGTCAGTTCTTGTGCCGTAGCTACTGCAGGAGTGGCTGAGTCTTTAAACAAATTGAGACTGGTGCAGGCACCAAGGCTTAAGGCCAAGGCTGCCATTGCGGCGCATTTCAAACTGTTTTGCATTCTATTTTAGTCCCCCAATTATTTGGCTCGCCAGACAAACCCCACACTCATGGCGAAACTAAGGTAAGCAGATTTATGGTTGCACAGCGTTGGCGGCGGTATGGATAGCAGCATTTGGCACGTTTTGACAATCGTGCTGGTTACACACCTGCGCCCGCGTAGTGCTGACTTCTGTTAAGTTGGGGAGTGATTGATTTTTTAATGAAATGTCAAACACGCCATTCGCCGTTCCGCCAAACAGGGGGCTACCAGGTTCAGCGCGCAAGGCGACGCTGGCAACGGCCACAAAGCATAGTAAATACATTATAAGTTGAAATTTCATCGTTAACCAAAGTGCGGCCAAATGGTTTCGATTGGGTTAAGGGCGGGTTTGGGCTATTCAGCCGCCCCATGAATTATCGCCATGCTTATCACGCCGGAAACCACGCCGATGTTTTAAAACATGCGGTGTTGGCGCGACTGATTGAATATCTTTCAGTGAAAGAAAAGCCTTTCGCGGTGCTGGATGCCCATGCCGGGATCGGGGCCTATGACCTTCTGGGGCCAGAGGCCAGCAAAACGGGGGAGTGGGGCCAGGGCATTGGGCTGATGCAACTGCCATTTGCTGATGATGTGGAGACGGTTTTGGCCCCCTATCGCCGCGCCATTGCAGCGGTGAATGCAGGCGGGGATTTACGGTTTTATCCAGGCTCACCCGATATTATTTTGCAGGGTATGCGGACGGGCGACCGGTTAATTGTCAATGAACTGCACCCGAAGGACGCCGAAACCCTGGCGATGACTTATACTGATGAGAGACGTTTGCACGTGAGCGTCGCCGATGCGTTGCGGGCGGTGAAGGCGCATTTGCCATTTACCGAGAGGCGCGGTCTTGTGCTGCTTGATCCACCTTATGAAGCTGTGGATGAGACTGCACGGGTTATGCAGATGCTTGCGCAGGGGCAGCGACGCTTTGCAACCGGTATATTTGTGATTTGGTATCCGGTGACGACCGAAGCCTTTGTCGAAAACTTCCTCGACGCCGTTGTCGCACTGCGCATTGGCAACATTCTGCAGGCCGAGCTGCGCGTCAACAACGCCTATGAAGCCAGTGGACTTTCCGGATCCGGGCTTTTGATTGTCAACCCGCCATTCACGTTAGAAGGCGAGTTGAATGTGTTGTTCCCAGCTTTGGCCAAGCGCCTTGGTGTGCAGGGGATGGGCCGTGGCAACGTCAGTTGGCTGACGCCGCCAAAAGGTTAGAGACTGCCTTTGTCAATGACCTTTGCAAGGTCGGTATATTCCTCGCAGCTTGTGCCGCAGATTTTCTGAATTTCACCAAGTTGCACCCTGGCAAGGTCTAGCTTGCCTGCTGCCACATAGCCTTCGCCCAGATATTCACGCGCGCGCACAAAGTCTGGCTTTAATTTGATTGCCTGATCATAATAGGAAATGCCAAGTTCAATGCGGCCGGCTTTACGGTTTGAATAACCCAACATGTTCAGCACGTCTGGATTGTTTTGATCTTTGACGGCGGACAGAACTTCGATTGCCCAATCATATTGACCGGCTTTGGCCAATTGCCAACCTTGGGTATACAGTTCAGAATCTGGAACCAATTCGGCTTTAGCCGTTGTGCATTTCATTTTGCCATGCTTTTTCAGTGCTACCTGGCCTTTTTTGCAATGGGCCATCATAGCGGCGGGCGCTTTAGCGGCAGGCACTTTAGCGGTAGTTGGGGCTGCGACTGCTGCTGCACCAACGTTGCCCGTGCCGCCTGCGGCAAAGGCAAAGCTGGCGGTTAAAGTTGTGGCCAAAAAAGTGGCAATAAACAATTTCATGGGGTGTGCTCCTGGGTGAATGAGAATGACTCTTATGCAACAGCTACGTTGGGGGATTGCATCTTATTCCGATCCCGCAACGTCAGGACACAATAATACCACATGAATGGCAAATGAATGGCAAGTTCAGGGCAGGCTCAGTTTTGCTGCGATAATACTTCAGGCAACGATCAATGTGATCGCAACATTAGGAAAAGGAGATTATCATGAACACGAAACTTACGTTTACAACTTTAGCCATCGCCGCTGTTGGATTTGCCCTTGCGACTTCCGCTCCGGCTCGCGCATCAAACGG
>JAYVCU010000194.1:0-2023 GCA_043749835.1 Hyphomicrobiales bacterium
GTGGACCGTCTATTTCCTCTTTCGCTAGCGTCTGAAGGGTCTTGCCGCATCGGTGGCAATCTTTCCACCAATGCTGGCGGACTGAATGTTTTGGCTTACGGTAACACGCGTGCGCTGTGTTTAGGCCTTGAAGTGGTGATGGCTGATGGGCGTGTGTGGAACGGCCTCAAGGCTTTGCGCAAAGACAATACTGGTTATGATCTTAAAGACCTTTTTATCGGCGCGGAAGGTACACTTGGGGTGATTACCGCTGCCGTGTTGAAACTCTTTCCCAAACCAAAGCGGCACGACACGGCTTTTGCTGCTGTGCCTTCGCCCGAGGCAGCACTTGGTGTGCTCACTCTCGCCAATGCCGCCAGTGGCAACCGCGTGGTCAGCTTTGAAATTATGCCTCACATCGGCATTGGCTTTGCAGTAAAGCATTCGCAAGCCATCAATCCATTAGCCACACCTTCGCCCTGGTATGTATTAATGGAATTTTCCGATGCTTCGTCAGATGCAATGGAGACGTGTTTGCAGCAAGCGCTTGATGATGGGTTGATAAACGATGCGACCATTGCGCAAAATGAAACCCAGCGCCAGGGGTTGTGGTTTTTGCGCGAAAGCCTTTCGGAAGCTCAGAAGTTTGAGGGCGGCTCCATTAAGCATGATGTATCTGTGCCGGTTTCAAAAGTGCCAGATTTTCTTGCGGCCGCCACCAAGGCGGTTGAAAGTTTTATGCCCGGCGCGCGCGTTTATGCCTTTGGGCATATGGGTGACGGCAATATTCATTTTAATGTTACTCAACCTGTTGGCATGGATAAAACTGCTTACCTGGCAATGTGGCCCGTGATGAATGACGTGGTTTATGTCGAGGTTCTAAAACGCGGCGGATCGATCAGTGCCGAGCATGGCATAGGCCGTCTTAAGGCGCCTGACATGTTGAAAATAAAATCGCCTCTGGAGTTAGACATAATGCGTGGTTTAAAGATATTATTCGATCCCAAAAATATACTGAATCCAGGCCGTGTTTTGCCGCTATAGTGGCGTTTAGAAAAGGGTTTACCATGACCAAGCCGATCATTCACGCCTTCTTCGATGCGCCCACTCACACTGTCACTTATTTAGTGATTGATCCCACCAGGCGCGTGGCCGCAGTGATTGACCCGGTGTTTGACTATGATCACGCCTCTGGCAAATCCTCAATGGAATCGGCTGATAAAGTTTTGGCCAAAGCGACTTTGGAAAACTGCACGATTGAACTTATTCTTGAAACCCATGTACACGCCGATCATCTTTCAGGTGGCCCTATATCAAATTGAAAACCGGCGGGTCTGTGGTGATCGGTGAGCGCATTCGCGAAGTTCAAAATATTTTCCGCCCAGTATTTAATGCGCAAGATGTTTCTGGCTCGGGCGCAGAGTTTGACCGGTTGGTGAAGGACGGTGAACATTTTAACATTGGTGCGCTGGATGTGGAGGTGATGGCCACACCGGGCCACACGCCGGCTTGTGTGTCTTATAAAATTGGCGATGCAGTTTTTGTGGGTGACACACTGTTTATGCCTGATTATGGGACGGCGCGGGCCGATTTTCCGGGTGGCGATGCAGGCGCACTTTATCGCTCTATCAAACGACTGCTGGCACTGCCGCCAGAGACACGGCTTTTCCTGTGCCACGACTATTTACCAAAGGGCGGGCGCGATCAATTTATCCGGGAGACAACAGTGGCCGATGAACGCATTGCCAATGTGCATGTTCATGATGGGATAAGTGAGGCTGCATTTGTAGAGATGCGCAATGCGAGAGACAAAACACTGTCTGCGCCAACTTTGCTTATGCCGTCTATTCAAGTGAACATGCGGGCCGGCAAGTTGCCGCCGCCGGATTCAAACGGCGTGAGTTATATTCGTGTGCCGATCAAATTGACCGATTAGAAATAAGGCGCGTTCATAGGCTTTTAAATATGCCGGCATTGCATTAGGATCGGTGGCGGAGAAGCAGATGAATTTTAATTCTGATAATGTGTATGGCGTTCACCCTCA
>JAYVCU010000195.1:0-11464 GCA_043749835.1 Hyphomicrobiales bacterium
TCAGGGCGAAATCCAAATGCACAGTGGCATCAGGGCCAATGCCGCGTTCAACCGAGCTGTGCGAAATATCACGCTCATGCCAAAGGGCTACGTTTTCCATCGCCGGATAAACGGCGGACCGCACAAGCCGCGCCAGGCCAGTGAGATTTTCAGTGAGTACTGGATTGCGCTTATGCGGCATGGCCGATGAGCCCTTTTGGCCTTCGGCAAAATACTCTTCCACTTCCAAAACTTCAGTGCGTTGCAAGTGGCGAATTTCAGTGGCGAGGCGCTCTACTGACGATGCGACAACACCCAATATGGCAAAGAACATGGCGTGGCGATCACGTGGAATCACTTGGGTTGAAACGGGTTCGGGCTTTAACCCCAATTTCTTGGCAACATAGATTTCTACCGATGGATCGATGTTGGCGAAAGTGCCTACAGCGCCGGATATTGCGCAGGTAGCCACTTCTTCGCGGGCATTTTCCAATCTGGTTTTGGCGCGGCTGAATTCGGCATAGGCATAAGCCATCTTCAATCCGAAGGTTATTGGCTCTGCATGAATGCCATGGCTGCGGCCAATACAGGGTGTCATTTTGTATTCAAAAGCACGCTTCTTCAGGGCTGCAAGAAGTTCATCGATGTCGGCAATCAGCAGATCAGCCGCACGGGTGAGTTGAATGTTGAAACATGTATCCAACACATCGGAGCTGGTCATGCCTTGATGCACAAAGCGGGCTTCTGGCCCAACGATTTCTGAAAGGTGGGTGAGGAAGGCAATGACGTCATGCTTGGTAACGGATTCAATCTCATCAATGCGGGCTATATCAAATTTCGCGTCTTTGCCTTTGGCCCAAATCTTCTTGGCCGCAGCTTTGGGTACAATGCCAAGGGCCGCCATGCGGTCAGCTGCATGGGCCTCAATTTCGAACCAGATTTTGAACCTCGTTTCAGGAGACCAAATTTGGGCCATGTCTTTGCGGGAATAACGCGGGATCATTGGGTGCCTTAAGGAGATGTAAGTTCTGCCCCCTCTAACAAATCAGGCGGGCCGGGGCCAGTCTTGATTCTAGAAGGCCTTAAATGTCACAATCGTAAATGTGTCTCGGATACCGGGAATGGCCTGTACTTTTTGGGCGATGAAGTGGCCGATGTCTTCACCATCTTTCAAATAAAATTTGACCAACAGGTCATATTCGCCGGCGGTGGAGAAAATTTCTGAGGCGATTTCGGCGTCGGCAAGGGTGCTGGCCACGCGGTAAGATTTGCCTAGCTCACATTTAATTTGAACAAAAAAGGCGCGCATCAAGGGCTTTCTGTTGCGATGGTTTGATAAGCCCCGTTGTTCCACGAAAACCAGGCAAAGCGCAAGACTTGGCCGTCACCTTTGGCGTCAAATGACATGGGGCCTAGGATCGTAGCGTAGGCGGTGCCGAATTTCAGAGCGGAAGCGATACCGAGGCCCGTATGCGCTCCTCCGCTGGCAGCGGCCAGGTAGAGTTGAACCGCGGCATAAACCAGCAAGGCTGGGCCATCAGGTGCTTCGCCTAATAATTTCATATCATTTGCTAACGCTTTGGCAGGCCATGACAAAGTCGGATCGGCTGGGAAGCTCACCAAGGTACTTTCACCGGCGGTGCCAGAGGCTTCCCAAAACTGCTCAGCCAGGAGTGGGTCTGGGCCGTAGCGTTTGAGGGTTAATCCTGCCGCTTGAGCTTGGGCTGTCAAACGGCCAGCGTCGGTGGCACCGGTAGCGACATAGAGCGTGTCAACATTTGCGGCTCTCATCTTGGCCACCAGCTCTGCGAAGTCTTTTTGGTCTGGTGTTATGCTGGCCGTAACTGCAACGCTTTTGCTGAAAGCCGTAGCAAAACTGATGGTGATTTCTTTCATCTGCGCGGTGCCATCATCTACGAGTGCCAGTCTGGCATTGGGGCGTTTGGCCAAAATGCGGGATGCTGCAAAGCTGCCTTGTGCGTCATACCGGCTCGAAAGCCGAACAACGTTGGTAAGTGCGCTCTCAGTAAGGGCGGGCAAAACTGCCGTGGGCGCGATTATGCTGATGCCGGCTTTTTCATAAAGCTTTGCGCCAATGAGTGAGGCGTTTGAGCAGAAATGGCCAATCACCACATCCACGTGTGCCGAGATTAATTTGTGCGCTGCTTCATCAGCCTTGGTGTTGTCGCAAGCGTCATCTGCGGAAACGAGGATCAGTTGTTCACCGCCAATTCCGCCTTTAGCATTTTGGCTGTCGATTGCGGCTTTCACGCCGACCAGCATTTGTTGCCCGTAAGATTGGTATTGGCCAGTGAAGGGGCCTGCCACGCCGATCAAAATGTCTGCAAAAGCTGGGACAGAGGCAAACGTGCAAGCCAAACCAAAGACGGCTAGCCGCGTTGCTTTAGCCGCCATGTTTTTCAAGCGCACGTTTTACGGCGGGTCGTTCGCCCACGCGTTTGAAATGCGCGTGCACACGTGGGAATTTAGTAATGTCCACCTGATCATTGGGCAGCCAGCCAGAGATGGTGAAGAGGTAACCATCGGCAGTGCTGTAATCCTGGCCGAGTACCCATGGGCCTTTCAACATGCCATTTTCGATGAGCGTGTAACAATCAGTCATATTTTTAGGCACTTTAATTTTTAAGGCCTCGACCACAGCAGCATCATCGCTCCAGCGCGCACCACGGCGATTATGAGCATGGTTCACGTGCACCGTGGACGCGAGATAGGAGTTGAACCCTTGCATCAGAGCAAAATCAAAAGGATCAGTGGGTGCAAGCTCCGCCTCAGGATGAGTTTGGGCGACATAGGCCATGATTGCCAAAACCTCGGTGATGACACCCTTGTCAGTGCCCAATGCCGGCACACGGCCTTTTGGGTTTTTGGCCAGGTAAGCAGCACCATGTTGTTCGCCCGCTGGAAAATCCAACTTCACTAAATGATAATCCGCGCCCGCTTCTTCCAGCGTAATGGCGCAGGCGAGAGAGCAGGTTTTGGGTGCAGTGTAGAGCGTGAGCATATGGATTACGCAATACCCTTATCGGCCAAAAGCTGCTTCAACTCACCCGATTGATACATTTCCATCAAGATATCTGCGCCGCCGACAAATTCGCCCTTCACATAAAGCTGTGGCACGGTGGGCCAGTTGGTATAATCTTTGATGCCTTGACGCAGCTCATCACTGGCGAGCACATTCACATCCTTGAACGGCACGCCAAGGTGTTGCAGAATTTGCACCGAGCGGCCCGAAAAGCCACATTGCGGCATATCCGCAGTGCCTTTCATGTAGAGCACGATATCATTAGATTTTATGTCTTTGTCGATTTCGTCATGGATGGTCATTTTATCTCATTCCTGTGGTGGTGATGTTTGCAAAGCCAGCGCATGAAGCTCACCGCCCATGCGGCCTTTCAGGGCAGCATAAACCATTTGGTGCTGTTGCACACGGTTCTTGCCGGTGAAGGCAGCGGAGATGACATTAGCCGAGTAGTGATTGCCGTCACCTGCAAGATCACTAATAGTTATGTTGGCATCGGGTAATGCCTCTTTGATGAAGCGTTCAATCTCTGGGGCGGTCATGGCCATGCGTTCATTTCCTAATCGGTGCGGCTTTCTATGCAAGCGCGGCATCGCAATTCTGATATAGTCCGCAAATGCGTCATCTTCAATGCGTCGATGCGTAATAAAAAACCCGTCCGGAACTGCGGACGGGCATTCAGATTTATTTGCGTCGGCTTAACGGGTGGAGCGCAATGTTAAGCTGCCAAGCCCTGCAGCAATATTCAAGCCGGTTTGACCTTGGACACTAAATGGCTGAAGATTGATGTTGTTATTGAACCCGCCAACAAGTGCATTTGCCCCCACACCAGCAATTACAGTTGCTTGGGCTGATGCACCAACATAGGAACCTTCAAGCGCACCGCGGCCGATATCACCTGGCGCGATCACAATCCAGCTTAAATAGGATGTATTGGTAACGCCAATATCAATGCCCAGTTTGCCCATGCTGCCGGAATAACGTTCAGCCCCGCCACGGTTACGATTGAAAGTGCAGCGCACGGCTTTCGATGAACCAAGAATTAAACCGACACCAGGCGCCACCTGGCAGTTTAAAACGCCAACTTTTATGCCGCCCTGCCCACCGCGACTGTTCATATGCTGGCGCGTCCGTGCGTCAGCGGCGGTTGCGAAAATTGCTGAACCCAGGGCTAGAGCAAGAATGAGTTTCTTCATCAAATCAATCCTTTTTAATGATGTTAGGCAGTATACTAGTTTCAGGGCTGATAGTATCCCTTTAAGCATGTGCAAACGATGTCTTTGGGCCTCTGGTTAAGTGTTAAAAAGGCTCAACTTTAGTATGTAATTCGCATGATTTCGCATCGAAGTCAATCTGTCCCATCATGTAATTTGGAAACCAGCCTTCATGGGCTTTGCGCAACTCCATGATGGCTATGGCGGCGGTGCCATTGATATTTAATGTGGCACTCGTCGTCACTTTTCCAATAATGGCAGCTTCAACGCCGTGTTCCTGCGCGCCTGCCAGAATGGCCACGGCACGAGCGGGTGTTGCCGTTAGAAGATAACGCGATTGGTCTTCCGCAAACATGCTGATGTGGTTCATGGCTTCCAACATTGCACCCAATTCGGTGGGCAGGGCCATCTCAATTACGGCTATGCCCAGGCCGCCATCAGAAATGTCATGCACCGCAGTCACCGCCTGGTCATTAATCAGTCTACGGACGAAATCGCCATTCCTGCGTTCTTTTGCCAAATTTACAGATGGTGGTGAACCCTGTTCGCGACCTAGAATTTCGCGCAAATAAATCGATTGCCCCATCTCTGTTCCGTGTCCGCCGATCAAGATGATCACATCACCCGCCTTTTTAAATCTGTTGGTCATCATCTTGGACAGATCTGGCAACAATCCCACACCGCCGATGGTAGGCGTTGGCAGAATGCCCTGGCCCATGGTTTCATTGTAGAGCGAAACATTGCCCGACACGACGGGATAATCCAGTGCGAGAGCAGCTTCGCCAATGCCTTTAATAGCGCAGACCAGTTGTCCCATACATTCAGGGCGTTCAGGGTTACCGAAATTCAAATTGTCGGTGAAGGCGATGGGGGTTGCTCCTACACAAGTGAGGTTGCGCCAGCTTTCAGCCACGGCCTGCTTGCCGCCTTCAAAGGGATCAGCCTCAACATAGCGCGGGGTTACGTCTGAGGTGACAGCAATGGCCTTTTTGTCATTGACGCGCACCACGCCTGCATCGCCACCAGGGATTTGCGCGGAGTTGGATTGGATTAGTGTATCATACTGTTCCCATACCCAACGACGTGAGCACATATCCGGTGAGCCTAGAATTTGCAGTAAAGCGGATTTCAAATCAGTTGGCGCAGGCACATCCTCCGGCTTCAAGCGCGACAGTTTTTTAGGCTCTGTCCATGGCCTATCGTATTCTGGCGCGTTGTCGCCCATTTCTTTGATGGGCAAATCTGCTTTCACCTGCCCTTGGTGTTTGATGACAAAGCGCAGCGTGTTGGTGGTTATGCCTATAATCGCAAAATCCAGACCCCATTTAACGAAGATGCCCTCAGCCTGTTTTTCCTTCTCAGGCAGCAAAACCATCAACATGCGTTCTTGAGATTCAGACAGCATCATCTCGTAAGCGCTCATGCCGGTTTCACGGCAAGGCACCTTGTCGAGATCAAGCTCAATGCCGAGATTACCTTTTGCACCCATTTCCACCGCCGATGATGTGAGGCCGGCGGCCCCCATGTCTTGAATGGCAATAACAGCACCAGAGGCCATCAATTCCATGCACGCCTCCAACAAACATTTTTCGGTGAAGGGATCACCCACTTGCACCGTGGGGCGCTTTTCGTGCGCGTCTGCTTCAAAGGCAGCCGAAGCCATTGTGGCACCATGAATGCCGTCGCGCCCGGTTTTCGCGCCCAAGTAGACCACAGGCAGGCCGACACCTTTGGCTTTGGAATAAAAAATCTTGTCGGCATCAGCCAGCCCCACCGCCATGGCATTGACGAGAATGTTACCGTTGTAGCGTTTGTGGAAATTCACTTCGCCGCCTAAAGTCGGCACACCAAATGAGTTGCCATAGCCGCCTACGCCAGCCACAACGCCTGAAACCAAATGACGGGTTTTAGAGTGTGATGGCTCACCAAAGCGCAAAGCGTTTAGTGCCGCGATGGGCCTTGCACCCATGGTGAACACATCGCGCAAAATACCTCCTACACCGGTGGCTGAGCCCTGATAGGGTTCGATGAATGATGGATGGTTATGACTTTCCATCTTAAATACGATCGCTTGGCCATCATCAATATCGATCACGCCGGCATTTTCGCCCGGCCCGCAAATCACGCGTGGCCCAGTGGTGGGCAGCGTTTTCAACCATTTTTTGGAGGATTTATAGGAACAATGTTCGTTCCACATGGCCGAGCAAATGCCCAATTCAGTGAATGTTGGGACGCGGCCCAGCAGTTTTAAAAAACGCTGATATTCATCCGGTTTTAGGCCATGGACAGCAACAATTTCTGGGGTAATAGCAGGTTCGGAAAGCGTGCTCATGCTGGCCGTTTAATCGGCAGGCTCGAGATTCACAACCTATTCTTCATCTTTCAAGGCGCTGTTAAAAAACCGCGTTTCTGCGTGCCATTTCTTGGCGACGGCTTCTGCTATGACGGCTTTCAAGCGCTGAATTTCAGCCACCCGCCGATACGACTCTAACGGTGTTACAAAAGACGACTGCTTCATGGCATCTCCAACTCATTTTGCCTTGGAAAATTGTTCCTAGGCAATACGCGTTGAAGTTCCGTTAATGTCAAAACACAAACTTAAGTTGAAACGCAATTGATCTTTGCAAAGCTAAATGTAAAATGCAAATACCTTCGGGCGCTCTACGGGTTTTTTTAACGCTGGCTGCACCGAAAACGCGCTGGGCGGCTGCATGAATGCTGCTGCTTTCTTCTCGCGCAGCATGCGGTTCATACGGTCGCGAAGGGCATCTGCGCCTTGAGCAACGGCGGCATTATCTGCTGCCGCGGTGGCTTTGACGTTTTTGAAAAAGAGTGACATCATTTTCATTATCCTGGCTGTTATTGCTTGCAGTATTTGCAGCGTTTTGCGCGTTGCAGTCGTTTTCATTGAAGCGCGAAAATCGGCGTTAATCTATTGTTAACGAGGGTCAAGCTGAATAATGCGTAAAGTCCTGGCGGGATATTTTAATAGATATTTGACCGAATTTAATTCAAGCAACAAGCAAGCTTTGAAACAAAGGCAAACAATCTTGTCTTCCGTGCAAGGCTTCGATCATGTTTTCAGGATGTGGCATCATGCCGATAACGTTTCCGGCTTTGTTGCAAATCCCGGCAATGTCATTCATTGCGCCATTGGGGTTTGTGCCCTCGACATAGCGAAACACCACGCGACCGTCGCCTTCAAGGCGCTTAATGGTTTCATCATCGGCGATGTAATTGCCTTCACCATGGGCCACGGGGCAGGAGACGACCGAGCCTTGCCCCATTTTATGGGTGAAAAACGTTTTGGTATTTTCCACCTTTAGACGCACTTCTTTGCAGACAAACTTCAAGCCCGCATTGCGCACCAAAGCACCTGGCAAAAGGCCCACTTCGGTGACTATCTGGAAACCGTTGCAGACAGCCAGAACTTTTAATCCTTTTAGTGCCTTGGCCTTCACATCTGCCATGATGGGTGAACGCGCGGCAATCGCCCCGCAGCGCAGATAATCGCCGTATGAAAAACCGCCGGGCACGACCACAAGGTCAACATCTGGAAGCGTTGTATCTGTGTGCCAGACAAGGTGGGGTTTTACGCCCGTGGTTTTTTCTAACGCCAGCATCATGTCACGGTCGCGATTGATTCCGGGGAAGAGGAGAACGGCGGATTTCATTGGCCTAGCCCAACTCAATCTCGTAATTTTCAATCACTGTATTAGCGATCAGCTTTTCGCACATGTGTTTCAACGCGGTTTGTGCGATAGTTTTATCTGTCTCTGCCAGATCGATTTCAAAAAACTTGCCCTGTCGCACGCTGTTCACACCGGAAAAACCTAGCGACCCAAGTGCGCCCTCAATGGCTTTGCCTTGCGGGTCTAATACGCCAGTTTTCAAAGTGACCTTGATTTTGGCTTTCATGGTGAAACTTTCATTCTATTGGTCATTTCCGAGTTCACGGAAATGACAGCCTGACAAAGCAGTAACAACCTAATCCGTCTTCACCAATTTTGGCCTTGAACGCACAGGCGTTTCGCCTTCCTGGATAATTCCCAGGCGTTTGGCTACTTCGTGGTAGGCGTCTACCAGGCTTCCAAGATCGCGGCGGAAAACATCTTTATCCAGCTTGGCGTTATTGTTACGCATGTCCCAGAGGCGGCAATTATCTGGAGAAATTTCGTCCGCCAAAACCACGCGCATCATATCGTTTTCAACAAAGCGGCCGAATTCCAATTTGAAATCCACCAATCTGATGCCGATGCCTAGGAACAGGCCAGACAAGAAATCATTGATACGGATTGACATGTGCATAATGTCGTCCATCTCCATCGGCGTGGCCCAACCAAAAGCGGTGATGTGTTCTTCATTCACCATCGGATCATGCAGTTTGTCGTTCTTATAATAGCACTCAATAATGGAGCGGGGCAGGGCCGAGCCCTCTTCAAGGCCTAAGCGTTTGGCCAGGGAGCCAGCCGCCACATTGCGAACGACAATTTCCAAGGGGATAATTTCTACGCTGCGCACCAGTTGTTCGCGCATGTTGAGGGAGCGGATGTAATGCGTGGGCATGCCCATCTCATTCAAGCGCTGGAACATATAGTCAGAGATGCGTTGGTTCAGCACGCCCTTGCCGTCAATAACTTCTTTCTTGGTGCCGTCAAAAGCTGTGGCATCATCCTTGAAATGCACAATCACTGTGCCTGGCTCAGGACCCTCATATAAGATCTTAGCCTTGCCTTCATAGATGCGTGTACGCTTGCCATTCATAGAAAGAATCCCCAATCTAACTCCGTTGATCTGTATTAACATATAGAGGCGGCATTGGCGCTAATCCAATGTCTATACACTGGCCCCTGTGGAAAGAGCGGCTTGTATGCTGGATTGTTGTGCTGCACAAACGCTATTTTGCCTTGATTTGTGGGCTTTTGGCGCTAGCTGATAGGTTGAATTTTAAGGAGACTGAATAATGACAACCTTCGATAATCGCGAAAAAGCTGCTGAGGCTGGGTTTGCTGCCCACGAATCGGCTGAATTTGAGGCGCGCGCGCGACGCGACAGGTTTGTGGGTCACTGGGCCGCTGGTTTGCTTGGCCTTACTGGCGATGAGGCCAAGGCCTACGCTAAAAGCCTAGTCAGCACCGATTTGGAAAAGCATGGCGACCGCGACGTAACTGAAAAGTTGAAAAAAGATTTTGCGGCCAAAGGTGTTGAGGTTTCATCTGCGACCATTGAACAGATGTTGGCTGAGAAAATGCAGGAAGCGCGCAATCAACTGAAAGCGGGCGAAAAATGAATCTGCGCGCCCGGCTGCATGACGGTAAGCCGTTTTTATTTTCATGGATGGGCATTCCGGGTTCGCAGTTTGCAGGGCAACTGGCACGCGCTGGATTGGACGGTGTGGCGCTGGATTTGCAACATGGTCTGATCGGCATGGACCAAGCCAATGTCATGGCGGCAGCGATTACAGCAGCAGGCAAGCCTGTGATCACCCGCGTTTTGTGGAATGATCCGGGCTTGATTGGCCAAGCATTGGACTTTGGTTCTTCGGTTATAATCGCACCGATGATCAACAGTGTCGAACATGCACGGGCCTTGGTGAAGGCAGCGAAGTATCCACCGATGGGTCAACGCTCATGGGGTGGATATGCCATGGTGCAAGCAGCGGGTAAATCTGCGGCGGATTATTTGAAGGACGCCAACCAAGATACGCTGGTGTTTGCGATGATCGAAACCCAAGAGGCGTTGGAGATCGTTGAAGATATCGCCACCGTGCCGGGGTTAGACGGACTTTTTGTTGGCCCGTCTGATCTGTCTATCGCACTTTCCAAGGGCGCAGAATTGAACCGTTTGAGTGCTGCTAATTTGGTGGCAATGAAGCGCATCGCCGAAATGGCACGCGCAAAGGCGTTGGTGGCCGGAGCCTTTGCAGGCACGCCGCAGATCATCAAGCAATACGCCAACATGGGCTATACGTTTATGGCGGCGGTGACGGATAATGATGTGCTGAAGCTGGGTGTGGAGGCGGCGGTGTAGTCTGCTGTTTGACCTTTCTGCCCAAACCGCTAATCGTTGCAGCATGACCCTTACTGCCGACCAATCCCAAATTCTTGACCGCATGATCACCCTGGTTGAAGCGGGGGGGCCAATTGAGGCGCAGACGGATAAATACTTCACCAACACTGCGCGCATTGTGGCCGCTAATGGCGATGTGGAAGTGACCTTTGCAGTGTTTATGCGGCGCCGCGTTGTAGCGGCCCTGGAGCCGGTCATTCGCCTGGTCAACCACTTTGTCCCGGAAGCCAAGGTGAAGCGCTTTGTGGTTGAAGGTGAGGTTGTACCTTCAGAACGCAAACTGTTTGAAATCACTGGCTCATTGAAAAAGCTTTCTGAAATTGAAACGTTGTTATTGCAGAAAACTGGATTTCCCTGTGTTGCCGCGAACAACGCCTATGAAATGTGCATGGCTATTCCATCTGCGGGCTTTATGGATATGCATGCCAGACATGGCTCTGGTGCCGAGATGAATATCCTTGCGGCTTATGGCGCAAAAGTTGGCAGCGAAGCCGCACGCGCAAACAACCGCGTCGTGAAAGGCTTTATCGGTTCATCGCAAGATTTGACGGCGCCATTTTTTGGCTCGGCACAAGGCATGGGCACGATGCCCC
Source organism: Hyphomicrobiales bacterium (assembly GCA_043749835.1). Classification (GTDB taxonomy): domain Bacteria; phylum Pseudomonadota; class Alphaproteobacteria; order Rhizobiales; family Aestuariivirgaceae; genus Aestuariivirga. The sequence continues at coordinate 10,896 of JAYVCU010000195.1, forward strand.
ATGCATTAGTGGGTTATGCGAACGGCGATGTGTTGGCGGCCATGAAACTTTTTCACAAATCTCTGCCGGATGCTAAATCCTTAATCGCGCTTGTTGACTATACGGGACAAGAGATTGCTGACGCTTTGCGCTGTGCCAAGTGGTTTTACAATGAGGAAAAGCTGGAAAGTCAGGGTAAAAGCTTTGGCATCAGGCTTGACACACACGGCGGCCGTTTTGCTGAAGGCTTGGATTATGAAAAATCGGTTGGGATGATGGGCGATTGGCTGAAAGTGCGCGGCGAATATTCTATTGTTGAAACTGTTTTGGGTGGACGCACAGTGCAGCTTGATCCCAATAATTTGTTGGTAGACAAAGTGCGCCGTATTTTATTCGGCAAAGGCGTTTCAGTAGCATCAATCATTCACGCCCGTCGCGCGTTAGACCAAGCAGGCTTTAAAGCGGCGATGATCGTCGGCTCGTCCGGCTTTGATCCCCAAAAGTGCCAGATTATGGGGGCCGCCAAAGCCCCCATCGACATGGTGGGCACGGGTTCTTTTTTGCCGGCAACGCTTTCGGAAACTTATGCC
>JAYVCU010000196.1:0-5523 GCA_043749835.1 Hyphomicrobiales bacterium
TTTCTGCGTGAAACAACTTACTATCCCAAGCTCTGTCTCATCCAGATTGCAGGGGCTACAGAAGCGGCGTTAATTGATCCTCTGGCTGATGGCCTCGAACTTTCACCCTTTTTTGCTTTGATGGCAGATACCAACGTTTTGAAAGTCTTCCACGCTGCAAAGCAGGATTTCGAAATTCTAATGTTGCTTTCAGGGGCCTTGCCGCAGCCCATCGTCGATTCACAAATTGCCGCCATGGTGTGCGGCTTCGGCGATCAGGTCGGATATGAGGCTATTGTGCGAAAACTCGTTGGCGCAAGCATAGATAAATCCTCGCAGTTCACCGATTGGTCAAGAAGGCCGCTCACCCATAAACAGCAAGCCTATGCGGTATCTGACGTCACGCATCTACGAACGGTTTATGAGAAACTGCAAGTGCAATTGACTGAAACCGGCCGCGCCGATTGGATGAAATCAGAACTTTCCAATCTCACTGATCCCGCCACATATAAAGTTGACCCTGAGCAGAGCTGGCGGCGCGTCAAAGCCCGCATTCAAAACAAAAAGCAGCAGGCCGTGTTGATGTCAGTGGCCGCTTGGCGTGAACGTGAAGCGCAAACCAAAAACGTGCCGCGGGGCCGTGTTTTAAAAGATGAGGCCATAGCAGAAATTGCCATTCAAATGCCGCAAACACCGCAAGATGTGAACGAACTGCGTTTAGTTTCGCGCGGCGCTGGAAATTCCGCCATGGGAACCGCAATCCTGAAAGCCGTTCAGGATGGCCTGGCTCGCGACCTTAAAACAATTCCGGACAAAGCCAAGTATGACGAAATGACATCAGCAGCTTTGGCCGCGGCAGAAATTCTCAAACTCGCTTTGAAAATTATCTGTGAAACCCAAGGTCTTGCGCCAAAACTAATTGCTTCAAGTGCAGATATCGAAGCCTTGGCCATGGATGATGCGGCAGACATTGCCGCCATGAAGGGCTGGCAGTTTGAGGTGTTCGGCAAAGTGGCACTGGATATTAAACACGGCAAAGCCTGCATTACGATGGACAAAGGCAAAGCTGTCATTTTGAACAGGTAGCTATTTCACATCCACTTTTGGGGTGAGACCCATTTCAAATGCCAATTCACCAAACCGTTTTTCCACGCGTTCACCGATCAAATCCCGTAACTTGCCAGACAACGTGAGCACCAACAATTTGCCCGAAATTGTTAAGCCAATTTTTGGCAGAAGTCCCGGCATGGCAGCCGATAAAATATAAGCCAGCCGGAACAGTGAGCTGATTAAATGCGCCCGCTCCACATGCCTGTCATCAAGCAGCTGCGTCATATCCTCGCGCATTGCATCGCCGTCATAGCGGTAGAAAATTGTCAGAGCCAAAAACACACGGCCCGGATGGTCCACACCTACAAAAGCCGCTTGCGAAATCATCCCAAGAGAGCGCTCTGCCCGGTAATCCGGATGCGCGCGCCAGCCGATATCGGCCAGCAAACACGCCGCATGGCGCAGACGCCGTTCCACATCGCTTTCAGCCAAACCCGCTTTGCCAAAAATCTGGTCTGTCCAATCGCATAGTTCCAGCTCATGTGCAGGTGAACGTGCATAGCGACGCGCAAAATCCCAACACGACGATAACAATACGTCATATCCCATTTTCTTCCGCGGCAGCTTGGAAAACAACAATCCTTCGCGCACACCAAACACCGAAATCACCACATCATTGGCTTTGCCTAAATGCATAAGGCGGTCCAGTATCATGGCCCCAAACGGCAATGTGTCGATGCGAGCCTTCGACATATCTTTCACGTCTTTCAATGACGCAGCCGTCTGATGGGCCATCAACTCAGATATGCCCTCAGCTTGTCTTCTGGACATCTGATAATGATGCAGCACATGCAAAGGGTAAGCCGTTTGCGCCATGTGAATACGTGCAAGATTTCGCCAGGCACCGCCTACTGCATAGAACGTGCGACCCTGCATTCTTTGGATCAGCGCAGTTTTGTGCAGATATTCATCAACAATAGCTTTCGCACGCCCAATCGATCCGCCAGACAAATCAATCAGCCGCAATGGGCCGATAGGCAGTGTCACGCCGTCATGCAACTTGCCATCCTTAATGTCGATCAACTCCAGCGATCCGCCACCCAAATCCCCGGCAATGCCGTCAGCATCTGGTATGCCAGAAAGTACACCCAAGGCGGCAAAGCGAGCTTCTTCTTTGCCAGTCAGCACATGGATGCCAGCACCAAGGGCCTTCTCGGCTTGTTCTATGAACTCATCACCGTTATTGGCTTCGCGGGCAGCAGCCGTGGCAACAGCAAAAACCTGCTTAACACCCATCTGCTTGACCAATGCGCGAAAGCGTCGCAATGCTGCAAGCGCCCGCGTGATTGCGGCCTCGTTCAAACGGCTGGTTGTGGCAACGCCCTTACCAAGACCGCATAGAACTTTTTCATTGAAAATCGGCGTGGGCGAACGGCGAACCCCGTCATAAACCACCAGGCGAACAGAATTGGAGCCAATATCCACCACTGCCACCGGGCGGTAACGTGGCGGTTCAGTTCTAAATCCCTTATGCCAACTCACGTCGTAGGTTTCGCTTTCTTGTTTTCCCTAGCTTCTATTTTACCCGCAAGCGCACTACCGCGCCCCGACAAAGATGGGTTTTCCATAAAAAATTGATGCGCGTTAAATGCCGTATGCTTATCGTCAGGCGCAATCCGCCGCGAGGCACCATCGGGCAAAAGCTCCCAGCTTTGTTCATTATCGCGGAAGTTTGCCACCATGATCTGATCTAACACTTGCTCATGAACGGTGGGGTTATCAATGGGAATAAGCGTCTCAACACGGCGGTGCAAATTGCGCGGCATCCAATCAGCAGAGCCAATATAGACCTTGGCCTTCGGACTTGGCAGGCCATGGCCCGCGCCAAAACAAACAATACGCGAATGCTCCAAAAACCGCCCCACAATACTTTTCACACGGATATTTTCAGAAAGCCCTTTAACACCTGGTCGCAAACATGAAATGCCGCGCACGACCAATTCAATTTTCACACCCGCCTGCGACGCTTTATACAAAGCATCAATCACGCCCGGATCAACAATTGAATTAAGCTTCGCCCAAATTTGCGCAGGCCGCCCCGCTTTGGCATGTTCAATCTCAGCCTCAATGTTTTGCAGCAAACGGTCTTTCAGATTGATCGGAGATAGCGAAATCTTTTCCAAATCTTCCGGTTGTGCATAGCCGGTGATAAAATTAAAAACCCGCGCCGCGTCACGCGCCAAGGCCGGATCGCAGGTGAAGAAAGAGAGATCCGTATACACTTTCGCAGTGATCGGGTGATAATTACCGGTGCCGAAATGCACATAAGTGCGCATGAGACCAGCCTCACGCCGCACCACCATGGAAACCTTGGCATGCGTTTTCAACTCAATAAAGCCAAACACAACTTGCACACCGGCACGCTCTAAATCGCGCGCCCATTGAATGTTGGCTTCTTCATCAAATCGCGCTTTGAGTTCCACCAAAGCTGTGACGGATTTTCCCGCTTCGGCAGCCTTGGTCAAAGCGGCAACAATCGGTGAATTGTGCGAGGTGCGGTAAAGCGTTTGTTTGATCGCTACAACATCAGGATCAACGGCGGCCTGTCGGATAAACTGCACCACCACATCAAATGATTCATAAGGGTGATGAACCACAAAGTCTTTTTGCCTGATGGCCGCAAAAATATCGCCCGCGTGATCGCGCACTCGCTCGGGATAACGCGGCACATAGGGCGAAAATTTTAAATCCGGGCGCTCGTCTAAAATCAGTTGTTCGGTATCGGCAAAACCAACAAGACCTTCTTTCATAATGGTCACGTCAGCAGAAACGCCCAATTCTTCGGCGATGAAGTTACGCAAATAACTCGGGCATTGCGCATCCACTTCCATGCGAATCACCTGCCCCCGGCGACGCCGTTTCAACGCAGTTTCAAATAAACGCACCAGATCTTCGGCTTCTTCTTCGATTTCAAGATCGCTGTCACGGATAACGCGAAACAGGCCTTTGGCTTTAACGCCATAACCGGGAAATAAACGCGGCAAAAACAGACTTAGCATTTCTTCCAGCATAATGAAGCGAATGGCTTCACCTGGCAAACGGATGAAGCGCTCAAGTTGGGATGGAATGGGCAGAAGCGCCCGCATCAGATTGCCTCCCCCGCGCCGTTCCAATTCCACCGCCATGACGAAGCCACGATTGAGAATAAAGGGAAAGGGATGAGCCGGGTCAATGGCAATCGGTGTGACAATGGGAAGAATCTGTTCAAGAAAGCGCAAATCCAACCAGTCTTTTTCATTTTTATTAAGCGCTGTTTGATCAACAATACTAATGCCATTTTTCTGCAACTCTTCACGAAGCTCCAGCCAACGCCGATCTTGCTCCCCCATCAGCTCGAGGGCGCGGGCGCGAACTAACTCCAGTTGTTCAGCGGGTGTGCGCCCATCTTGACTCAATTCAGGAATCTGCTCGCGCAGCTGCCCCACCAGCCCCGCCACGCGCACCATGAAGAATTCATCCAGATTATTGCCCGAGATTGAAAGAAAACGCAGCCGCTCCAGCAGCGGATGAGCCTTATCCCTTGCCTCTTCCAAAACACGCATATTGAAATCCAGCCACGAAAGTTCGCGGTTAATGAAACGGTGCGGGCTGATCGCGAGGGCAGGGTCAAGGATCATGTCAGTCATCAAGAACTCATCGTAAGCCAATTTGACAGTTTCATGAACGATGATTTCATGACAGCGTAAATAGATCCGGATTGGCAATCCGAGCCATCACTTTGGCCACAAAGGGCCGCGTTACCTCAGCCTTTTCAATCATTGCTTGGCGGTCAATCTCCATCACTAACGCCCGCGCCGCAGCAGCAGAGCGCGCCATGCGCACAATCATGTAGCTGATCGTGGCTTCATCAAGCACGATCTGACGATCGCCAAACTGCTTCACTAAAATACCGCGCAATAGCGTATCATCAGGCGGCAAAATATGAACCAGCGGCAGGGCTTTCAACCGTGAAGCAAGATCAGGCAGTTTTATGTGCCATAAAAGTGGATCAACGCGTGAAGACAACAGCACATGCCCACCTTCTTGCCTGGCCAGATTAAGGGCATGAAACATCATCGTCTCATCAAAATCGTCACTCTCTATGTCTTCGAGACAAAGTGATTTATGCATAAATAAATGCGGGAGGTTTTCTTTTGTAACATCACGCGCAGCAGCAATTTCAGCATGAGAGCTGGCCTGCCATACGTGCGCCAAATGGTTTTTGCCACTGCCCTCTGGCCCCACCAAAATGGCGGCATGTGTGGGCCACTTTGGCCACTCATCCACTAAGCGCACAGCCGCTTCATTAGAGGGTGCCACCAGAAAATCATCGCGGCCCAAGGCGGCGCGGTGCGTCAGATCCAGCAACAGCTGCTCAGCCATCAACTTCGGTTCCGCCGCGACCGAGATAAATGCTGCTGTCAAGATAGCGCGACAAACCATGGCGCACCAAAA
>JAYVCU010000197.1:0-30177 GCA_043749835.1 Hyphomicrobiales bacterium
TCCATAGCGTTTCACCATCAAGGCCTCCTTCAAGAAGGCTCCCTATGAATCACGCTTCAACTGATTTGCGAATCCCCTAATTGACGACACGCCCTAGCCACTTTCGTGCGAGCTCTATTAATTCGGCTGCTCCATAGGAGCAGGGCCTACTCAAGTCAACGGATAGAATTGGCCCATGTTCTATAGCAAAAGTCTGCAACTTTTGCGGAACATGCTTTGTCACCTATGGCTGCGGGCTTCACGGCGACGTTGTACGGATGACTGAATATGTAAAGATTCCCTATATTTTGCTACGGTGCGCCGAGCAATATCAATGCTTTCGGTTTTCAACTGTGCCACAAGATCATCATCTGACAAGATGTGATCTGCGGTTTCGGCTGCGATGATTTCTTTTATACGGTGGCGTACCGATTCTGAGGAATGCTGTTCACCGTAAACATCAGACGACGCAATCGCATTGGTGAAAAAATATTTCAATTCAAATGTGCCGCGCGGCGTGGTCATATATTTATTGGAGGTGACGCGGCTGACTGTTGATTCATGCATCTCGATGGCATCTGCTACGATGCGCAAGGTGATGGGGCGCAAATGCGCGACACCCAGAACCAAAAAGGCATCTTGCTGCTTAACAATTTCTTGAGCCACTTTCAAAATTGTCCGCGCCCTTTGATCCAGGCTTTTAACCAGCCAGGAGGCCTGGGCTTGGCATTCCGACAAAAATAATTTATCTTCAGCCTTCGAGGCCGCACTGGCCACTTGCACGGCATAGCGATTATTCATCAACACGCGCGGCAACGTTTCGGTGTTCAGTTCCACCAACCACGAACCATCTTGAGCAGCACGAACCGTAACATCGGGCAATACGGGCATCACTGGATCTGAACCAAAAGCGTGGCCAGGTTTTGGATTCAGTTGGCGCAGTTCGGCGATCATATCATGCAGATCATCCAGCGAAACGCCGCAGAGATTTTTAAGGGCGGGATAATCACGCTTGGCCACCAAAGGCAGGTGCGCGATGAGCTGTTCCATAGCGGGATCAAAGTGGTTGCGTTCTTTAAGTTGTAAGGTGAGGCATTCTTGCAAATCAGCCGCACATACGCCAACGGGGTCAAAGGTTTTCAAAACGGCCAACACGCGTTCAACGCTGGCAACGGGAGCGCCCAGTTGATCAGCTATCGCCTGAGGCCTGGCAGTGAGATAGCCCTGCTCGTTCACGGCACCGATGATCTGCGCACCAATGAGCAAATCTGGTACATTACGGAAATGCAGATTAAGTTGGCCGTTAAGGTGTTCAGACAAAGTTACTTCGCGTGACAAGGTTGCGGCAAAGTCCTGGCCTTCATTATTAAGAGATATTCCCCCTGATCCGCGCACATTCTGCCAGCCTGCATCCAGCACTGGCATTTGTTGGCTGGCGGTTTGCGACGGCACACCGTCAGACGGCGACAGGGCGCCGTCACCATCATTCCCGCGCGCATCGTCGGCTGAAAAGGGCGAATCTGGCAGATCATCACCTGCTTGTTGTTTGGCGATTGATTCCTGTGGCACGTCACCGCGTTCAAGCAGCGGGTTGCGCTCCAACTCCTGGTCAACAAAATCCGCTAGTTCACCGCTGCTCATGGCCAAGAGCTTGATCGCCTGCTGCAACTGCGGCGTCATCACCAAAGATTGCCCCTGCTTCAGGGCGAGTTTCTGCATCAAGGCCATATGCAAGTTTTAGCCCAAATGACTGAGCGTGGCATTAATGGCAGATGAAAGCAGCTAGCGTGGTTAGGAATAGGTTACGCACTCTACCGCCCGCGCAATAGTGGTCGCGTCAACTCTTCATCACCGTCTTACTCCGCGCAGGCGCGGGAATGACGGTTTAGGAAAGTGCGGAAACCACTGAACTTTCTCAATCCTCAAATATGGAAATTCTCGCCAAGGTAATACTTACGCACATCGGCATTGCGCACAATTTCTGATGGTGTGCCTTCGGTTAGGACGTGGCCCTCATGGATGATGAGGGCGCGGTCGATGATGTCGAGGGTTTCTCTGACGTTGTGATCCGTAATAAGCACCCCGAGTCCCCGAGCGGTAAGCTGGCGCACCAGCTTGCGAATATCACCGATCGCAATGGGATCAATCCCGGCGAAGGGCTCATCGAGGAGGATAAACTCTGGATCGGCGGCAAGGGCGCGGGCAATTTCCACCCGACGACGCTCTCCCCCAGAGAGCGCAACAGACGGCGAATGCCGGATGTGGGAGATTGAGAATTCATCATACAACTCACGCAACTTACTGGCGCGTTTGGTTTTATCAGGCTCATGGAGCTCTAAAACCACACGCAGGTTTTCTTCCACTGTCATTCCGCGAAATACGCTGCTTTCCTGGGGCAGATAGCCAATCCCTAAACGTGCCCGTTGAAACATGGGCAGGCTGGTAATATCTGCACCATCGAGACTTATGGTTCCCTGATCGGCCGCAATCAACCCTGTGATCATATAGAACAGGGTGGTTTTGCCAGCACCATTAGGACCCAAAAGGCCAACAGCTTCTCCGCGCCGAACCGCAAGGGAAACACCCCTTACCACGGGCCGCTGCTTGTAACTTTTCGACAAATTAAAAGCAGTTAGCCCGCCAGAAACCGACTTCTTATCAGCCCCTCCTGCACCGCGACTGATTCCGCGCGGTGCCATAGGGGCTGGTTGAAAAGACTGGTTATCCTTCAGCATGCCTATTAAGAACCTATTTAATTAAAATTGGATGAAACCTGGGTGCGCTGGGCCACATGCAATGGGTTAAAAATCTCTAATTAGGCACGAAGTTGCCATTCACACGTCCGCCTGTCATCTGGATATGGTTGGTTTTGAGATCCACATCGAGTTGCTTGCCTTTAAGCACGGTTGCACCTTGCGTAAGGGTGACAATAACGCCAGTTACCACCAGTTTATCGCGTTGCACATCAAGCTTACACACATCACCAGTGATGGTGGCGGCTTTGGTGGTGATGGCGACGTTGCCTTTGCATTCGACAAGCTTGGTGACATTTTTGGTTGTGCCGTCAGTCTGCTTTTCGTCGCCCGACGTGATGGTCATTTCGTCGGCCTTGGTTGTATCTGTTGAACGAATGGCCACGACATTGCCACGAAAGATGGTTTTATGCTCGGCGTCAATGCTTTCAAAACTATCGGCAGAAACATCAACTGCACCTGCCGCGTGAAGCAGGTTAGGCATTACAAGCATGGCAGCCATAGCCAATAGCGTTGCAGTTTTTCTAAGCCCCATATTGTCGCTCCCTTGTGCCTGTCTTATTCGCCCAATTCAGATTTGAAATGGGCTTTTACATGGCCGCGCATATATACTGTGCTGCCATCTTCTGAGGTTTCCATGCTGTCTGCTGAAATCGTAGCACCGCCAGTTTGCACTTGCACGGGCTGATTTGTGAAAATTTTTTGCTGTTCGAGGTTGACCTGCGCCATTTGCAAGTAAGCCACATAACGCCCGGGCTCTTCAAAACGCACATGGCCCGATACAGTTAGATCTTTGGTCTTTGTGTCATAGTCAGCCAAGTCAGATAGAATTTGTACATCTCCGCCACCTCGGCGCACAAAACCGCCCGTTACCGTTTTCAAATGCATCAAACTTTCAACTTTTGCATCCTGCGCACCGTTTTCAGAACGAACCAGAAAGGGTTTTGAAAATTTATCGATGCCAGAAAAATTTGAATAGCCCCCCGCAACGATGGGTGATTTCTCAATGGCAACTTCTGAGACTGGGGACCGCAATGACTTGTAGTAAACACTTTGCCCAATAAAAATGAGAGCCAAGGCGGCAGCGGTAGCAGCCGCGATTTTCATCAGAAAACGGCTGCGCTTAGCCCGTTTTCGCGCCTGTGCGGCTTTCAGGGCAAAGGCCTCAGGCGTGGGCGAAGACATCTTCTTCCGACCAGCCCAATAGGTCTAGGGTTGCGCGCGTGGGTAAAAAGTCGAAACAGGCCTTGGCGATTTCTGTTCGGCTTTCACGTTGTAACATTTGATCAAGGCGGGCTTTCAACTCATGCAGATAAAGCACATCGGTAGCCGCATATTTTTTTTGCGCTTCAGTCAAAATATGCGCACCCCAGTCTGAACTTTGTTGCAGCTTGTCGAGTTCAATGCCCAACAATTCGCGCACCAAATCTTTCAGGCCATGGCGATCTGTATACGTGCGCACCAAGCGTGAAGCGATTTTGGTACAATAGATGTTATTGGTTTCGGCACCCAGATAATGTTTCAGCACGGCAACATCAAAACGCGCAAAGTGGAAAATCTTGGTGATGGCCGGATCGGCCAACACGGCCTTCAGGCGTGGTGCGAGGTAAGTGGCGCGGTCAATCTGCACAAGATGGGCATTGCCGTCGCCTACCGAGATTTGCACCAAACACAGTTTATCACGCGCCGGTTTTAAACCCAGTGTCTCTGTATCAATGGCAATGGACGCGCCGGCAACGAAATCTGCAGGCAAATCCCCGCGGGATAATTTAATGGTCATAGTTTGATCTGGCCTCTTCGACTTTCAATTACAAGAGGTGCAAGCAAACGACAAGCGGTTCCATGCTGAGCTACGCCCAACGTGGGAACCGTGGTGCCTGAAGAGGCATCCAATAGTTAATTTATATCATTGTTTTCATTTAGATTTCATTCAAGAGTGTTGAAGCGCTGGCACGAAAACCATGGGAACTGGCTTCAGTATTTGAAAAACCCATTCGCCGTAAAGCTGCATTCATGGTGTTTTCGCTCAAAGGGCGTTCAGGGTGCTGGGTGGACGGGAAAGCAAGGCGGCGGTTTCCAGTATGCCGCTGAAGGTCACGCAAAACCTCAACCGCCAAGGGCGGTAATGGTTTCTTTTGTTCACGGCGCATCTTGGTTCGTTCGGCTGGAATTATCCAAGTTCCATTATGCAGATCGAATTCGGCCCATTCCGCTTGGCGCAATTCGCCGGGTCTAGGATAGAGCAAGGCCATAAGTTTCAATGCCGCCCGCGTTTCCAATGTCCCTTCATAATCCCAAATCGCGCGAAGCAACCCTGCAAAGCCGTCCCTGGTTGTGATTGCCGCCCTGTGCTTCACCTTGGGCGAAGTCAAAGCACCTTTCAGGCCGTAGGTAGGGTCCGCTTCTGCCAGTGCCGACGAAATTGCAAACCGGAATATTTGGCCAATGACCGCCCGCAACCTTTTCGCAGTTTCGAAATTTCCCAAGGCCTCAACACGTCTGAGGGGTACAAGAATTTCAGAAGCGGAAATTTCACCAATGGGCCGCTTCCCCAAGTCGGGCAGGGCTAGGCTCAAAAGCCAGCGCTTTTTGCTCACGGTCGCGTCGGCTTTGCCTTCCCGCTCATTCTTCTTGAGAAACGCTTCAGCCACGCTTTCAAAGGTGTTCCTACCGGCTGACAGTCGCGCAAGCTTTTCCTGCTTAGAGTGAAACGCGGGGTCAATTTTTATTGCCAATAATTTCTTGGCGTCTTCTCGCTTCTGCCTTGCCGCTGCCAAGCCTACCGCTGGGTAAGCTCCAAATGACAACAGTTTTTGAAGGCCATTGAAGCGATAGGCCATGCGCCACAGCTTGCTGCCTTGGGGCGAAACCTGAATGAACAAGCCACCGCCGTCACTCAATTTCAAAACCTTGTTTTGTGGCTTTAAGTTAGTGATTTTCTTATCGTTCAAGGCCATTTGTTGGTATCCAATCAGGCAAACATATTGGAAAGGCTCTAACTACCAACTATTATACCAACAAACGCGCTGGATACCAACAAACTTCTTAGTATCGCGCTGGACGATGAAATTCAGTTTAATAAAGAAAAAACCCAGTTTTAGCGGGTTTTTTGGATTTTCTTGGACTTCATCAAACTTTGTTTTGGTGCCCTGAAGAGGACTCGAACCTCCACGATGTTACTCGCGTGGACCTGAACCACGTGCGTCTACCAATTCCGCCATCAGGGCATTCAGGATCGGCGCTTCTTGGCGGGGTTCGGGGCGGATGTCAACGGCTGCACATGAAATGGGGCAGAAGGTTTTGCCATCTGCCCCAAACTGATTTTGCACCTGGCGTGGTTGCTTAGTTGCAGATTTTGAGCATGGCCATGGCTTTTTCGGCATTTGGCTTGCTGTCATACATTTTCGTGCCGACGTCTATCATCATTTTGCCATCTGCAACTTTGTCCATCACGGCGCACTTCTTGGTTTTGGCGTCTTGCTCAACATAGAAGCCAGCAGGTGCTGCATCTGCGGCGCAGACTTTCAACATGGCCAGTGCCTTTTCAGCATTGGCTTGGGTTTCATAGATTTTAGTTCCAGCGTCCATCATGGTTTTGCCGTCTGGGGCTTTGTCCACGATCGCGCACTTATGGGTTTTAACATCTTGGGCCACGTAAAAGCCAGCACTGGCAGCTGGGGCCATTACTGTTGCGCCGCAAGCTTTTAACATGCCCATGGCTTTGTCGGCATTTTCTTTGCTGTCATACATTTTTGTGCCCGCGTCCAGCATGATTTTGCCATCTGGGACTTTGTCGACGATCGTGCACTTATGGGTTTTGGCATCTTGCGCAACATAAAAGCCAGATGCTGCGGTGGCGGCAAAAGATACTATGCTGAAAGCTGTCAGAAGCAGGCTCGTGCTCAGAATATTTTTCATCATGAGAATGGTCCCTTTGGTCGATGTTGAAGTAAAACCGTTGGTCGCCTGATAAACGAATCCAGACTTGAGTGGCGCAATCGCCCCTGATTGTTACAGGAATAAGAAGGCTAAGTTACTTATTATACATTTGATTTTCAACTGCTGCCGTATGGCACATAAGCTGGCATTTGCATTTTGGGCGCAGCGCTTTAAAAGCCCCCAAACATATTGTTCTTGAAAGCTTTGACCCGTGGACACGCAAAATTCTGACAGACTTGTAACCTTGGTCGGCGGCTCTGGTTTTATTGGACGCCATGTGGTGCAAAGCCTTGCCAAGCGCGGTTACCGCATTCGCGTGGCGTGTCGAAGACCCGATTTGGCAGGCCATGTGGTACCGCTGGGAACGCCTGGGCAGATCGTTCCGGTGCAGGCCAATGTGCGCTATCCGGCCTCCCTGGCTGCGGCCTGTGATGGGGCGTATGCCGTCGTCAATCTTACGGGACTGCTTTATAATGGTGGCGCACAAACGTTTGATGCTGTGCATGTGTTTGGGGCGGAGGCAGTGGCCAAAGCGGCAAAGGCTGTTAATGCTCACGTGCTGGTGCATCTGTCTGCGATTGGCGCTGATGGCGCAAGTTTATCTGTTTATGCCAGAACGAAAGCTGAGGGTGAAGCCAGGGCCAAGGCGGGCTTTGCTGGTGTGTCGATTGTTCGGCCTTCGGTGGTGTTTGGGCCGGAGGATGGCTTTTTCAACCGCTTTGCAGCGATGGCGCGGTTTTCACCGGCTTTGCCGCTGATTGGTGGCCAAACGAAATTCCAACCGGTGTTTGTAGGTGATGTGGCTGAAGCTATTGCCACACTGATTGATAGCGGTGTGGCCGACGCCAAGACCTATGAACTGGGCGGGCCGGCGGTTAAAAGCTTTAAGGAGCTGTTGAACTATGTTTTGGAGGTGACCATGCGCAGCCGCGTGTTGCTGCCTTTGCCATTTCCACTTGCCAGCTTGATGGGATCAATTGCAGGAATCTTGCCGAAGCCTGCGCTGACCTCTGATCAAGTTGAATTGCTGAAGCATGATAATGTGGTTTCAGCCATAGCCGAAATTGAGGGTCGCACATTAAAGGGCCTTGGCATTGCTGCGCGCAGTATTGAAAGCGTGGTGCCGAGTTATCTTTACCGCTACCGCAAGGCCGGGCAGTTTACGGTGAAGGCTTAATTCGCCATCCTCTTCATCGGCGGGCTTGACCCGCTGATCCAAATTTCCGCGATACGACTTGTTGCAATACTGGATGGGCGGATCACGTCTGCCCATGAAGAGATGTGTTGTTTCAAACATGCCAGGCGTTAAGTGCGCTGGCATAGATCAGGCCCAACATGGCGCTGCCCAGGATGACACGGTAAATTACAAAGGGCAAAAAGCTGTGGCTGCGGATATACTGCATCAGCAAGCTTACCGTAGCCAAGCCGATGAAGAATGTCAGAACGCCACATTCAATTTGTTGCCACGTGATGGCGGTGTGATTGACGTAAGCATTTCCCAGTTTCTTTATCGAGTCGCCAAGATTTGCGGCAATGCCAATGAGGAAGGCGAACTTTGCCGCATCGGAACGCACGAAACCTAAAAACCGCCCGCCTGTCATGGTAATGCCTGATCTGCTGGTGCCAGGGTTCAAGGCCAAGCCCTGAAAACAACCCACAATAAAGGCATCCCAGCGGGTGACATCGCCTAAGCGTTTTACCGCGCGTCCCCAATTATCTGCGATATAAAGCACAATTCCGAAGACGATGGAGTTGACGGCGATGAGCAGCGGCATTCGCAGCACCTCATCTATTTTGTAGTGATCGTAAATCAAACCGAGTGCGACTATTGGAATGCTGCCGACAACAACTTGTTGAAACAGGTTTGAACTGGCACTGGCACGAAGTAGTACGAAATCCAGCAAGCCGCGCAACATCATCAATACTTCGCGGTAGAAATAAACCACGGTGGCGAAAACTGTTCCCAGATTGGTGATCGCATCTGTAAGCACGCCTTGATCTGGCCAACCGGTGAAAGCCGGAACGAGGATAGAATGGCCCGAAGAGGAAATTGGCAAGTATTCCGTGATCCCTTGAATTAATGCGAGGACGAAAATTTGTAGCTGCGACATCACGTTAAAACTCAAAAGGCGGCCCTGCCAGAATCGCTTGCCGCTCACGTTTCTAGGCTTTATATCCCCAATACGCCTCACGCAATGGCGGCCCAGGCTTACCCTTCGAAAGACAACCGCGCCCGCATGGCCAAACTTTATCATTTCACGCTTGATCCTTATTCGCGGCGCATTCGCCTGGCGCTGGCGGAACATAATGTGGTGGTGACACTGGTGGACGAAAAGCCCTGGGCACTCACGCGGCAGCTGGTTGATCTTAATCCGTCGTGTGTTTTGCCCGTGCTGGTGGAAGATTCAGGTTCAGCCATTTGTGGTGTCGAGGCGCTTGGCGAATATGTGGAAGAACGCGAACCAGCGCAAAAATCCTTGCTGCCGGGTAATGCTATTCACCGCGCTGAAGTGCGACGACTGATCGCCTGGTTTGATGTAAAATTTTATACTGAGGTGACAGAACCTTTGCTGACTGAAAAAGTGGTGAAGCGATTCATGCGTGGACAAGGAGCGCCGGAAATGTCACGCGTTCGAAACGCGTTGCAACGCATTAAACCGCATTTGGATTATGTGGCCTGGCTGGCAGAAGAGCGGTCTTTCTTGGCGGGCGAAGAATTGTCGTTGGCTGATCTTGCAGCGGCGGCTCATCTTTCGGCCATTGATTATTTAGGTGATATTAAATGGGCGGAAAATCCGGTAGCAAAAAGCTGGTATCAACGCATCAAGTCCAGGCCTTCTTTTCGTGCGCTGCTGTCAGACTCGTTGCCCGCCCTGCCCGCATCAGCGCATTATGCCGATCTCGATTTCTGAGCTGAACTCACGCGCATTGGCGGAAGGATTTTCCGCTGTGGGTATCACCTCGGCGAAACTTCCCACTGAAGTGGCAGAAAATCTGGACGGCTTTATCACCGCAGATCATCACGGCACGATGGAATGGATGGCGGACACGAAAACCCGCCGCGGCTCACCAGATGCGATGTGGTGTGACGCAAAATCGGCCATCGTGTTGGCAATGAATTATGGGCAGGGCTTGGATGCGTTTGCGCGCCTTGAAGATAAATCCACCGGAGTGATTTCAACTTATGCGTTGAACCGCGATTATCATGATGTAATCAAAGCTAAGCTGAAGCGTTTGGCTACGTGGTTTGTGCATGCGGCCGAGGCCAAAGTAAAAGTGTTTGTGGATACGGCCCCATTGATGGAGAAACCTTTGGCGGCGCGTGCAGGACTGGGCTGGCAGGGCAAGCATACGAATCTGGTTTCACGCGAGCTGGGCTCTTGGTTTTTTCTAGGGGTTATTCTGACTGATGCTGAGTTGCCCATCGCGGTTGAAGAGGTAGATCATTGCGGCACGTGCCGCGCCTGTTTGGATATTTGCCCTACACAGGCTTTTGTGGGTGAGCGGCAGATTGATGCGCGGCGCTGCATTTCTTATCTGACGATTGAGCACAAAGGGTCCATTCCGTTTGAATTTCGCAAAGCCATCGGCAACCGGATTTACGGCTGTGATGATTGTTTGGCTATTTGTCCGTGGAATAAGTTTGCGCAAGAGGCGCGTGAGGCCAAATTTGCAGCGCGGGCCGATTTGATCGCGCCGCCTTTGTCAGCGCTACTGTCTATGGATGATGCAGCATTCCGTACCAAATTTTCAGGTTCACCAATTAAGCGCATTGGCCGCGAGAGTTTTATTCGCAATTGCCTGATCGCTGCGGGCAATAGTGAAGACCAGAAACTTGTGCCTGCGGTTGCGGCTTTGATGAATGACCAATCACCCATTATCCACGAAGCGGCGCAGTGGGCGCTGCTGGAATTACAATGACGCATCTGTTCTGTTTTGGTTTTGGATTTACGGCGGCGCATCTTGCCAAGATTTTACCGCGTGAGGAATGGCGCATCAGTGGCACAACGCGCGCACCTGAGGGTCTTGCGGCAATGGCCCTGGCTGATGTCCATGGATATATTTTTGACCAGTTGCAGCAGATACCCCAATCGGTGACGCATATTCTGGCTTCTATTCCACCGGGTGATATGGGTGATCCGGTTGTAACGAAATTTGGTGAGCAACTGGCGCGGCCTTTCACGTGGACGGCCTATCTTTCCACCACTGGGGTTTATGGCGACAGAGGCGGCGGTGTGGTTACAGAAGTAAGCCCGCTTGCCCCCACATCAGAGCGTGCCAAGCGGCGGGTTTTAGCGGAGAGCCAGTGGCAGGCGTTTAAAGCCCAGATCTTTCGCCTGCCGGGTATTTACGGAAAAGGTCGCAGTCAACTCGATTCATTGCGTGACGGCACGGCCAAACGCATTGTAAAAGCGGGGCAGATTTTCAGCCGCATTCATGTGGAAGATATTGCTGGCATTGTGGCGGCATCTATTGAGCGGCCCAATCCGGGGCGGATTTATAATGTGGCGGATGATGAGCCCGGTCCGCCGCAGGATGTGGTGACTTACGCGGCAGAGCTGCTGGGTGTTTCACCTCCGCCAAAGGTGGCTTACGAGCAGGCCAATCTTTCGCCCATGGCGCGGAGTTTTTATGATGATTCCAAGCGCGTTTCGAATGAGCGGGTGAAAGCTGAGTTGGGCTATCAGCTGAAATATCCAAATTACCGGGTGGGGTTGAAGAGTTTGCTAACATCACCCTCAGGATGAGGGTGTTAGAGGTTTAGGTAAACGCCTAAACCCCATCCGCGCTATCCGCCAAATTCAGCGCTGTATCGCAAATCATCTTGATTTGCGTGGGGCTTGATAGGCGGTGGTCAGCGCCTTTGATATAGGTCAGTGTCACGTCATCACCCGTGAGCGCATCGAAGGTTTTGACAGCGTGGGATACGGGCACTTCATCATCTTTGGTACCGTGCAGAATGCGCACAGGCACATCCACCTGCAATCCATCACGCAATAACAGATGCTGTTCTCCGTCGGCCAAAAGTTTGGCGGTAATCTCATAGGGCTCGCCATAGTTAGATGGTTCAAAATAAAGTCCGGTGTCGCGCAATCTGGCGCGGGCTCTTTCGTCATATTTGTCCCACATTAAATCCTGCGTCATATCGGCGGCAGGAGCCAGCAGCACAAGGCCCGCGAGACGGCGATGGCCCACCGGATCTTCCAGTTTTAAGCGCCGGGCTAAAAGTAATGCCAGCCAACCACCCATGGATGACCCCACAACCACCACTTTTGAGCGCGTATGCGCCAGATACATATGCATGGCTTCCTCCAACCACACGCTGATTGTGCCATCACTGAATTTGCCAGCAGATTGGCCGTGGCCAGAATAATCAAACCGCAATGTACGCCTTCTGGTGGTACGGGCCAGCTCAGCCAAAGCTTCAGCTTTCTTGCCTGTCATGTCTGATTTAAAGCCGCCTAGAAACAGAAAGCCGCAGCGCCCAACTTCGTTACCACCACCGTCAATGCGGTAAGCCAGGGCTTGGCCACCAAGAGCCCTATCCGTCATTACGTGTGACATTTCCCCAACCTATTCTTTTTTAAACATAGCGGCTTGACGAAAGCCCCTGTTTTCCTGTCTAAACACCCACGCTAGCCAAGGGTGGCCGGAATCGCAATTTACAAATTAAGCTGCTTTTTACGCGCCCTTTAAAAGGAGAACTGAGTTACTTGAGCCTGCCCCCCCGCCCGATGCCGCCGAAGCGGCCAAGCCCACCGCCGCGCCGCTCTCCTACTGAGGCGCCCACAAAAGAAGAAGCCCACAAAATTAATAACCGCATAGACTCGCGCGATGTGCGCTTGATTGATGCTGAGGGCAATAACGTTGGTGTGGTGCCCACACGGCAGGCCATGATTATGGCAGAAGAAGCCGGACTTGATCTGGTCGAAATTTCGCCGGATGCCAAGCCACCTGTGGCCAAGATTTTAGACTATGGCAAATTTAGGTTTCAAGAACAGAAGCGCCTTGCTGAAGCCCGCAAAAAGCAGCGGATTGTTGAAATTAAAGAAATCAAACTTCGCCCGATGATCGATGATCATGATTATGAAGTGAAAATGAAAGAGGCCCGGCGCTTTTTTGATGAAGGCGACAAGGTGAAGGTAACGTTACGCTTCCGTGGCCGCGAGATGGACCATAAGGAATTAGGTCATAAGTTGCTGGACAAGGTGCGGGCCGACATTGCTGAAATTGCTAAAGTGGAAATGGAACCGCGCTTTGAAGGCCGTCAGATTATCATGATTTTAGCACCGAAGGCGACGAAGTAAGGTACTGTGTGTTGACGTCGCTCATGACGTCGTTGTCTTAATCTGATTGTCATCCCCGCACGTGCTGCGGGGATCCATCTTTCAACCAGCGCAATTGCTGAACCATGGATCGTCGGAATAATCCGACGATGACAAATTTTAAATACTGAGATGATTGAAAAAAGGGCGTTGTTAGAACGCTCCTACTGGCTGGCCCACATGATGCGGGCGATCCAGTCTACTTCTTTCATGTCCAAGGTTTTGGTTTCATGGGCGGTGTTGAAAGACGCCAGTTCCAAAGTGCGGGCGGTTTGGCGCTGCATGATCTTGGCCATCACTTGGCCATCAGCGGTGCGCACCACCACGCGGTCTCCTTTACGGATTGTGGCGGCGGGAGAGATGACAATAATGTCTCCCTCACGGTAAATCGGCATCATCGAATCACCAGTAATTTCCAGCGCGTAAGCGGCGGAATCCGTTACACCTGGCACATCAATCTCTTCCCAGCCACTGCCGTGAGGAAAGCCAGAGTCATCAAAGAAGCCGCCCTTACCAGCCTTGGCAAAACCCAAAAGTGGAATTTGCTTCAGGCGCGGGGCTGCCCCTTTGCGGCCCGAAAGCAAATCCATAAATTCTTCAACGCCAGCACCTGACGCATTAAGCACGCGCGCGATGGATTCCATCGTGGGCCACCGTGGGCGGCCTTCTGGGCCATTGCGCTTGGAGGGGTTAAAAGAAGTTGGATCAAGGCCCGCCTTTTTGGCGAGGCCGGAGGCGGAAAAACCATAGCGATCTGCTATGGTGTCGATTGCGCCCCATACCTGCTTATGTGTAAACATCGGAAATAGCCTCATAATTAGCAAAATTGGCTTGTGATAGGAAGTTTTACCTTGAATTTTCAATAATTGCAAGAGTAATTCATAAGTTATATGCGTTTTCCTCATGGAGTTGCAGTGCAGAATATTTTCAAACTCTTGGATTTAAGCCATTTTGAAAAAGCGCAAGCTTTGGGATATTTTGTGGGCGCAGGGATTGATTTGAAAGATGGCTACATTCATTTTTCAACAAGCAAACAGGTGCCAGAAACTGCGCGGCTGCATTTTCACGGCGTAGAAAATCTGATGTTGTTAGCTGTGCCACACGAAAAGCTTGGTACTGAACTAAAATGGGAGGCCTCGCGCGGTGGGCAATTATTTCCGCATCTCTACGCCGTACTGTATATGAGTGATGTTCAGTGGGCCAAACCATTATCGTGGAATGGTGCGGCCCATGATTTTCCGCCGGAGACCTTTTTATGAGTCTCGCTTTTGCTTTAGCCAAGCCGTTGCTTCAAGCACTTGATGCGGAACAGGCGCATCACTTTACGATACAAGCGTTGAAATTTGGGCCGCGACTAGGGAAGGGACCGATCAGTTCAATATCCCTGAAGAGCCGTGTGTTTGGATTGGATTTTCCAAATCCAGTTGGCTTAGCAGCGGGCTTTGACAAGAATGCCGAAGTGCCTGATGCGATGTTGGCGCAAGGCTTTGGCTTTGTAGAAATTGGAACGGTCACACCATTGCCGCAAGCAGGCAATACAAAACCGCGGTTGTTTCGATTAAGCGAAGATGGCGGTGTAA
The DNA here is from genome assembly GCA_043749835.1 of Hyphomicrobiales bacterium. Taxonomy (GTDB): domain Bacteria; phylum Pseudomonadota; class Alphaproteobacteria; order Rhizobiales; family Aestuariivirgaceae; genus Aestuariivirga. The sequence goes on from JAYVCU010000197.1 coordinate 14,578, forward strand.
TTAACCGCATGGGGTTTAACAATGACGGCCACGCTGCCGTGTTGCAGCGGCTCACCAAAAGGCGTGCGCATGGGGGGATTATTGGTGTTAACATTGGGGCCAATAAAGACTCGAACGACCGCATTGGCGACTATGTAAAGGGCGTTGAGGTGTTTGAAGATGTGGCAAGCTATATCACTATCAACATTTCGTCACCTAATACGCCGGGTTTGCGCAACTTACAGGACAAAAATGATTTGCAGCTGTTGCTGGGGCGACTGAATGCGGCACGCAAAACCAAAACTCCACTGCTTCTTAAAATTGCACCTGATCTTACCGATGAAGATTTACGTGACGTGGTCGATGTGTGTGACGGTGGCGCTGTTGATGGCGTGATCATTTCCAATACCACATTGTCGCGCAGCGGACTTTCGTCGCCCTTGGCGAATGAAGCTGGTGGGCTTTCGGGCAAGCCCTTGTTTGAACGGGCAACGCGCTGCCTTAAAACGTTCCATCAGATGAGCGGCGGCAAAATTCCGTTGATCGGCGCGGGCGGTATTCATGATGCCAATTCGGCCCATGCAAAATTGGCTGCGGGTGCGAGCTTAGTGCAGCTTTACTCGGCACTAGTTTATCAGGGGCCTGCACTGGTGCGCGAAATCTGTAGCGGTTTAGAACGGGCTTGAAGGCAAATAGGTGGCGAAGGTTTCGGCTGTTATGCCTTTTTCCTGAAGTCTATCGAGCGTTGCATCTAAAGCCTCGCGCAGAGCTTCATCGCTCACACGCGTCAACATTACCAAACCATGAGTAATGGTTGTTTTGTCAGCAAAGGTGCCGCCAAAAGGCGCACAGCAGCTGTGCGATGTTTGACCTTTCACCCAAAATGCGCCGCGTAGGCTATCAGCAAAAGCCAGGTCCAGGCCACCCGTGCGCAGGGCGTCGAACATTGAAGCCTCGCTCGTGAAGGGCACCAGCGTGGCGCGATCAAAATTCTTTTTCAAAAATGCATCTTGGCTGGTGCCTTTGACAAAACCCAATCTGCGGCCCGCCAGGCTTTTGAAATCCACGCCTCCGAAGTTAGAACCGCCGCGCACAAAAAATTGAGAGTAAGAAAAATAATAGGGACGTGTTGAACCGAAACGCGGTGAGGCTGGTGGGCCGCCAACGATCACATCGCCGCGCTTATCTTGCAACGCGTCAAGCAGATTTGCATAAGGCAGGGCTTGCAGCTGGCATTTCATTTTCAATTCGGCACACGCGGCCAAGGCAAGCTGCACTGACACGCCACTTGGTTTGCCGTCAGCCGATTTAAAACTGAAAGGAGCGAAGTCTTCGTCGATCAGAAGGGTGAGTGCTGCGGGAAGCTTGGCCGTGGGCATATGGGCTGCCTTATCTATATGCCGAAACCGTGGGAATTGTTGGGCTTCACTAGCCGCAACCACAATGCCGCCATTTACAACTGAACCGAGTAAAATAATATTCAAATACACTTTATACGTTATTGCGACCTTTCGTTGCATCACGTTTATCTTTCAATCGGGCGCTCGCCATTGCGGGTGTAGTAGAGGGGGCACCTGCTATTGCAGGGGCAGTGTAGCGTAAATGGGCGTACATCACAAAGGGCTTATAGCAATTAAGTGCTATCCAGTTGCACGGGTCGTTGAGCCACATGATTCCGTCCTACCAGAAGTTCCCATTACAGTTCTGAAGCGTGCCTTCGACCGCCTCAATCAAAATGAGCGTGACGTGGTATTGCGCGAGCGATTGGTGCCTGTGGCCTGGCTGCCTCATGCAACGCTTTATGCCGATGGCAACTCCATCATTCGGCCTGGGCAGTTCTCCCTATCAAAAAGGATCGTCGGACGCATACTACCTGAAACTTTTGCTGCAGCGGTGCGAGCGTGGTGGGCTGCTGATTTGACCAAACGCGCTTGCGACGAATTGAAACAGCGCCATCCCACTTTATCTTCCAGCCAAAGGTTTTCATCCGGCCAACAATTGTGGCTGATGAGTTTGCTCATTGTTCTTGCATTAATGTGGCCGCTGATTTCATTTGCAGCATTTTTAAATGTAAGTTGTTTTATTCTGACAGCGCTTTTTGCCTGCATGATCTGGCTGCGGCTTTTGTCGATTAGTGAACGCGCTGAGCCTTATGTTGCAAATCCTGAAATGGATGACGACGCCTTGCCAGTCTATTCGGTTTTGGTGCCGCTGTTTCGCGAAACACGGATTCTGCCGCAGCTTATTGATGCTTTGCAAAAATTAAATTATCCAGCACAGAAGCTTGATATCAAATTGATCCTGGAACAGACCGACACGATTATGCAACGCAAAATCGCCTCCATGCGATTGCCAGAGACAATTGAAGTGATTGTGGTTCCCGCGTCCCACCCGCAAACCAAGCCTAAGGCCTTGAACTATGCTTTGCCGTTTGCGCGTGGTCAGCTATTAACCATTTACGATGCCGAAGATATTCCAGAGCCAATGCAGCAGCGTATGGCCGCTGCAGCTTTCACAAAATTACCATGTGAGATTGCCTGCCTGCAAGCTGAATTGACATTTTATAACCCCAATGAAAACTGGCTGACGCGCGGTATTATGGCGCAAATGCCACAAGAAATGAATCACTTTCATACCTAAATCAACAGGCATGAACACCTATGCCATTCCAGCCCTCAAAGAAAAACGCGCCGCTATTGCAGGCCGTGTGATTTCGCTTAAAAAGCAGATCAGTCGTCACCATAAAGAACTGGCTAACCTTGACGCGACAATCGCATTGTTTGAGCCAAGCTATAAGATCGGCTCCATCAAGCCTAAGCGCACCCAGAAACGCTCCAAGCTGTTTAAGCTAGGTGAACTAGGCCGCTTGATCATTGATGCACTGCGACGTGCTGACGGCGTTCCCATGTCAACCCGTGACGTGGTGGCGGCTGTGAGTGTGGCTATTGGACAGGGCAAAACCAGTGAGGTTGTGCTGGCTGCCAGTGTCAGGTCAAATTTGGCTTACATGACGCGGCGTGGGAAAGTTGTGCAAGTGGGCAGGGGCGTGGGCTGTAAGTGGCAGTTGGAGAACATATAACGAACAATTTATGTGTGTAAATTTGAAGCATGTGAGGAAACTCCACATAAATAAGGTTAACAAACCTCTAAAAATGACTCGACTCATGGTTGTGAATTAATATATATGCGAGTTGCGTTGGCGATTCACGTCAAAGTAAAGCCGGTCCGTGGTTCAACACGTCCGGCTTTTGGATTTCTTCCGGCCCTTGCCATCAATTACTTGCCCTTGCCGTTGGGGGGAACCTCCAATCACTTTCGTATCGATGTGTTGCGCCGGGTTGGCGGTTGGGATCCTTACAATGTAACTGAAGACGCCGATATTGGCATCCGGTTAGCGCGTTTTGGTTTTTACGCCAAGAGTTTTGCATCGTGTACTTATGAAGAGGCCAACACCGATCTTGGCAACTGGCTACAGCAACGCGCGCGGTGGATGAAAGGCTTTTTACAAAGTTGGCTGGTGCATATGCGAAACCCCGTAATTTTATTCGGCGAAGTTGGCTTGACAGGTTTTCTGGTTATACAAGCCATGCTGATTGGTGTGGTGCTATCCGCCACCTTCTATCCACTGTTCATTGCACTAATGGCATTGTTTCTGTTGAACCCTTATCAGATCTTCCCAGAGTCCAATCTTGCTGAAGCCATCTTGCGAGGAATGTATTTGGGATTTTTCGTCTTAGGCTCAGGCATTATGATGTTGTCGGGTGCTATAGCGCTCAACCGCAAACACTATTATGGCTGGTGGGGCACACTTTTAACCATGCCAATCTATTGGTTTCTTACTGGTGTTGCCGGTTGGATGGCGCTCTGGCAATTCATCCATGCACCATTTCAATGGAACAAAACGCGCCACGGGCTCTCCCGGTTTCACACGAAGGACCCTAACCAGACCGTGCTGCCAACACCGTGATAACGGCGGGGCCCAGAATCACCACAAAGATGACAGGAAGAAAAAATAAAATCATGGGAACGGTGAGCTTTGGTGGCAAAGCAGCCGCTTTGCGTTCGGCTTCAGACATACGGTCTTTACGGTTTTCTTCTGCAAGAACGCGCAACGCTGTGCCCAGTGGGGTGCCGTAACGCTCGGCTTGAATCATGGCTGTGACAACCGACTTAACGGTTTCCAGTCCGGTGCGCTTGGCCAGGTTTTCAAGTGCTTTGCGGCGCTCTGGCAAGTAAGCCAATTCGGCTACGGTCAGCTGCATTTCCTCAGCGAGGGCCACAGATTGTGAACCAATTTCCTTGGAGATGCGCTGCATGGCAGGCTCTAACGCCATACCCGATTCAACGCAGATCAACAACAGATCAAGCGCGTCAGACCACGCGCTCTTAATCGATTTCTGCCGCTTCTTGGCATAGTTTTTGACCATGACAATGGGCAGATAATAGCCAATAACAATTGCGCCGAAGGCCACCATCAGGCGCATACCCGTTGACGATACTTTATCTGCAAAGGTTGTTGAGACTTCGAAGAATGCGAAACCGCAAAGAATGACGGGTAAAAGCACACTTGCAACCATGAATGTTGTGAGATTACGTTCACTGCGCAAGCCAGCTGATCGAAGTTTTTCGCGTGTGACTTCAATATCAAATATATTTCTGAGCCTCAGCCTCTGCACAATTTGGGCATAAAGACCCGTCGCTTTTTTCTCACGCAAGCGATTGGTGGTGCCCAGTTCCAATGCGGCCTTTTGGGCGGCCCTTAATTTATCACGCTCGGTTGACACCGACTTCATGCGCTCCGACATTTTGTCGGTTTCGAGCATTGGTGCCGCCAGTGTCACCACAGCGGCAAAGGCCGCCAAAGCCGCCAGCATGGTAATGATGGTTTCAACTTGAAATAAGGTTTGTAACATTTGCATGGTGTTTATGCCCAGCCTTAAATTTCAAACGCAATCATTTTACGCATAACCAGAATCCCCGTTGTCATCCAGGCCCCGGAACAGATGAGAAGAACATGCCCAAGGTTGGTGTGCAGAAGAGGTGACAGATAATCCGGGTTTAAAAAATACATAATACCAACAATGCAAAACGGCAATGAACCGATGATGGCCGCAGAAGACTTTGCTTCTTGCGACACGGCTTGAACTTTAGCTTTCATTTTTTTGCGGTCACGCAGCACCCGCGATAAGTTAGACAAGGCTTCAGACAAGTTGCCGCCGGTTTTGGATTGGATGGTCATAACAATGGCCAGAAAATTTACTTCCGGCAAAGGCACGCGTTCGACCATGCGTTCAATGCCTTGATCAATAGGAATGCCAATACGCTGGCCTTCCAGCACTTCCAAAAATTCAGGGCCCACGGGTGGGCCTTGCTCGGTTGAGATGATTTTCATTGCTTCGGTAACGGGCAGACCTGATTTAAGACCGCGCACAAGTACGTCAATGGCGTCGGCAAAGTCGGCCAAAAACTTGTTCTGTCTGCGCTTTACCATAGAGCCCAGGATCCAGCGCGGTAAACCGAACGTTCCTGCAAAAGCCACAAGCCCAACAACAATAAGCGGCGCGCCAAACACCATGGCAGCTGCAGTTAACACGGCACCCAAAACAAGCGATGCAAGATAGAAAAAACGTGGTGAGTAATCAAGCCCGGCTTGCTGAAGCTTGACGCGTACAGACTTGCTTTTTTTCTTCTTTTCCTTTTCACCGATCTGATTCAACGATTCCTGAATTTGCTTACGGCGTGAATCTTTTGGATCTTCCATCATGCGCGAGCGAAGCGAAGCCCCTTCTCTTCGGGGCCCTGTTCCGGCCACCGCTTTGATGCGGCTGGCGCTGGCAGAGCCTGCGAGCATGGGATAAATAATCGCAAAGATAACGCCACCAACGGCAAGTGCGACCATCACTATTAAGGCCGTGTTGGTTAGGTCATCGCCAAAGAACATTATCTACCTCATGCCTCTCAGGCGTTGGTTGCTTCGCGTTGTTCGGCTTTTTCCATGGCATCAGCCAGGCGACGTTCCTCATTATAGTAACGGGCACGGTCCCAGAAATGCGGGCGGGCAATGCCGGTGGAGCGATGCTGGCCGATAATTTTGCCATTGGCATCTTCACCAACAATTTCGTAAACGAACAAATCCTGGGTGATAATCACGTCGCCTTCCATGCCGACCACTTCGGTGACATGGGTGATTTTGCGTGAGCCATCGCGAAGGCGCGTGGCTTGCACGATGATGTCAATGGAACCTACGATCATTTCCTTGATGGTTTTAGATGGCAAAGAAAAGCCGCCCATCGTGATCATGGATTCCAAACGCGAGATGGCTTCGCGCGGGCTGTTGGCGTGGAGTGTGCCCATAGAGCCATCGTGGCCCGTGTTCATGGCTTGGAGCAAATCGAATGCTTCAGGCCCACGAACTTCGCCGACGATGATGCGTTCGGGGCGCATACGCAGACAGTTTTTGACCAGATCGCGCATGGTGATGGCGCCTTCGCCTTCAAGATTTGGCGGACGGGTTTCAAGGCGCACCACATGGGGCTGCTGAAGTTGCAGTTCGGCAGCGTCTTCGCAGGTGATAATGCGTTCGTCATGATCAACGCAACCGGTGAGGCAGTTAAGCAGCGTAGTTTTGCCCGAACCTGTGCCGCCAGAGATCAACACGTTACACCGCACCCGGCCAATGATTTCGAGAATGATCGCGCCTTCAGGGGTGATTGATTTGAACTTGGTTAAATCAGCCAGTTTCAAACGGTCTTTTTTAAATTTACGAATGGTGAGGGCACAACCGTCAATAGCCAAAGGTGGTGCAATCACGTTGACGCGCGAACCATCCGGCAAACGTGCATCGCAGATCGGGCTGGCTTCATCAACACGGCGGCCAACTTGTGATACGATGCGTTGGCAAATGTTCAAAAGCTGGGCGTTGTCACGAAAGCGCACGCCGGTTTTCTGCATCTTGCCATCAACTTCAATGAACACTGTGCTGGCACCATTGACCATGATGTCGGCAATGTCGTCGCGTGCCAGAAGCGGCTCTAACGGGCCATAACCAAGCACGTCGTTACAAATGTCTTCGAGCAGTTCTTCCTGCTCGGCAATGGACATCACCACGTCTTTTAACGAAATAATTTCGTTAACGATATCGCGGATTTCGTCGCGCGCCGCTTCCCGGTCAAGCTGGCCCAGCTGCGTTAAATCGATGGCATCAATCAAAGCGTTGAAAATCGTGCTTTTGATGTCGTAATAGGATTCCGGCTTGGCCCGCATTTCTGGGGGTTGATGTGGCGCAGCAGCCGCAGGTGCTGTAGTCCTCGCTCCGATTTTCAAATCAGGAATAGTTACCCCTGCCACCGGCGCGTGATGAGTTGGCGTTGCAGTTGGCGCTTGGGGTGGAACGACCGACGGCGACAAGCCTTGATCAGATTTTTTGCCGAACATTTTTTATCCTTCTTTTTTCTTCAGCAAGGGCAATTTTTTAAAGAAGCCCGATAAACCGGATTTGCCAGACGCTTTGCTTGATGGGCGGTTGATACCGGCCACAAGACTGGAAAGCTCACCCAGAACCTCAGCGGATTTGGATTTCGGCGCAACTTCAAAAATCATCTGGCCATTGCCTTGGGCAAGACCAAAGCTTTGCGGATCATGCGGAATAACGGCGGTGGGTTCCAGGCCCAAAGCCTTGGCAAAATCGGCCACAGGAATTTCCGGACGCTTGGGCACGCCAACCTGGTTTAAGATCAACCGTGGTTGACGGTCATTCGGCCGTCCAACCTTGAGCAGATCGAGCAGGTTTTTAGCGTTGCGCAGTGAAGGCAACTCTGGTGTTGCCGTCAAATAAATTTCATCGGCGCTCATCAGGGTGTGTTTAACCCACGGGGCCCAGGTGTTGGGCACATCAACGATGATAACGGGTGCTGCTTGGCGAATGGTGTTCATTACCGTTTCAACGGCATGAGCTTCAATGTTCATGTCACGGTCAACTGAACCTGGGCCTGAGAGCAAGCTGAGTTTGTTGCCCAGTTTGGCCATCAAACGCTCAACCAATGTTCCGTCCACACGCTCTGGGGCCACCAGGGCTTCATACAATGTGCCGCTGCCTTCTTGGTTGAAGTTCAGCGCTGCCGTGCCGAAGCTTAAATCCAAATCGGTCAGGATGGTTTCAATGTCATGCTTCTGCGATGTGGCATAAGCCATATTGTGGGCAATGGTGGAAGAACCTACGCCGCCTTTAGCGCCCACGAAAGCCACGACACGGCCTAGAGGTGCTGCCTTCGGATCAGAGAAAACCGATGCCACTGATTCAATAATCTGCACGGATGTAAAAGGAGCCACAATATAGTCGCTGATGTGGTTTTTTATCAGCTCACGGTAGAGAATAATATCATTGACGTGACCCACCACGATCACCTTGGTATTTGGCCCGCAGACTTCGGCAAATTGGGCAAGTTCAGCCATTACACCGTCGCGGTTGCCGTGCGATTCAACAATCACCACATTGGGTGTTGGTTCCTGCGCATGATATTGCGCAGCGCCCACTATGCCACCCATTTGCACAGTGATATGGGCTTTACCCATGCGCCTGTCGCTGGCAGCAGCTTTCATGACAGCAGCACTCTGCGGGTTATCGCAGAAAATGCCGATATTAATGCGCGGCACCATGGCAACCAGGGCTGGAGCTTCAGAGGATTGGAGGGTAGCGGTCATAGACATTTTGGTGTTCCCAGGAACAGAATTAAGGGGACGATTTGTATTTTTGCAGAGATTGTGAATCAACTGTGCTGACAAATGTATCGGCGCGAATTGCCGCGCCAACATCAGCCTCGGATAGTTTGGGTGTGACCGCCGTGGGCACCACCAGGGTGCTGGGGTTAGCTATCATTGCCGCCAAGTTGTACTGAACAGCACAGCCGAGGTTGGGATAAGAGGTATTGTCAGATGTATCCGCTAGGTCTTTAGACCAATCGCCACAATGGCGTCTCCAGGCACCGTCAGCGTCATACTTAATACGGACTGGGGCCTGCGGGCCACCTCTGTACTCGTGGTATACCACATTGTCGCGCTGCACGCCCTCTTCTATCATTATGTTTGCAATCTCGGTTGCAACGGCAATAGAATTTACGTTACTTGATGGGGCTTCGACCGAAAGCTTTTTCGCCTTCATCTGGCGTGAAGCATACAAGAACAACCGAATGTCGTTTTTTTGATAGTAATTCAGAGTTGCGTTCTTTGTGGAGACATCAAGAGTGCTTGTGCCATTTTTAACATAGGTGATTTGATATTTGTCACTGGCGTGCACCGGTGCGCGTATGTCGTCATCGGCCGTAAGGTCACTTGATACACAACCAGGCAGGGCCAAGGCAGCCAGAACTAAAAGAGCCGCCGTGGTTGACTGAGCGATTATTGGTTTACGTTTTTTCATGTTCAATTCCACTCATTCAACAATGTAGCCGACTTTGCCGGTATATTTGCCATTCGAGACCTTGCCCTTCGGGCCATAGATTTTTGTCAGGCGGTCCATCAATAAGGTTTGGGTATCGGTGGCGAGATTGAGATTCTTATCCGGCAGTTCAAGTTGCTTCTGGGCAACACTGCGCACGATGTGCGGGGTAACAAGGATCACGAGTTCGGTTTGGTTTTGAATGAACTCGCGGCTGCGGAAAAGTGCACCGAGAATAGGCAGTTTGCGCAAGCCAGGTGTGCCATTGATCTTCGAGCGCGTATTCTCGCGGATGAGACCCGCTAACATCATCGAGCCGCCGTCCGGCATTTCAAGTACTGTATCGGCAGCGCGAACATTTACAGATGGAATAGAGCCGGCATTTTGACCAAGCGGTGTGCCCGTTGTGCCTGTTTGGATATCTGTGAGTTCGCTTACGGCAGTATGAATTTTTAGATTGATGCGGCCCTCAGTCAAAACTGTTGGCGTGAAATCCAAGCCGATACCATATTCTTTAAATTTGACTTCACACGTGCGCGATGTGGTTGAGATGTTACATGTTTGATATGGAAATTCGCCGCCTGCTTTGAAAGATGCAGCTTGACCAGAAAGTGCTGTCAAGTTCGGCTCCGCCAGGGTGTGCAACATGCCATCACTTTCCATGGCCTTGATGATGCTGGTGAAGCCATTGCCGGCCCCATCAGCAAACGATGCGCCGTAACCTTGGCCGGGCGATGTATCAACGCTCGAGAAGGGGTTTAAGCTGGACAAGTTGAAGGCAAATGAACCTGCGTTGATAATGGCACCAAAGTTGATGCCCCACTGCTTCAACACGTCGCGCTGAATTTCAACGATCTTGACCTGCAGGTTGACCTGATCTTCGCCGGCAATCTTGATGGTGTTGACGATCAGACCACCGCCGGATGTGACGGTTGTAAGGCCGTTGGTGGTTGTGGTTGGCTGCCCGATATATTCGTTTGCCAGATCGACGGCAATTTTGGCTTCCTGTGCATTCATAGCGATGCCGCCCAGAATCACATTTGAGTTCAGGATATCAACGGTGATGTGCGTGCCCGGAATGGTGCGGCGGATGAGATTTTGCAGCGGTGCTACATCCAGCGCCACTTCCAGATCAATTTGCATGATTTGCTGGTTATTGACATCAAAGAAGAAAATGTTGGTGGCACCAGTTTTGCGGGCAAACAGATAAGCGGTGCTTTTGTTGCGGATCACCACATCGACGATGTCATTATTACCAACGATCACATCGCGTGCATCAGCAGGCAGCGACACCACGGCAGACTTATTCAGCGCGATGCGGAAATAATGGCTGTTCGGTTGTGCGCCCGCCAAAGTTGGAGACAAATCCGTCGCACCGGCTTGCCTTGGCAAAAGCGGTGCCAAAAGTAAAAGCGAAGACAGTATCACGGCCAGCCACGTAGAGACCTTTACCAGTGAATTTGATTGGGTATTGTGTAATGGTTTATGAGTCATGATCATATTCTCATTGCGCCGTTGCGTAAGATTCGTTGCCGGCTCTCACAAAAAGCGGATCGCCCGATTTAAGTTCAGCTTTGTCATGTGCCTTGGCTTTGAATTTGCCTTCAAGTTCCGGGATGATTTGTTCGGCGGTTTTGCCATCGTTTTCAGAGATGGAGCGCAAGGCCAATGAAAGTTCGCCAGAGGATTCCACCTGCGCGATGATTTCTGCTTGCTGCGGGGTGAGTTCCAGCGTTGCCGTCTCACCTTTTTCAACGGTTACAGGATCGGTATCGCCGGCCTGTTTAAAAACTTGGTTCACCGCAAGCACGCGCACATTGCTGAGAACGACTTCGCTGTGAATAATAATTTTTGATGCGGCACTTGCCGTACCAGCAGACGCAGCTTTTACCGTGAGGATCACATCGACGCGGTCATTGGGCAAAATAAAACCGCCAGCAGCAGAACGATTGGAAATAGCCACTGAAAGACCACGCATACCTTTAGGCAGGCTGGCGCTCATGAAGCCGCCGGAGCCGGGTAACAGGATCTTCTTATTCATCACCGGCTCATCTTTATATGTCGGCAGTCGCACACGGGCTCCGGCCAAATCTTTCATGGCATTCGGCTTGTCATTTTTATTAATCATATAGGGCAGCACATTGGCTTTTGGCCAAGCCGTCCAAACGGTAGCATCGGTTAATTTATCGCCCATCTGCAAATCTTTGCTGGCCACGAGCACATCAACGGTTTCCACCGTACTCACAACATCATGCTGCAATACGTCATGCTGCAAATCTTGTTTGCGGTTCATTACATTTCTGGCCAGCAAACCAGCGACGACAGCACAAACCACGGCACCGCCCAGCGCAATAGTACGCATTTTACTCATTTTATTACCTCTTTTGACGTGTGAGTCACGTCCCCAGCGCCACTAACTTGGACGGCAAAGGTCAAATTAAGGTTAATGGCTTTTGTGGCCACGCATTCAGACCAGCCCATTCAGCCACCATGTATCTTTAAAAACTAAAATGCCGCCAACCGCCAAGGCAACGCCGTAAGGCACACTGGGTGCCATGGTGCGCAGCTTTTGAGCAAAACCGGCAAAGGGGGCGGTGTCGCCTTCGATTTCCCACGACATCATCAAAACCGACCAGGCAACAACGGCGATGGCAAGAATGCCGCCAGCAAAAGCTGTATAAAAAAGGAAGGGGACGATTTTTGCAACACCGAACCAAAGCCCGGCCGCGGCCATTAATTTGCCGTCGCCGCCGCCAAAAATGCCAAAAGCAAACAGTAAGTAACCAATGATAAATAATAAAATACCAGCCAGGAGATGCGATCCGAATTCGGCCAAAGGCATTTGCATGATCAGAGCCATGGGGAAAAACAGCCCTGCTGTGAGCAACGTCAGCCAATTTGGAATGCGCAAAGACATCACATCGCCGAAAGCGGCTGCAATTAATAATGATGGTAAGATATAAAGCGCAAGACTGTTCACCAGAACACCCCAATTTAGTTTTGTGTTGGTCACAGCTTGTCATGCACAGTGTAAAGGAGCGGTTAACCCTGCCCGCAGTTTGTGCCAGCGGCAGTTTTGCAGGCGGTAACCTAACATTCATCATTTCAAGGCAAGTTTTGGTTTACGTGCACGGCGGGCTTGGGGCCCGTGATGGAGTTATTCATGGCAAACGTTTTAAGCAGGCTCGCAGTTGGGTTCACTATTTCAATGATGGCCTTTGCGGGTGCTGCTTTGGCAGCCACACCGATGACTGTACAAATTGATCAAAGCCAGTTGCTTACGTTAGCGTCGGATCCAGGCACCATTATCGTGGGTAATCCCTCGATTGCGGATGTGTCTCTGAATGGACGACAGCTTTTTATCCACGGCCATTCATTTGGTGCCACCAATTTGATGATTTTCGATACTGCAGGCACTAAAATGGGTGAATTTGATTTAACAGTGGGCGATAGCGCCGGCAGCCAGTTGACGGTTTATCTTGGCTCATCCAGCAACGGTCAGACAAGGCGCACGTATTCCTGTGCACCCACATGCGAAGCAACAATTATGGTTGGCGATTCCAATGCCTACGTCGATCAGTTGATTGGCATCACCCGCGGCAAAGCCGATTTGGCCAACGGTGTAAAATCATCTGACATCGCACCAAAACAAGGCAATGGCACACCGAATTAGATGCTTTCACTATTTAAAATCAAGGCAGCCCGGTTCGGCTGCCTTTTTCATTGCCCTTGCGAATTATCTTAAATTTTACCAGATTTCTTCAAGGCGTTGAAATTCGCGGCTGATAGAACGCCAGTTTAAATTTGACGTTTTTAAATTCGGGAGAGGGTCTATGTTTAAATCGCTGAGCCAGCGTTTTGGCGAAAGTTTGCGTCGCTTTGGCCGCGCCGACCTTGGCGTGGCGGCCATTGAATTTGCATTCATCGGCCCTGTCTTTATTCTCATCTTTTTTGTGACAATCGAAAGCGGACTGATGATGTTGACGGAATACTCGCTGCAGTCAGCGGTGCAGGATTCGTCACGCTTGGTGCGCACGGGTCAAGCGCAGCTTAACCCACTCTCACAAGCTCAGTTTAATACGGAAATTTGCAAAACCGCAAAATTGATTATCAACTGCACCGGGGCCGTGACGGTTTATGTGCGTTCCGATGTAAATTTTCAAACGTTGAAGAATAACCTGCCACCCTTGCTTAACATCGGTCCATCAGTGAGCGGCAGCCCATCGGCCAGTGGTTGCTATAACCCGGGGCAGCCGGCACAGCCTGCCGCCGTCGTGGCCACCTATGATTGGAACTTCAATGTGTGGGGCATGAGTGCTTTCGCCAACATCGGTGGTACCAGCACGCGCCGCCTTATTGGGTTTACCGTATTTATGAATGAACCCTTCCCCGCCGCACCCGCACTGGCCTGCGCATAGAGCATGACCATGAAAAAAATCTTCCGCCGTTTTGGTTTCGTCCATTCCCAGTCTGGTCAAGCCGCCATTGAAGGCGCACTCATTCTGCCGTTCATTTTTCTATTGTTTATGGGCTTGCAGGATTTTACGGCCTTGGTCAGTTTCAATCGTAAGGTCACATCGACGGCTGCAATGATGAGTGATACAATTGCGCAATATCCAAACACCATTACCCGGCAAACCGTAACCGATATGTTCAACGCGGTGGGCATGATTATGCAACCAACACCAGACAATCTGGTGCGCGTGAATGTTTATGGTTATACCTTGAACGGCACAACACCCACATTGCAATGGCAAGTCAACAATGCCAAAGGGCCAAACTGCACCACCCCCAATACAGGCAACTTTGCCAGTTTGATGGCAGCAGGCAATGATTTGGTAGTATCGGTCAGTTGCATGAATTTCACGCCATACTTTGCCAATGTTCTTGGTGTTGGTAGCTTTCTGCTCAATCAGTCAATCACGTCGCGGCCACGCGCATCAACCAAATTGAAGTGCATCACCGCGACTGGCAGTACGACATCGTGCAGCAGCTAATCTCAATTTCAGTTGAACACAGCGCCGCGGTGAGACGAGTACTTGAAAGCCTGCTACGAATAAGCTAGGGCCAGCCCGCTTAGGAAAGTTGGCCGAGTGGTTTAAGGCGCACGCCTGGAACGCGTGTGTAGGTTAATAGCCTACCGAGGGTTCGAATCCCTCACTTTCCGCCACTGATCGTACACATTGATAGCTGTTCATAATTGAAATTGATCTAGTCCACTGGTTTATTTAGACGTTCCCCATTGCCATTCATTTTTTCGACTTGCTGATACGAAAACCAAAGCACGTCTAAACAAGTGGCACTGTGATTTCCAAAGGCTCGCGCCTCACTTTGTCACACAAGTGCCTTGCAGTCCTTACGGCAAATCCGACTGGGGCTTTTTATGCCGCCATCAGGCACAGTTTATCTCCGCTGCTGATCATCGGAATTACGAAATGGAAGTGGAACTTTACGGCTGACGCTTCGTTAACCCTCGTGAATCATTCCCGAAGCGTATTGGTTACTCACGGATTGTCCATGTCTTTTGCGTCACCTGCCAAAACGGACGATCAAGTTCTTTAGCTTTATACTGAAGAGCTTGCCGTATCGCGGCGTAAGATCGTCGGAGACACAATAAGTGTCACATCCGTCACGCGAGAGCGCGAGCGCACTGTTGATGAAAATTTGAACCACGAACGGGTTGAAATTGAGCGGGTGCCAATCGGTCGGATTGTAGATGCCGTCCCGCATATTCGCGAAGAAGGCGACACGACTATTATGCCTGTCGTGGAGGAAATTCTGGTCGTCGAACGTCGGCTGATCCTCAAGGAAGAGGTGCGAATTCGGCGCATTCACGTTTCGAATCATCACCGTGAGATGGTGACATTAAGAGAGCAGGAAGCCGTGATCACCCGCGTCAAGGCGGGAAATCCTGAACTTGAAGACGTCCGTCAACCCCGCACTAATAAACTAACACCCGGCACTAAACCAACCCCCAACATTCAGGAAAAACTCAAATGACCCAACAGACCATCGTAGCTATGTACGACACTGCGGCCCATGCCGAGGCCGCCGTGCGCGATCTTAAAGCGGCTAATATTCCGTCCGATAGTATTAGGGCGTGTCGTCAATTAGGGGATTCGCAAATCAGTTGAAGCGTGATTCATAGGGAGCCTTCTTGAAGGAGGCCTTGATGGTGAAACGCTATG
>JAYVCU010000198.1:0-2157 GCA_043749835.1 Hyphomicrobiales bacterium
GAGGCATAGACATGATGGTGCACCGTGAAAAGTTTGCGCTGAATAAGGTCAGGCTGTAAGGGCCGGCGCAGGCGGATGGCCACATCAGCTTCACGCATGGAAAGATCGAGTTCACGGTCTTCTAGAATGAGAGCTACGTGAATATCTGGATAAAGCTCCATAAATTCACGGATGCGCGGTGTAAGCCAGACGGAGCCCAGCCCTATTGTTGTGGTGATGCGCAGGTCGCCTGAGGGTTTTTCTTTGCTATCCATCAAGCGCGTGCGCGCGACGGCCAGTTTGGTAAAAACCTCATGTGCCGTGCGGTGCAGCACTTCGCCTTGCTCGGTGAGGATGAGGCCGCGGGCATGGCGGTGGAAGAGGGCGACATTCAGATCTGCTTCCAAGGCTGAAATCTGACGGCTGACGGCGGATTGCGACAAAAGTAATTCATGGCCCGCATGGGTGAAACTGCCGGCTTCGGCAACGGCGTGGAAAATGCGCAGCTTATCCCAATCCATGATTACTCCGCTGCCTGCTTTAATGAGACTTGGGCGTGGAGATATTTTTCAGCTTCAAGAGCCGCCATGCAGCCCATGCCAGCGGCAGTGACGGCCTGGCGGTAGATATCGTCGGATACGTCACCCGCAGCAAAGACGCCGGGGATGGAGGTTTTTGTGCTCCACGGTTCTGTAATCAGATAGCCACCATTTTTAAAAGGCAACTGGTCGGCAAAAAGTTCGGTTGCTGGTTTGTGGCCGATGGCGATGAAGATGCCGTCTACGGGCAAATCCCGTTTTGCACCGGTTTTCACATTGACGAGGCGCGCCGTGTGAACACCTTTGGGGTCGTGCGTTCCCAGCACGTCGTCTAAAGCGGTGTCCCAGATGACTTTGATCTTGGAATGATTATGCAGACGGTTTTGCAAAATCTTTTCGGCTTTGAATTCATTGCGCCGGTGAACCACTGTTACTTCGCTGGCGAAATTGGTGAGAAACAAGGCTTCCTCAACGGCTGTGTTGCCACCGCCGACGACCAGAACTTTTTTGCCGCGATAGAAAAATCCATCGCAGGTGGCGCAGGCCGAAACGCCGAAGCCCTGGAAATGTGCCTCGGATGGAAGACCCAACCACTTGGCTTGCGCACCTGTGGCAATGATCAATGCGTCACACGTGTAGGTGATGCCGCTGTCGCCCAGCAACGTAATCGGTTGAATTTTGAGGTTTACTGACGTGATCGTATCGGACACCACTTCTGTGCCCATGTGTTCGGCTTGGGCTTTCATCTCATCCATCAGAAAGGGGCCTTGAATGGTTTTTGCAAAGCCCGGATAGTTTTCCACGTCGGTGGTGATGGTAAGTTGGCCACCCGGTTGAGTGCCAGCAATGACCAAAGGCTGCAACATGGCGCGGGCGGCGTAAATGGCAGCGGTGTAGCCAGCAGGGCCTGATCCTAATACAATGACGCGGGAATGGCGGGACGACATGAAAACCTCAATGGGGGGAAAGTAGCTATGACTAATTAACATAGCTCAGATTCGGCGGGTTACAAGGGTGTGGAAGCACTTGGGCGGGTCAACTTACGGTAAAATTTTGCTGATTGAAGGAAATCCATGTTTAGATCTCGTGCTGAACCACGGCCGCTATTGCGGCGGCCGTGAAACCGTGTTTGCACTTCCAATGGCGAAATAAAATTGCTTAAAGCTGGAGCATGGACCGCCACAACAAGCCTGATACAATTGACTGGAAAATTCTCAAAGAACTTCAGGGCGAGGGGCGTTTATCCAATGTTGATCTGGCCGCCCGGGTGGGGCTGTCGCCGCCGCCGACTTTGCGCCGTGTGCAGGCCTTAGAGAAGGAAGGCTATATCACCGGTTACCGGGCCAGATTTGCGGCTGAGAAGCTGGGCTACGGCGCCCAAGTTATTGCTCTGGTGGGGTTGAAGAGCCAGGCCGATAACGAGATGCGGGATTTTGAGCGGCGTGTGGGCAGCTGGCCCATTGTGCGCGAGTGTTATGCAATATCTGGTGTGGCCGATTTTGTGTTGAAATGCGTGGGCCGCGATTTGCAATCCATCCAAAGTTTCTTGATGGGGGCATTGGCCAAGGCACCAAATGTTGAGAGTGTGAAAACCTCGCTGATTTTGCATGTGGCGAAAGATCAGCCGGAAGTTCCTTTG
>JAYVCU010000199.1:0-15079 GCA_043749835.1 Hyphomicrobiales bacterium
AACATGCAGCGCCAGATTGATCTTGGCGCGGGCCGCTTCAATAATTCCAGACATTATCCGTTGGTTGGTTTGGCCACACCATCAATGGGCACCGGATTATCCAGCGGCCTGGCCTCAACAGCTTCCGGCAATCCATTTTTCAACTTGGCTTGCATACGCGGCACATCAGCTCCGTCTGGATGATTGTCCAAAGCGTGCTGCCATTGAAAACCAGCCTCGAGTTTGCGGCCCGCTTTCCAATACACATCGCCCAAATGTTCGGCAATGATGGCATCAGACGGGATCAGATCGACTGCGCGCTCACAATACGTCACCGCCTGATCATAATCGCGCAACGTGTAATAAGCCCAGCCCAAACTGTCGGTGATATAGCCATCATTCGGCTTCAGGCTGACCGCTTTTTTCACCATCCCTAAAGCTTCATCAAGATTTATGCCGCGATCAATCATTGAATAGCCCAGATAATTCAGCACCGCGGGATCATCTTTTGACAAGGCCAGGGCCTTGCGGAAATCCGGCTCTGACTTATCAAATTGCTTCATGTGGTCATAAGAAATGCCGCGATCATAATAGACGCGCCAGTTATTCGCTTCACCCGTTGGCAAAACCTCCAACACTTTGCCGTAAGCTGCAACGGCCTCGGGAAACTGGCTGCCTGCCCGGTAAATCCCGGCCAGCGTGATCAAAGCATCGGAATTTTTAGGATCACGCTTAATCACGTCCTGCAGGCGAGAAACGGCCTCCGCACCCTTATCCATCCGTTGCAAATTCAAGGCAATTTCCGTATCAGCATAGTTACGCAACAAAGAGATTTTGGGAATCTGCTCAAAGCTTGCATTGGAATCTTCATATTGCTTCAGGCCCGATTGCACGCCGCCAAGTGTGGTCAGGACAAATGGCTTGTCATTGGCCACACTTAAAGCCAGCTGCGCATAAATCAGCGCCGCATCAGCGTTTTGATCAACATTCAACGATGAAGCCACAGAGAACAACACTTCTCCAACACCTGCCAGTGGATTGGCCACAAAAGGCTGAGGCATTGCAGCAGTTGCCAGATTATCCAGCGCCTGCTGAATAAACAAATTGGATGTGCCATCATTCAAATAGCTGCGATAGATTTTCTCGGCATCAGCTTTGCGACCCTGCCGCACCAGAAAATTGCCGTAAGCCTGCACCACGCGCAAAGATGTGGGTGCCAGTTTATAAGACTTTTTATAAGCCGCTTCGGCCTTAACAGGTGATGCCAGGTAATCCGTAATCAAAGCCGTGTGAAAAGCTTTGTAATTGGCCAGAGCATCCTGGCCATCCAGCTTGTCCAGCTCATTCAGGGCCGCGGTCATCGAGCCTTCGCCCGCATAAGACCAGGCGCTGAGCAGCGCAGAGGTTAAAATGCCAAAAGGTGTGTAAGCCGCTTCATTGAAATTGCTGCGGGCTTCGCCATAGCGTTTGGCGCGAAATTCCTTCAGGCCCAAAACAATGCGTGCGGTGCGCTGCTGACTGTTGGTTTTGATCACCTGCTGGGCCAAGCCCTCGGCCTTGGGCAAATCGCCCTTCATCACATAAACCTGGAACAGGCGTTCGGCCAAAATGCCATTGCCCTGGTCTTGCTTCAAGGCAGCGCTGGTAAAATCAGCAGCAGGCCCCAAATCCAGCAAGCGGCTGGCTGTACGCGAAGCTAGAAAATTCCCCGCCAAAGTATGAAATTCAGGTGTTTCCGAAAAAACGGGGGTGGAGGCAAAAACAGAAAGAGCAAAAAGCGAAAGAGCAAAGTGGCGCATGGGGGATCCTATGTCGGCTGAAGAGCCATCGATTCACTGCAGAATTGCGGTTTTTATAGGTATCTGCAAGAAAAAAAGGGCGACCAGTCGCATGGCCGCCCTCCAATTCGTTTATGCCACACCAAACTTAGTTGGTGATGCGCAACGCGTTAATGTTGCTGGCGATCATAGAGAAAGCAGAATCAAGCGATGTCGTGTCGGCATCAATCAAATGTGCCGCATCGCTTGCGCAAGAGGTTGTCAAATCAACACGCCAAGGCTTAGTTTTATCCAGCTGGAATGTAATAACATAAAGTTCAATGCCGGTAGCCTTGATGGCCGTGCACAATGACTTTGCCTGAGTGTAAACATCGCCATTATTTGGGGCCAAAATGTTCGTATCAGGATCGGAGCCATAGTTCGTATAATTTGAAGGCCCGCTGAAAACGCCATTCGCATAGCGCGAATTATACTCACCATCAGTCATTAGAATCATAATCTTGCGCGTACGGACGCATATGGCGTCGAACTGCTATAACTAGGACTGTTTGGCACAACCGAATAACTCGCTCCTGTGCTTGCAGCACTAAACAATCCAATGTTTGGCGACAACGCGTACCAACCCCAAGCAATGCCGATTTGGCCTGCCGTCCAGTTTCCAGCTGACATGCTTGCAATCGTGGCATTGAGCGTCGATGCGCTCGTGGTCAGCGGCACATAAGGCGTCACCGTGCATGGGTTTACGCTCGCATTGTATTGGCGTCCCAGCGGAGCCAAAGCTACTGATGCGTCTGTGTAAGCTTGCGGACCGGTTCGCTCAGTTATGCACTGGTTGATGAGCACGGTATTTAGCCAACCACCAGTCGTCGTATACTTTAAATTTGCGTATCCGGGCGTAGTGCTTGTACCCGGTAAAACTGCTCCACGGATCGGGATGGCAGCGGCCATTGATCCTGGATTTACGCTGTTGTTATAGGGAATAGCGGCAATTTTTGTATAAAACGCACCTTGTGTTGCAGGCATCACCAAGTTGACAAACTTAGTAGCCGCAGGCTTAAGATCGCCGATCGCAGTATTGCCAGTTTTGGCGTTTATCCACCCCATCGAACCTGTGTTGTCGAGAACCAATGAAACTTCAAGATTGATGCCGGACTTAAGCACGGTTGAACTGCCCTTAACAACCGTGGTTGGAATGCCAACAAGAGACATAAAATTGTTTTTTAGAGTCGCTTGGGCCGTGGCCGTAATATTTCGAACATTATTTTGAACGCCATTAACCACAGCAAAATTGGTGAGCACGGCATCGCCATTATATTTATAATTTTGATCCACATAAATCTTAGCTTGTGCGGTTAGGTTTGCATTGCTCGTATCCGGCAAGCTAACAGCATAAAGGGCGGCTGAATCCAAAGAAGCCTGCAAAATAGTTCCGGCATTCACACCGCGCTCATAGTCAATGGCCGCACCGCC
The DNA here is from genome assembly GCA_043749835.1 of Hyphomicrobiales bacterium. Classification (GTDB taxonomy): domain Bacteria; phylum Pseudomonadota; class Alphaproteobacteria; order Rhizobiales; family Aestuariivirgaceae; genus Aestuariivirga. The sequence goes on from JAYVCU010000199.1 coordinate 3,228, forward strand.
AGAGACCAGCAGCGGGATGATCGAAAGGCCAGCCATCATTGACACATTGCCGCGCTCAGATTTGGCAAAACGGGCCGAAGGCTTCAAAAATTTACAAACTGTGTTTACTATAGACATGTGTGAATTAGACATGGCCGCAAATCTCTCCAACTAGATTCCAAGGCCTACCTTTAAGCCTCAGCCTTCAATAAGAGATTGAACTGATAGGTAGTATTTTAGAGAATGTGGACTTTCGCAACCAAACTCGCCTTTTGGTTAAGGCGGGGTGAATATTTACATATTGGGGTAATTCGGCCCCTCGCCACCTTGCGGCACTGTCCAATTGATGTTCTGCGATGGGTCTTTAATATCGCAGGTTTTGCAGTGCACACAGTTCTGGTGGTTAATCTGGAATCTCGGTTCCTGCCCCGCAGCCAACACCACTTCATAAACCCCAGCCGGGCAATAACGCTGCGCCGGCTCATCCCACACTGGCAGATTAACGCCAATGGGAATGGACTTATCTTTCAATTGAAGATGTGAAGGCTCATCCTCCTCATGCGACGTTGCTGAGAAGGCCACGTTGGTCAGCAAATCAAAAGACAGCACACCATCAGGTTTAGGGTAAATAATTGGTTTACAATCTGCTGCGGGCATTAGAGTGGCATAATCCGGTTTGCCATGTTTCCATGACCCCAACCCAAAACCCAAGATCGTATTGGCCCACATATCCACGGCACCTAAAACAGCGCCCCCCGCCAAGCCAAACTTCGACCACATGGGCTTTACGTTCTTTACCTTCTCCAAGTCTTGATAAACCCAAGATGATTCGTAAGCTGTTTGATAGCTCTCCAAACTATCGCCCGCCCTGCCCTCCAGCAGTGCCGCCACGGCTTGTTCGGCCGCCATCATGCCGGTCTTCATTGCATTATGGCTGCCCTTGATGCGCGGCACATTCACAAAGCCAGCCGCACAACCAATCAATACCCCACCCGGAAACGCCAGCTTTGGCACGGATTGGAACCCGCCTTCGCTAATCGCCCGCGCCCCATAAGCCACGCGCCGCCCGCCTTCCAACACCTGGGCAATCACCGGGTGATGCTTGAAGCGCTGAAACTCCATGTAAGGATAAAGATGCGGATTTTGGTAATTGAGATGCACCACAAAACCCACTGAAACCAAATTGTCTTCAAGGTGATACATAAAGCTGCCGCCACCCGTCTTGATGCCTAAAGGCCAACCCACCGTGTGCGTAACCTGGCCTGGCCTGTGATTCTCAGGCTTCACCTCCCACAGCTCTTTCATGCCCAGGCCATATTTTTGCGGCTCACGTCCTTCTGCTAAATTAAACCTGGCGATGATTTCTTTGGCCAATGAGCCCCGCACCCCTTCTGCAATGAATACATATTTGCCGCGCAGTTCCATGCCCGGCTGATAATCCGGCTTATGGTGGCCATCCTTGGCAATGCCCATCACGCCCGCCACCACGCCCGCGACCGATCCATCGTCGCGGTACAAAACGTCCGATGCCGCAAAGCCCGGATAAATTTCAACGCCCAGCGCTTCCGCCTGTGTGGCCAACCAGCGGCAGACGTTACCAAGAGACACCGCATAATTGCCATGGTTGCTCATTAGCGGTGGCAATAGGAAATTAGGAATACGAAGTGCTCCAGCCTTGCCCAAAACATAAAAACGATCTTCCTTCACTTCGATTTTGACAGGAGCGCCCTTTTCCTTCCAATCCGGAATCAATTCATTGAGGGCAATAGGGTCAATGACTGCCCCCGACAAAATATGCGCGCCAACTTCCGAGCCCTTTTCCAACACGCAAACCGTGGTTTCCGGCGAAAGCTGTTTGACGCGTATGGCCGCCGCCAGGCCCGCTGGCCCAGCGCCCACAATCACCACATCATAGTCCATGGATTCGCGCTGTTGATCAGTCACAGATTATTTCCTTTATTTCAGCCAATGTTATAGACTCATCGTCAAATAAAATAGAAGCCAATTGACACATGGAATTAAAGCCAACTGATCACGGATTTAGCAATGCCGCCGATGCGCTGGCTTGGCTCGTGGCCATGGGGGCAGATGAGATCACATTAGACCAGCCGATTGACCGCTTTGCCGAAAGTGCCAAGGTCGTGGCCCCATCCGCTCCTAAAGCAACGCCGCTACCAGTAACTGTTAAGCAGATCGCCGATGTTTCAGGCTTGAAAAGCATCGCTGAAATCACCAAGGCGCTGAATTTCCTGGAAACCCATCCCCTCAAAAAATCCTCCAGCCGGCTCTCCTTCTTCGAAGGCCCAGAACGCGCTGACATTCTTATCATCTCCGATCATCCCCGCAAAGAGGAAGATCGCTCCGGCCTCGTATTCGCGGATAAGGCCCGCCTGCTGCTCACCAATATGCTGGCCGCAATCGGCCTGAAACTGGAAGACATGGCGCTGATGAACCTTCTGCCGTGGCGCGTTCTCGGTGGGGCCAAAGCGCGGCCCGCTGATGTGCAAGCCGTTCTGCCCTATGCCAAACGCGCGGTGGAACTGGTGCAGCCAAAAATTATTCTCGCCATTTCAAGCCTGCCCGGCCAATATCTTGCAGATGCTGATGCATCAATCCAACGCCAACGCGGCAAATGGCTGGACGCAAGCGGCATTCCATTATTGGCCACGCTGCATCCCGAAGAACTGTTGCGCAACCCCACACTAAAACGCATGGCCTGGCGCGATTTGCAGCTGTTTCAAGAAAAACTGAAATGAGCGAGCGCCAATTCGTCTCCATCGGCATTGCGGTGATCACTGTTTCGGATACACGCACATTGCTCGACGATAAATCCGGTGACACGCTGTGCGAACGCATTTTCAGCGCCGGCCACCGCTTGGCAGACCGCACCATAGTAAAAGATGATGTCAGAAAAATCCGCACCGCCACCCGCAGATATTTAGCCGATAAAAATGTTGACGTAATCATCTCCACTGGCGGCACTGGCCTCACTGGCCGCGATGTCACCATCGAAGCCATGCGTCCACTTTTCGAAAAAGAAATCGAAGGCTTTGGCACTGTATTTCACATGATCTCATTCCAGAAAATCGGCACATCAACCATGCAATCACGCGCCACAGCGGGCGTGGCCAAAGGCAAATACATCTTCTGCCTCCCCGGCTCCCCCGGCGCCTGCCGTGACGGCTGGGATGAAATTTTGCTGCACCAGTTGGACTACCGCAACAAGCCGTGTAATTTCGTAGAAATTATGCCGAGATTGGAGGAAGGTTTGCGGCGGAAGTGAGTGAAAGCTGCGCCTCAATCGCAGCCTTATCAGTCACCGACCACACCTGCCAAATCTTTCCCTCACGCAGTTCATAAAATACATTCTCAGTAAAACTCACGCGCCTGCCATCAATCGGCAGGCCCAAAAAATTTCCCTTGGGGCTGCAATCAAATTGCAAGCGCACCGCGATATGTGGTGGGTCACAAATCAGCAGCGCAACGCTGAAATGCAAATCTAGAATTTGAACAAAGTCATTCTCCAACATGGCGCGGTAACCTGAAAGGCCAAACATCTGGCCATTGTGGTATGCGTCTTCAGCAACAAAATCCCCTAGCCGCTGCCAATCTTGTGCGTTGAGGCAAGCAATATAGGCACCATAAAAATCAGCAAGTCCCGCCTTGGTCATTCCACCGCAGCCGCCAGTTTTCGCTTGGGCAATCCCAGCCCATTGACCACCGCCAGTCCCAGCATCAGCACAGTGCCGCCGATAAGCTGCACCGCTGTGATGCTTTCCCCCAGAAATACCACAGCACTGATCAAGCCAATTGGCGTCATTAATAAAATGAAGGGCACCGCTTGATCCACCGTCACACTTTTAAGCAATGTGAACCACGTCATATAGGCCACATAGAATCCGAAGATGCCGACGAAGGCAAACAATAGCCATTGCGAAAGCGTGGCCGTGGCGATTGAATTCCACTGGCCATGCTCCATCAAAAGCGTGAGCAGCAAAAGCTGCGGCGTGGCAAACCAGGCATTGGCCTTCAATGTCATGGCGCCGGAATCTGCGGAAAGAACCCGTGCCGAAACCTGGCCTGCCGCCCAGACAATGCCGCTCAGCACGATCATCAACACGGGCACCAGCGGCGGCTTTTTCTCGGGCAGGCCGATGACGATGACAACACCCAACACCGCGATGAGTGTGCCGATGATGCGCGATGTCTTCATCGGCTCTCCGGCAATCAACCATCCCATAATCACGCCTGCAGGCACCTGCGCTTGCAGCACCAGGTTTGACGTCGTTGCATCAACATCGCGCACCGCATAAAACAACAGCCCACCCTGAATGGTCACAGCCAAAGCCGAAATCAACAACAGCTTTTTCCATTCAGTTTTGAACGGCTGTGGGTGAGTGACGGCCATCAGCAGTGCAATGCCCGTATAGATCAGAAACATCATAAAAACCGGCGGGAAGTGGTTTACCACCGGTTTGGCCAGAGTAAACGTCAGGCCCCAGCAGAGGGGCGCTAAAATGGCAAGGCCAAGGTTACGGGGGCTCATCGCCCGCTCATGGGCTGATTTGACCGCCCACCGCAAGGGCCTGCGCTATATAAGACACAAACCATAAAAATGTTCTTGCCATGTTCTATTATTTTGTTCTATCTTTGTTCTATGGCGATTCTTTTAAACATGCGCCAGCCTTCGGGGCTGGATGATGCGGTTCTCGGTACAGGCAAGCTTACGTCTTTGCCGCAGCTTGAGCGTGGCCGTGGTGCGCGTAATAATTCGGCATCTCGCTTTAATCAACACCAAACGGCCTATCATGATGACGGTTGGGAATCGCTTTCGGATATTCCAAGCCTGCGCACTGAGATTTTGACCGAAACGCCCAAATCCATCATCACACGCAACACCTCGCCGGATATTTCTTTCGACCGTTCCATCAACCCCTACCGTGGTTGTGAACATGGCTGCGTTTATTGCTACGCCAGGCCTTCGCACGCTTACATGGGCCTTTCTCCCGGATTGGATTTTGAGAGCAAGCTCTTCATTAAGCCGAACGCGGCGGCTCTTCTTCGGGAGGAATTAACCGCGACCAATTATCAGCCCGCCACCATCGCGCTGGGTGCCAACACGGACCCCTATCAGCCGATTGAGCGGGATTACCGCATTACCCGCGGCGTGATTGAGGTGCTGCAGGAATTTAACCACCCCTTCGGCATTGTCACCAAATCGGCCACCGTGCTGCGCGATCTCGATATTTTAACGGAGATGGCAAAGCGTGGGCTGGTGAAGGTGGCTGTGTCGATCACCACGCTGGATGACAAACTCGCCCGCTCTATGGAACCTCGGGCGTCCACCCCGGTGAAGCGTCTTGCGGCCTTGGAAATTCTATCCAAAGCTGGCGTTCCAACCGTGGTAATGATGGGGCCAATCATTCCGGGCCTCAATGATTCAGAAATCGAAAACATCCTGAAAGCTGCGCGCAATGCTGGCGTGCGTGAGGCGGGCTATACCATGCTGCGCCTGCCCCATGAGGTGAAGGATATTTTCAAAGATTGGCTGGAGAAGGAATATCCAGACCGTGCTGCTAAAGTGATGTCTTTGGTAAAGTCTGTGAGGGGTGGCGCCGAGAATGATCCCAGCTTCGGCACACGCATGGCAGGCACAGGGCCTTATGCGTGGACGATTGGCCGCAGATTCCAACTCGCTGCGCAACGTCTGGCCCTCAATACAAACCGCGTAAAACTGCGCACTGATTTATTCACCAGGCCCCCGCAAAAAGGTGAACAGATGGCACTGTTTTGAGTTTTATCTCTGATCCTCTTCCCTTGCGGAAGAGGACAGTCAGCCCAAAGCTGACAGGTGAGGGGGGTATGTTTGACATCGGCGTATCGCAGCTAGCCCCTCATCCGGCGCTCTGCGCCACCAACCGACGAAGCGCGCAGTGTTTCGCGGCTATCTCCCGCAGGGGGCGAAGGTAGAACGTCACTCACACCGGATAACCTGCCCGGTAATTGCACCTTCAATGCTCTTGGCAAAAGCCAGGCCCACTTCCGCACTGGGGACGGGCCTATGACCGGGGAAAAAGCCATCATATTTTTTCGCGGCCACGTCCAACAAGCCAGGGCTCACCACATTGATCCGAATCCCGCGCGGCATTTCAATGGCCGCGCCGATTACAAATGAATCGAGCGCCCCATCACAAGCCGCGGCATTGGAACCTTGGCGAATAGGTTCATAAGACAAAATCCCGCTGGTCAATGTGAAAGACCCGCCATCATTCACATGTCCTAGCCCCAGCAAAACCAGATTGATCTGCCCCATCACTTTGTCTTTCAGGCCATCCAGAAACTGTTTCGGCGTCATATCGGCAACCGGGCCGAAATGCGAATGCCCAGTGCAGGCCACAACAGCATCCACCCGGCCCAGCTTTTCATACATGCTGGCTACAGAGGCTTCGTCCATTACATCAACCAGAACATCGTCCGCCGTGCGCCCCGCCACAATAATCTCATGGCCTTCCCGCAAACCCGAGATGGCCGCCTGGCCCACAGCACCCGTGCCGCCCACAACCAGAATGCGCATATCTATTCCTCGATTTTCACATTCTTCAACTTCGCAAACACCGAGTCTGCATCATAGGTTTTGTCATTGTCACGCGACGGAGGCGCATCCGCCTCAGCCACACGGGCCTTTTCCGCTTCGGCCGCAGCATGTGCCGCCGTTCCTGAAACTTCATGCGCTGGAATCAACGTGCGCGGCGCTTCGGCATCACCCGTCACTTTTTTGGCACCCTTGGAGGCCGCTTTCTGTACCGCGAGATCAAGTTCAAGCTGTGAACACAGGCCTAAAGACACGGGGTCAACCGGCTTGATGTTTTGTGCATTCCAATGGTCACGGTCACGCACCTGCGCAATCGTATGCTTTGTCGTGCCTACCAATTTCATAATGGCAGAGTCCGCCAATTCCGGATGATAGCGCACCAGCCACATGATGGCGTCTGGCCTGTCGCTGCGCCGTGACACGGGAGTATAACGCGGGCCAGCCGTCATGCGCTTCACTTGCTCGTTCACTTTTGAAACGATGAGTGTCAGTTTAAAGTTTGCGTCAGCTTCGCCTTTTTGAAGTTCTTCACGCGTCAACTGCCCGGCCGTCACTGGGTCCATTCCTTTAATGCCCGTGGCCACATCACCGTCGGCAATGCCTTTCACTTCAAGCTCGTGCAGCACACATAAATCAGCGATCTGCTTGAATGACAGAGCAGTGTTTTCAACCAACCAAACAGCAGTGGCTTTAGGCATCAATGGTGCAGACATGACTTTTCTCCTTTGCGGAGCCAGGTGCGGGCCCCGCGACGCGATTTGACAATAACAATGTCTTGGAATGGGGGTTGTATAGGCGGAGGAGATGCGGTTGGCAAGCTGTCTTGCGGCACTTGCTTCGAGGCTCACGAAAGACGTGAGCACCTCAGCATGAGGATGTGTTTTGACGTGCCTCCCAGCAACCTCCCTCACCCTGAGGTGCCCGCACTTTGCGGGCCTCGAAGGGTATGCAAACTCACACCACTAAAACAATCTTTCCCATATGCGCATTGCTTTCCATCAGGCGGTGCGCAGCAGCGGCTTCGGCCAAGGGAAAAGTTTTGAAAATGCGTGGCAAGCATTTACCTTGCGCCAACAGTGGCCATACCTTTTCTTCTAATGCCCGGGCAATCACCGCCTTCTCTGCCACCGTGCGCGGGCGCAAGGTTGAACCTGTGTACGTCAACCGCTTCACCATCACAGGCATAAAATCTGCCGTCACGGTGGAAGACTCCTGAAACGCAATCTGTACAATGCGGCCATGCAGCGCCGCCACGGCCATGTTGCGCGTCACATAAGAGCCACCCACCATATCCAGGGTCACATCAGCACGCAGATTTTTGGCTTTCATCACGTCAACGAAATCAGACGTGCGATAGTTAATCGCCAGATCAGCACCTAACGTTTCCACATAGCGGCACTTTTCTTCGTTGCCCACGGTAGTAACGACATAAGCCCCAAACTGTTTCGCCAACTGTATCGTCGTAGTACCAATGCCAGATGAGCCACCATGCACCAACAGTGTCTCGCCCGCCTTCAATGCACCGCGCTCAAACACATTGGTCCACACTGTGAAATACGTTTCCGGCAAACCCGCAGCCTCGGTCAAACTCAAACCTTTCGGCACCGGCAAGCAATTATCCTCCGCCGCCACGGCAAACGCCGCATAGCCGGCACCGGGTATCAAGGCACAAACATTATCGCCGATCTTGAACCGTGAACACCCCTGCCCCAGCGCCACAACTTCGCCTGCCACTTCCAGCCCCAGTGTTTCTGACGCTCCTGCAGGCGGCGGATAGCCACCCAAACGCTGCAACACGTCTGGCCGGTTTACCCCAGCCGCCGCCACCTTGATCAAAAGCTGCGCAGGCCCCGCAACAGGTTTAACCACGTCGCCAAGCGTTAATACGTCCGGCCCCCCTGGGCCTGCCATGGTGATGGCTTTCATCTGCGTCATTTCAGGAATGCTCCTTGTCGCCGTCACGGCTTTGTTGCATCATCTTAACACAAGCCAGGAGGCCGCAATGGACTTAGATGATGCCCCGAAGAAGAAGTCAAATATGGTTATCGGCGAAAGCCTGGATGATATCTCGGTGGCCGAATTGGAACAACGCATTATTGTTTTAGACTCCGAAATAAACCGCATTCGCGTTGAGATTGTAAAGAAACAGGATTCGAAAGCCGCCGCTGCGAATATGTTTAGAACTTGATGGAGTGCCGAAGCATTATGTTAACCATTCAGTAACAGATAATCTTTATCTTGCGTCCTAACCCAGAGCTTCTGGGTTTCTCCGAGTGGTTCTTTCCACTCTGTTTGACGCCTCCCTGTTAATAACTCAAAGCCACGTTTGACGTGGCTTTTTTTTGGCCCAAGACTTGCTCCTAGATTCTCATTGAGTCGAAATCGATTGACGGTCTTATGGTTGACAGTCATGATTAACAGGGGCGAGTGTAAGTATGTTGGGTAGGGAAAAAAAGCGCATGGCCAGTGTGCAAATGAATTCGGGTGCCATTGATTTCTTGGCACGCTTCACCGGATCGGAACAATTTGAAAAAACCTTCAAAGAAGGCATGAGCCTGGTTGAAGAAACCGCCAATTACCTTGATGGCGAAGGCCGCCTGGATTCGCGCGCGCTTGATCGCACGGGTGCCATAGCTTACGCCACCGAATCTATGCGCCTTACCACACGATTGATGCAAATGGCCTCTTGGCTGTTATTGCAACGCGCCCTGGCTTCGGGCGAACTCACCCCTAATGATGCCAGCCGCGAAAAGCACCGCATTAACCTTGGCGAAATTGGCCGTGGAAATGAAATTAAAGGCGCAGAGCAGATGCCGGATGGATTGACAGCCATGATTGAGCGTTCGCTGCGCCTGCTTGAGCGTATTAAAACACTGGACGTGATGTTACTAAACCGCAGTGCCGAAGACAGCGAAGCAACCAGCCCCGTCGAAGCCCAAATCCAAATGCTGGAACGCGCTTTTAAAATGAATTAAGCCAGCGCCCACAGGCTCGTCATTCCCGCGCACGCGGGAATCCATCTTTCAACCAGCGATGCTATTGAAACATGGATCCTCTGCTTTCGCGGAGGATGACGAATTTACGCTTAAGCATTTCCTATTTTTCAAATCGTTAAACAAAAAACCCAGCCTTGCCAGCTGGGTTTTTCCATTCAGCACAGCTGAAAATTATTTCTTCTTCAAAAACGAATACTTATCATTAAAGCGCGAGACGCGGCCACCACGGTCAACCAGCGTTGTGTTGCCGCCTGTCCATGCAGGGTGAGATTTCGGATCAATATCCAGGCTCAACGTGTCGCCAGCTTTACCATAGGTAGAGCGGGTCGTAAATTTGCTGCCATCTGTCATGACAACAGTAATGGGATGATAGTCTGGATGAACATCGGCTTTCATGGGCTAACTCACTTCTTTAAAAAAATACGGCTGGAAGATGGCTTCCAGCCCGGATTGCGGCGGTCTATAGGTCAAAACCATGTCTGAGACAAGCCCTGCGATTCCACCTTTCACCCGCCCTAAAATTCAACCCTTGCTCAGGCTTCTGCCGCTCCTGCGCCCCTACCGGGCCCGCGTGGCTCTCGCTCTCATCGCACTTCTGCTCGCATCGGCTGCAACACTCATTATTCCCATTGCGGCGGGGCGGGTCGTGGATCACGGGTTTAGCGCCCAAAACGCAGCATTGATTAATCAATACTTCGCCTTCATGTTCGTGGTTGTGGCCCTGTTGGCCGTAGGCTCTGCCATGCGCTTCTATTATGTCATGTGGTTGGGCGAACGCGTGGTCGCAGACATTCGCGACGCGCTGTTCAAACATTTGATGGAACTCACCCCATCCTTTTTTGAAACACAGAAAACCGGCGACGTGGTTTCGCGCCTCACCGCGGATACAACGCTCATCAAATCCGCCTTCTCATCGACGGCCTCTTTAGCCCTGCGCAATGCGGTGATGTTGCTGGGTGCTTTAGCAATGATGATTTATACGTCGCCCAGCATGTCCGGTCTGGCGGTGTTGGCCATTCCACTGGTTGTTTTGCCTCTGGTATTTTATGGTCGCCGTGTGCGCAAACTGTCGCGTGCCGCACAAGACACTCTGGCCGCGTCCGCAGCTTATGCGCAAGAGCGCCTTTCGGGCATCACCGCCATTCAAGCCAACACGCAGGAAGCAGGCACCGTGGCGCATTTCGCAGCCTCAACCAAAGAAGCATTCGAAGCCGCACAATCGCGTACCTTTTCGCGAGCCCTGCTCACCTTCGGTATTATCTCGGTCGCATTTGGTTCAATTGTGGGTTTGCTGTGGTACGGTGCACAACAGGTTTTGAGTGGAACCATGAGCGGCGGAACCTTGACGCAGTTTTTGATTTACGCCATTCTAGCCGCCAGTTCATTGGGCCAGCTTTCGGAAGTGTGGGGTGAATTGCAGCAGGCAGCTGGCGCCGCAGAGCGCATCAGTGAATTACTCGATGAAAAACCCCGCATCACATCGCCACTCCACCCACTCATTGTGCCGCAACCTGTGCGCGGCGCGGTAAGTTTTAATGATGTTGATTTCACTTACCTCGCCAACCCTAAAGCGCCAGTGCTGCGTGCCATCAGTTTTACGGCCAGGCCCAGCGAAGTGGTCGCCATCGTTGGCCCATCAGGGGCAGGAAAAACCACGCTCTATGCTTTGCTGCAACGCTTCCAGGAGCCAGACAAAGGTCAGATCATGTTGGACGGCACAGACATTGCAAAATTAAAGCTGGAAGACCTGCGCCAGCAAATCGCCACCGTACCACAAGACCCAACTATTTTTTCTGGAACCATAGCAGATAACATTCGCTTAGGCAGGCCGGAAGCCACTGATGCAGACGTTGAAGCCGCAGCCAAGGCCGCGCGTGTCACCGAGTTCGTGGATAGGTTGCCAGGTCGATTTAACGCTATGCTCGGTGAACGCGGCATAACTCTATCGGGAGGCCAGCGCCAGCGCCTCGCCATCGCCCGCGCGATTTTGCGGGATGCGCCGGTTTTGTTACTGGATGAAGCCACCTCAGCGCTGGATGCTGAAAGCGAAGCCCTCATTCAAGACGCCCTTGAGGGTATTTCAAAAGGTCGCACAACTTTAGTGATCGCCCACCGCCTCGCCACCGTGCGCGATGCCAGTAAAATTCTTGTGCTTGATCAGGGCCGCATCGTTGCGCAAGGCACGCACGCCCAGCTGCTAAAGAAAAGCCCGCTTTATGCCAAACTGGCAAAGCTGCAATTTAGCATGTGAACGAGCGGAAGTGGGCCGCCCGCGCCAACCCGCC
>JAYVCU010000200.1:0-7335 GCA_043749835.1 Hyphomicrobiales bacterium
TCGCAGACCTGGGCAGCCACATTATCAGCATGGCGCGTTTTCTGCTGGGGCCGATTGTTGCGGTTAATGCTGATGTCGAAACCGTGATCAAGCAACGTCCCAAAGCCAAGGGTAGCAAAGAGGCAGTGCCGGTGCTGGTTGATGATATTGCCAGGTTGCTGGTGCGCTTTGAAGCTGGCTTCGGCGGAACCATTGAAGCCAACTGGGTGAAAACCGGCCGCAAGATGCAATTGGCTTTCGAAATTGAAGGATCTAAAGGTTCACTCGCATTCACCCAAGAGCGTCTTAATGAATTAAAGTTGTACACATCTGGCCAAGACCTTCACACCAGCGGCTTCACCACGATTGAAAGTGGCCCGCAACACCCACCCTACGGCGGCTTCTGCGTGGCCGCTGGTCACCAGTTGGGCTTTAACGATTTAAAAACGATAGAGATCGCCGAATTCCTCGCCGCTATAGGAGGCGCAAAACACCAAGGGCCCGATTTCCGCGAAGCCTATGAGGTGCAAAGAGTTGTAGAAGCGGCCATACAATCGTCAAACGCAGAGTCAGCCCGTATAAGCATTAAGTAGACCGCTTCTCTTGCCGCATGTTTGTCGTTGCTGTACTACATTCTGCAATGTCAAACACGATAGAGATAACGCCCATAATTTTGTGCGGCGGTTCTGGCTCAAGGCTGTGGCCGCTGTCGCGCGAAGATTTGCCAAAGCAGTTTCTGAAACTGATTTCCCATCGCTCGCTATTCCAAGAAACTATTCTACGCATGCAGGGCGAACGTGTTGGCTATTTTAAGTTTGCCAAACCAATCATCGCGACCGGGGTTGAACACCGCTTTATTGTGGCAGAACAGCTAAGGGAAATTGGAGTTGCCGCAGATATTTTATTGGAGCCGGTGCGCCGTGATTCCGCAGCAGCAATTCTCGCAGCAGCAAATTTATGTATGAACCTCAGTCGGCAGGGTCTGTGCATGGCCGTCGCTTCAGACCACGCCATGCCGGATACAGAGGCCTTTCACAACCACATTGAACTTTCATTGAAAGCCGCAAACGATTACATTGTTCTCTTCGGGCTTCAGCCGCAATCACCCTCGAGTGACTATGGCTACATTTCGCCCGGCAGTGAGTTGCCTGATGCCGCACCAGTTCATATCGTCAATAAGTTCGCTGAAAAGCCGACGGTCGAAGTGGCGCGACTCTACGTCGCCAAAGGCTATCTTTGGAATTCAAGCAATTTCATTTGTAAGGCTTCATTGCTTTTACAAGAGGCAAATTTACTTGCCCACGATATCGCTGCGCCCGCTTCGCGTGCTGCCAAGAATATGAAACACAGTGACGACTTTTACTATTTGGATGAGAAAGAATTTTCTGCGGCCAAGTCGCTTTCCATTGATTTTGCAGTTTTGGAAAAAACCACCAAGGCCGCAGTGCTGCCATCAAACTTTCCTTGGTCAGACCTTGGCACATGGAAATCCATTCATGCCATTCTGGGACACGACGAAGATGGAAATGCCGCCATGGGAACAGTGCAATTCACCCATAGCGACAATGTTTTGGTGATTGGCGGCGATAAGCTGGTGGCTGTTGAAGGACTGAGAGACGTGTTGGTGGCGGTTACGTCAGATGCCATTCTCGTGGCCCACCTTGACACAACCGCCGCGATGAAGCCGCTGGTAGCCAAACTTCAAGTAAACCACCCTCAGGTGTTGAAAAAACCCCACGCTTGACGCGGGCGTCGCAGTATCGTTTATCTTCCGCTAAAGGGGTAAAATAATGGAATATCGCAATCTCGGACATTCTGGCTTGAAAGTTTCCCTTCACACGCTGGGCACCATGAATTTTGCCGGCGAAGGCTTCTTCACAATGCCAGGCAGTCTTGACCGCAAGCAATCTGGGCGTTTGGTCGACATTGCCGTGGAACACGGCGTCAATATATTTGACACGTCGAATGCTTACACACGCGGCAAATCGGAATCTGCGTTAGGCGAAATTCTTAAAACGCGTTCCAAACAACTGTTGGTCGAAACCAAAGTGCGCTTTGGCATGGGTGACGGTCCCAATGAGCAGGGGCTTTCGCGCTTTCACATTATTCAACAATGTGAAGAGAGTTTGAAGCGCTTGCAACGTGATCATATTGATCTGTATCTTCTGCATGAATGGGATGGACAAACGCCTGTTGAAGAAACCATGGAGGCGCTGAACACGCTGGTTCAACATGGAAAAATCCGCTACATCGGCTGTTCCAATTTCTCGGGCTGGCACATTATGAAGGCTTTAATGGCTGCTGACCGTGGCGGCCTTGCCAAATTTGTATGCCAGCAAATTCACTATACAATTGAAGCGCGCGAAGCTGAATATGAATTGATGCCAATCGCCGTTGATCAGGGTGTCGGCATTCAAGTATGGAGCCCGATTGCAGGCGGGCTTTTGTCAGGCAAATTCCGCCGCGATAAATCACCGGAACAATCACGCCACCTTGATGGGTGGACTGAGCCGCCGATTTATAACCGTGAACGTTTATGGAAGATTGTTGATGCGCTGGTGGAAGTGGGCGAAGCCCACGGTGTTTCTGCCGCACAAGTGGGTTTGGCGTGGACGGCCAGCAAACCAGGGGTGGCGTCATTGGTTGTTGGGGCGCGCACTGAAGCACAACTGAAAGACAATCTGGCTTCTGTTGAACTTAAGTTAACGGCCGCTGAATTGCAGCAGCTTGACGATGTAAGCCGTCTGCCGCTGCCCTATCCCTATTGGCACCAATATAATTCCGTCAGTGATCGTCTCGGCAAAGCTGATCTTGCGCTGCATCAACCCCACATCACCGCAAGTGGCTTGAGTAAGACGAAAATGTGATTACGCCGAATTGTATTTGATGTAGTTTTAGTATATACTCGCACCAGAAAAGTATATACTCGGAGGTTAACCATGGGCATCTATGTAAAAAATCCCGCCACCGAAAAGGCGGTGCGCAAGTTGGCAAAACTGCGCGGAATTACGCTAACCGAGGCCATTCAAAATGCGGTTGACAAAGAATTGGCTGCGGAAAAGGCCAAGAAGTCTGATGTTGATGATGCAGCGATTGATGATTTGATTGCCACAGTCGCATCTTGGCCAAAAACTGGCTTGAAGGCGGACAAAGAGTTTTTCGACAGTTTGAATGATGAATAGCCGTGTTCGTTGATGCTTCAGCCATACTCGCAATGCTCTTTAATGAAACAGATGGATCTGAACTTCACAACAAATTAAAGCACGCAGGCTCACGTTATATTTCTGGCATGGTAATATATGAAACTGTCACGGCCCTAATGCGTGTGAATGAAGTGGGTCAAACGGCCAGTGTTGAAGTCGTTGATAACTTTGTAAAGCGGCATGCATTCAATTTCATTGATATAGACCTGAGCGTCACCAGACTTGCAGTTGACGCCTTTGCAAAATTCGGAAAAGGAAGGCATTCGGCAAGACTTAATATGGGAGATTGTTTTGCTTATGCCTGTGCAAAATCCATTACTGCATCGTTGCTTTTCAAAGGCAACGACTTTAGCAAAACCGATATTGAAATTGCCTGAGGTATGACTTTGACACCCCAAACCAACCTAACCATCAATCCACAGCGCCTGTGGGATGCACTGATGGAAACCGCGCAATTTGGAGCAACACCGAAGGGCGGCGTTAAACGCCTTACCGTTTCAGATGAAGACAAGCACGTGCGCGATTGGTTTAAATCCGAATGTGAAAAACTGGGTTGTACAGTTGACGTGGATGAAGTGGGCAATATGTTTGCCACGCGTGCTGGCCTGCGCAAAGATGTAGCCCCCATCGCTATGGGTTCGCATTTGGACACGCAGCCTACAGGTGGGAAATTTGATGGTGTGCTGGGTGTGCTTGGCGCGCTTGAGGCGCTGCGCACGTTGGTGGATATGGGGTATGAAACCAACGCGCCAATAATGATTGTGAATTGGACGAATGAAGAAGGCTCCCGCTTTGCGCCGGCCATGTTGTGTTCTGGCGTTTACGCAGGCGTGTTCACGCCAGACTTTGCGTGGAGCAGAGAAGACCGCAGCGGCATCAGGCTAGGCGATGAACTTGCCCGCATTGGCTACAAGGGCCCTCACAAAGCTGGCGCCGTAAAATTCTCGGCTATGTTTGAATTACACATTGAGCAAGGTCCGATTCTTGAGGCTGAAAATAAAATGATCGGTGTGGTCACTGGAGTGCAAGGCATGCGCTGGTATGAGGTGACGCTCAAGGGCCAGGAAAGCCATACAGGTGCTACGCCGATGGGCTTGCGCAAGAATGCATTACTGGCGGCGGCGCGGATGATTGACGCTGTTAACACCGTGGGCATGAACAATGTGCCGGGTGTTGCCTCAGTTGGGCTTATCGAAAGCAAACCCAACAGCCGCAATGTCGTGCCGGGCGAAGTATTCTTCACGGTGGATTTGCGCCACCCTGATGAAGCCGTGCTTGATCAGATGGAACAGGCTTACCGCGCCGCTATTACAAAAATCGCAGGTGACCTCAACGTTGCTGTGGAAGACACGCGTATCTGGAATTCGCCCGCTGTGAAATTCGCACCGGATTTAATTGAATGTGTACGCCATGGTGTGAAGCAAGCCGGTTTCAAATCCCGTGACATGGCTTCCGGCGCTGGCCATGACGCGGCGTATATCGCCCGCGTTGTTCCCACCACGATGATCTTCGTGCCTTGCCTTAACGGCATTTCTCATAATGAAGAAGAGAACACTACAGTAGATGAATGCGCAGCGGGTGCGCAGGTCCTGCTGAATGCCGTGCTGGCCCATGATTCAGGCTTTGCGTGAGCGATAAAACCCCGTCCCGTGCCCGCGAATTAAGCTTGGCGCTGGCGCGCATTCCATCAGTTACGGGAACTGCAGGCGAGGCCGCAATTCCTGTTAGGCTTCAATCCATGCTGCGCGGTTTTCACGAAACCTGGCTTACACCGATCGCAGACGGTGAATTTCCACGCCAAAACCTGTTTGCTTTGAAGCGTGGCAAGAGTGCTGCAACTGTTGTGCTTACAGGCCATTTTGATGTTGTACCTGTAGATGACTATGGCGATCTGCCGGCATTTGATCCGGAAGCTTTATTGCACGCGACCATAGCGCGCCTTAAGGCCAGCGGTGAAAACCCTCAGGCATTGCAGGATTTTGAATCGGGTGAATATCTACCCGGTCGTGGTTTGCTGGACATGAAGGCTGGTTTGGCGGCGGGGATTGCGGCCATCGAAGCCTATGAGGGTGACGCCACGTTGCTGTTCCTCGCCGTGGCCGATGAGGAAAATCGTTCAGCTGGCGCACGTGCAGCTGTGCCTGATCTTCTCCGGGCCGCAGAACTCCGCGGCCTCGACATCAAACTCGTCCTCAATCTTGATGCCATTTCCGATCAGGGCGACGGATCAAAAGCCCGCGTGATTACCTATGGCTCCATTGGCAAGCAATTGCTCACGGCCTTCATTGTGGGCAAGCAAACCCATGCAGGCTATCCGCAAGACGGCGTGAATGCAGCGTTCATCGCGGCTGAGTTGATCAGCGCTTTTGAAGGCAACGTCGACTTTGTTGAATCCAGTGGCGCGGAGCAAACCGGCGCACCCACCGTGCTTTGCGCTAAGGATTTGAAAGACGGTTACAACGTCACCACCCCTCATGCATTCTGGGCCTATTGGAACACCATGCAATATCAGAGGTCTGGCACTGAGGTTTTAGCCTTGGCCTCTGCGACCGCAGCAACCGCATTAAAGCGTGTGCGCGAACGCAGCGGGCGCGATGTGCGTTTAATGACACTGGCAGAAGTGGTGAAAATTTTACCCTCAGGAACGTGTGAAAAAATTGCCACTAACGATGCCAATGCCGAACGGCTGGATCTGCCGGAACGGGCCAAACGCATCACCGAGGCTCTGTGGCAAAAATCAGGCCTTGTCGGCCCTGCCGTGGTTCTGGGCTTCGGCTCCATTCCTTATCTTGCGGTATCATTGAAAAATATTGCTTTGCGCGGGCGCATCGAAAATGCGGTTAGGCCTTTTGGCATTGGCGCACTGAATTATTTTGCCGGCATTTCCGATATGAGTTTTTTTGGCGAGGCAAGTGGCGAGATTTCGGTTGTTGCCGCCAACACGCCCATTTGGGCAACGAGCTTTCATATGCCGGAAGCCGCTGGTCTGCCGACCATCAACCTTGGCCCGTGGGGTAGAGATTATCACCACTGGTTGGAACGTTTACACACGCCTTATGCTTTTGAGGTTTTGCCCAATGCACTGCTTGCGGTGATTGACGCCGTCACCTAGAAACATTACGGATTCAGGAGCAAATGATATGACAATCAAGCGTATTGGTGTTGGCCCACGGATGAGTGCGGCAGTGGTTTATGGCGGCGTGGCGCGACTTGCTGGTTTTGTTGCTGAAAAGGCCACAGGCAAATCGGTAAAAGAGCAAACCGCCGATATTCTGGCGCAGATTGATGCAACCTTGGCCGAATGTGGCACCGATAAATCTAAAATCCTCAAAGCCAATATCTGGTTGACTGATATCAAGTCGTTTTCGCAAATGAATGAAGCTTGGGATGCCTGGGTGTCTAAGGGCAACACGCCAGCACGCGCCACAGTCGAATCAAAGCTGGCGGCACCAGGCCTTGATGTGGAAATAATGGTAGAAGCCGCAGTCTAAACTGTAAACCAGTCGCCACATTCTCGCCTCAATTCGTTTTATGTTGCAATGCAACATGAAATGACGGCCAATACGCTTGGCTAGATTGAACGCAAATCTGAGGTGACCATGAAAAAACTTATTGGTGCTGCTTTGGCAACCTTCTTCTTTTATGGTCCGGCGCAAGCCTCTGAGGGCTGGGCATCTTATTATAAATCAGGGCGCTTGACGGCCAACGGAGAGCATTTCCGGCCCATGGGCTTTACCTGCGCGCATCGCCGCATGGCCTTTGGCACCAAATTGAAAGTGACTAACTTGCGCAATGGCCGCAGCGTCGTTGTGCGCGTCAATGATCGCGGGCCTTTCATTCGTGGCCGTATATTGGATTTAAGTTTGGGTGCTGCCAAAGTTATTGGCATGAATGGCGCTGGTGTGGTGAAAATCTCATTTGTGGTCATGAACTGAGCAAAATCTGTGCCACACTCTGCCCCATTCAGATCATGGTGGGAGCGAAATCCTGACTAATGCTGGCCGACGACGGAGAAATTTATGAAAAAGCTTGTCATTGTTTGCCTGCTGGCTGCCATCGGCGCTGTTACCTTTATTGTTAAAAGTGAAGCCCGCTCCATCCAAGAATTTTGCATGCAAAATTCCGATCTTCCGGAATGCCTGCCTTACGTGGC
>JAYVCU010000201.1:0-2118 GCA_043749835.1 Hyphomicrobiales bacterium
CCGCTTTACGCGCCTGACTTCGGGTTTCTCAAAGAAGCTGGATAATTTGAAGTATTCCGTCGCATTATTCATCGCGCATTTCAACTTCTGCCGTGTCCATAGCGCACACAAGCAGACGCCAGCAATGGCAGCGGAGCTAACAAACCACGTCTGGACGATTGAAGAACTTTTATCAGCGTCGATCTAGGCAAGCACCTTAGATTTATTTCACCCATGGAGGCTTGCAGTCAAAAAACAAATCTTTTTTGCTCGCGTCATCAAGTTCTGAAAGTTTGAGTTGGAGATTGTGCATAACGTCGCAATTGATTTTATTTTCAGAAAGGTAATAACAGGCTTCGATGATTAAAGTTACTGCCATAACCAACCGATTGAGCCGAACAATGTCTACGATGGCCTCTGGATATTGAGGGGGATTGGCTGGGACAAGTATGGGAAATTCTGCCCAGCGTAAAAAATTAAGAAAATCTAGCTTATAGTGAGCTGTTGGTATGCCCCATCGTTTTTTCAATTGTTCACCAGTGGAGGCTAATTTAAGCTGTGACAGGAAAGTGGATATGGATTTTACAAGCAGGCGGTTAGTCCATTCTCTTTCCTCAACTGGGCTTAAAGGTTCGCCAATTTGTTGCAGGGGATAAAAATTAAATTCAATCATGTGCATCCCCACAACCACAAATCCGGCTGCAATCTTGAAAGGACCCGGTTCGGAGACAAGTCCTGGATTGCTAGTAAAAAGGTCTTGCAGGAAAAAATGAGCGCGGGCAATGCTCTTACGGTTTGCGCTTATGGAAAAATTCCAATGAGCACAGTGATTGGCATTCCAGTTTTCACAAACGTTCTGAATAGTTTTGTGGAAAACAGGCAGAAGATTTTGCATAAGATTATGCTA
The DNA here is from genome assembly GCA_043749835.1 of Hyphomicrobiales bacterium. GTDB lineage: Bacteria > Pseudomonadota > Alphaproteobacteria > Rhizobiales > Aestuariivirgaceae > Aestuariivirga. The sequence goes on from JAYVCU010000201.1 coordinate 887, forward strand.
TGTGAAATACTTATGTATGTCACACTAAAATTTGAAACCTGCTCGGCCTGCAATCGCTGACAAAAGGGGAAAACCACCCTAGAGGAAATTATGAGATGGCGGCAACCAAAAGCTGCTGCCGTTTACTATCGTCGGCTAAGCCAGCAAGGAGGACATCATTATGAACATCGACAATTGCAACGCCACAGTTACAAACGCTTTTGTATTTTTTTGCATTCTGCTTTGGCAGAATGTAGCCATGGTCGTTACAATCGCCATCATCAACGATGTGATTATAGTCGGCCATTCTTTGCGCGGACGCAGCTTGTGCGGGTGCGGCATTTGCAATAGCAGTTGTCATAAAAATAATTTCGTGTCGTTGTTCAGTTTCGTATTCGTCAATGCTTTTGTCATCAAGCAAAAACGGGGAGTAGCCTACGTGTTACCCGCCTGTCATCAAGATTTATTTTCAAAGGCTTCTTCATGTTAAATCGGCCAAAAATAGATAGCAAGATTCAAGCCCCTCAAAATAAGGCTGTTTGGACGGCTTAGCGCCCAATTTCAGGGCACATTTGTCTCGTTATTTATTTTCGTGTGCTTGCATTGTGCCAGCCCGCAGCAAGCACAATGCAAGCAGCCTGCCAGCAAAGTTGCCAGCAGGAGCCTAGCAACAACCAAGCAAAAATGCACGCACGAGGCACGTCGCCCACCATCAAACCCGCATGTGCGCCAGCGTGCGGACATTGTGCAACGCGCGTGAGGCGCACGTTTTGCCACGTGGCAATTTCAAAAAGTTACGCCGCGTAACTTTTCTGATTCTGTCCCGTTCGTTTTCTGAACCAGACTGCCGTAACTTTCATTGCTTCGTTGCCAGCACTAATCTGGACGCCACAGTTTTTTAGCTCCACGCTAATTTAGCATTGCCTTGGAATGTTGGCCTGCGTCCTGTTCACGAACCTGCTTTACGCGAAACTTTTTTCCGTCAGAATCCGTCCATGTCTCCGATGCTCCTGAAAAAAATCCTCTGCCTACTGGCCTGCGCGGTGGTCGGCTCAAACACCTTCGCCAAAGCTGAAACCAACCCGCCGCCGCGCTACAATGTTTTGTTCATCATCTCTGACGATATGCGCGCGGAACCCGGTTGTTTCGGCGGACTCGCCAAGACGCCCAACATTGACGCACTCGCCACGAATGGCGTCCGTTTCGACCGCGCCTATGCGCAATATCCGCTGTGCTGTCCGTCGCGTTCGTCC
>JAYVCU010000202.1:0-3881 GCA_043749835.1 Hyphomicrobiales bacterium
AACTGGGGCGATGCGCAGTCGGTTCTGATGATGCAGAAGTTCAAAGAATTGGCTGACGTTTGCCATCCAGACAACCTCGCCAACGGCACACTTGAACTCAATACCGTTTATCAATCTGGCGGCATTGCGATGCAGACTCAGTATCACGAGTTCGCAGCTTCCATCGAAGACGAGAAGAAGTCACGCGCTGCTGGTGGCAAAACCGCTTACGCTCCTTGCCCCAAAGGCGATGCTTCCTGGATCAAGAATGGTGGCCAGGCCGTGAATGGTACAAACTGTGGCATTGGCGGTATTGGCATAAATAAGAGCGCCTCAAAGGATATGCAACGCGCTGCATACATCTTTGCGATATGGTCGGTTTCTCAAAGTAACCAACTTAGTACCCTAAAGGGTCTTGGCGGCACACCAACCCGCAAGTCAGTTATGGCACTCGACGAAGTGAAAGCGGCCCAGAAGCGTCCAACCAAGATGCCCAACGCGCTCACCATCGACGCTGTTTACAACTTCGGTATCAAGGATCCAAACTTCGTTCTTGGTCCTAAGATTCCGAAGGCCAACGAGTACTACACGATCATTGCTGCCGAAACGCAGAAGTGCATCGCTGGTAGCCAAGCGCCAGAAGAAACCTGTAAGTCGATCAAGACTCAGCTTGACAGCATGCACAGCGTTTAAATTTCGAAACAAGAACTCCTCTCCCATGTGGGGGAGGAGAATTCTTTGGCATATATTACAATTCGTGCCCAAACACTTCGTTAGAAAACCCAAGAACACAGGGTCTTACAATGACTGTTGCAACTTTGCAAAAATCTTCAAGCAGCTCACTTTTCCGCGTCCGGCAGATTGTGGAAAGCGTAGAAGCGAAACCTGCATCCAAAACGTATAGTGATGGTTTGAAGCTTAATCCAATGCCCTCAAAGAGCTATTACTATTGGCTTCTGGCGCCTGCAATTGTGTTGCTGGCGGCAATCTCCCTTTATCCGTTCTTCTGGATGATCTATATGAGCTTGAATGATGTTGAGGTAGGCAGCATCAAATGGAACAATTTCGCCAACTACACGAAACTTTTGACCGACGCCAAATTTTGGAATGGCTGGAAGCTGTTGCTTTACTACAGCGCGCTCTGCCTTTCGCTGCAAATCACTCTCGGCGTTTTTCTCGCCCTTGTTCTGAATAATTCGAGATACGAGAAAATCCTCGTGACCGTATTGCTGATGCCAATGATGATGGCACCGGTTGTCGCCGGCATGGTGTGGTACTTCCTTTATAATGGCACTTTCGGTTGGTATCATTGGATATTCCAAAGCCTTGGCATCCTCGGTGAAAAATCAATTTTGGCCGATGTCAAAACTGCGATGTGGGGCATTGTCCTTGTTGATGTCTGGCAATGGACGCCTCTTATTACCCTCATCACACTGGCAGGATTGAAGCGCGTGCCGCAAGATCAGCTCGAAGCTAACATGGTGGATGGTGCTTCGCCAATTCGCAATTTCATCGCAATAACACTGCCAAATCTTTATCCGGTGCTTCTAATCGCCGTCATGTTGCGCTTCATGGACAATTTCCGTTTCATTGACTCAGCGATGGTGCTCACGGCCGGCGGGCCAGCCGACTCAACCAAGATTCTACCGATCTATTTGTTCGACGTTTCGTTTAGATTTACGGCCCTTGGGCGCGCTGCCGCGATTGCTTTGATCTTGTTGGTCGTCACCATCATCCTTGGGAAATTGTTGGTTCGCGTCTTCGACCGCCAGCAACCGTCCAGCACTCATTAACGAAGAGATTGAATCATGGCCTCCCGCGATGTTGTCAACTACGAAACGCCCCTTACCAAGGTGTTCAAATGGGTATCTGGAATATTCGTTGGCTTCTATTTGATCTGGACGGTGCTGCCGATCTTCGTGATGATCGTCTCTTCCTTCAAGGACTTGCTCGAAGCCTTTAAGATTCCTGTGGTTGGTGATTGGTTGGGAGCCCGGGTGTTCTTTGACTTCAACCCGACGTTCCAGCACTATATTGATCTATTCACTGATCAGCCCTTCGGGACTTATCTGTTTAACTCTGTCGTTGCAGCTGGGGGCTCTGCCATTATCTCGGTTATTTTAGGTTCAATGGCGGCCTATTCTCTTTCGCGCACCGACTTCAGATTAAAGAATGATCTGTTTTTTTGGATCATCTCAACCCGCATGGCACCAGTGGTTGCCGTTCTCGTACCACTGTTTGCAATTTTCCGCGGCCTCGATTTAGTCGGTTCCCTAACCGGTCTCATACTTGCTTACACCACATTCAATCTGCCCTTTGCAATCTGGATATTGAAGGGTTTCTTTGACAATGTGCCTTATGCTATCGAGGAAGCGCAGATGGTCGATGGTGCCTCTCGTTCGAAGGCCTTTCTATCGATCTTGCCCTTGGTGGCACCAGGCATTGCCGCCTTTGTGGTGCTTTGCATCCTCTTTGCCTGGAACGATTTCCTCTTTGCCGCCATCATTGGTTCTGGCGGCGCAAAAACACTTCCCGTTGCCACGAAGGAACTGGTTCAACCGCAAAACATTCAGTGGGGCACCATCATGGCCGCTGGCACAATTACGACACTGCCGATGATGTTGCTTGGCCTCGTTATTCGTAAATATCTTGTCACCGGCCTCACCATGGGCGCTGTCAAGGAATAGTTGGAGATTATTATGGCTGCAATCACATTTGAAAATGTCTGGAAGAAGTACGGCGATTTTAACGCCGTCAAAGATTTGAACATCAACTGCCCGGACGGAACCTTTCTTGCTATCCTCGGCCCTTCAGGTTGCGGCAAATCGTCGACCATGCGTATGATTGCCGGGCTCGAACACATTAGCGCCGGTGAAATTCGTTTTGATAATCAACGCATAAATGAATTGGCTCCGAAAGACCGTGACGTCGCGATGGTGTTTGAAAACTACGCGCTCTATCCGCACAAATCAGTGTTCGAAAACATGGCAAACCCCTTGCGCTTGCGTAGCCAGAATGAGAGCACAATCAGGGAACGCGTGATGTCTGCCGCAAAGCTTCTTGAAATTGACCAACTGCTTGAGCGCCGCCCGCAAGAACTCTCAGGCGGCCAAAAACAGCGTGTGGCGATTGGACGGGCGATTGTGCGCGAGCCAAAGGTTTTCCTTTTCGACGAACCGATTGCACATTTGGACGCTAAGCTCCGCGCTCATATGCGGGGTGAAATCAAGCATCTGCAGCGCACACTAGGCACCACCATGATTTACGTGACGCACGATCAACTTGAAGCCATGTCAATGTCTGATATGATCGCCGTTATGCACGATGGCGAGTTACAGCAGCTCGGCACACCGCGTGAAATTTACAACAGCCCCGTTAATGCTTGGGTTGCAGGTTTCGTCGGCGAACCTGCAATGAACTTCGTTGACGTTGCGGTTCAGAGCAAGGGTAGTAAAGTGGACTTTACTCATCCAAATTTCTCAATTTCTGTAACACCTGAGCAGGCACGTCGAATTTCAGTCAAGAATGAAAATACGTACCGCATGGGTGTCCGTCCTGACGCGCTGACCATTTCGGAAATCAAGCCTAAAGATGAATTCATCCAAGGCGATATTTTTGTTACCGAACTTCTCGGAAGCGACATGATAGTTGATGTGAATCTGGCAGATAGCCGCATCCGCGTGAAGACCACGCCAGAATTTATGGGCAAAGAGGGCGAAAATTGCTACATCACGGTGAACCGCGACAAGTGGCACGCATTTTCGTCAGTAGATGGCTTGGCTTTGTTCTAAATGACGTCGGCGCAACAGACCATAGCCAGAGGCTCGGTTGGTGCCGATGTATCTGCCTATCTTGCTTCGATCACTGGCTCTGACAAAACTCTAAACGTCCCAGAAGTCTTC
>JAYVCU010000203.1:0-7526 GCA_043749835.1 Hyphomicrobiales bacterium
GGTCTTTTCGAAGATGTATCTGACGTTTGGAAAGATGCTGGCCTTGATGAAACGCTGAAGTCTGCGGCGGCTTCGATGACCATGGATGGCAAGAAGTGGGGCGTTCCATACACCTACTACCAATGGGGCATCTATTATAACAAAGACGTTTACAAAAAGGTCGGCGTTTCTGAACCAAAGAATTGGGCTGAATTTGTTGCGAATTGTGAAAAGTTCAAAGCTGCTGGCATTGATTGCGTGACCACAGGCACAAAGGCCTTGTGGCCTGGCGCTGGCATTTTCGACTATATTGACATGCGCACCAATGGTTATGAATTCCACATGGATTTGACCGCGGGCAAAGTGAAATGGACTGACCCTAAGGTAAAGGCTGCATTTGCTGAATGGGCAAAGATTGTTCCATACATGTCAGCAAACGCTGCTGCCATTGACTGGCAAGATGCTGCGGCCCTCTTGGCTCAAGGCAATGCTGCCAACTATGTTATGGGCAACTTCGCTGTAGACACCTTCAAAAAGGGTGGCATGACCAATGATAATCTTGGGTTCTTGATATTCCCAGAAATCACCCCTGGTATTCCACGCGCTGAAGAAGCACCGACAGATACTTTCCACATTCCCTCGGGTGCAAAGAACAAGGCTGATGCCAAGAAATTCTTGGCATTTGTTGCCTCTGCGGATGCGCAAACCAAGATGAACAAAACCCTCGGCCAGTTACCTGTAAACAACAAGGCACAAGTGGGCGATGATCCGTTCATTCAAGCTGGCTTCAAGGAACTCTCGTCAGCCTATGCGCTGGCCCAGTTTTTTGACCGTGATGCCCCAGCCGATATGGCAAAGGCTGGCATGGAAGGCTTTCAAGAGTTTATGGCCAAGCCAGCAAATCTGGATGCTATTCTTGAGCGCCTACAAAAAGTAGCCGACAAGGTCTATAAGTAATACCTCCCAAAAGGGTCGGAGGCTAAGTCGCGTCCGGCCCTTTCCCATATATTCCCCAATAGATGAAGCTCATAAGGGCCTGAAATGTCGCAACTGGCAGAGGTCGGCTTCTGGAAAAAGAACCAGAGGACATTGGCTCCGTGGTTATTCTTGGCACCCGGCATGATCATGTTTATTCTATACGTGATCTTACCTATTTTGGAATCTGTCTATATTAGTTTCTTCAATTGGGATGGCTTGAGCCCCCATCATCTCACTGAGCTCGGTTCAAAAAAATGGGTGGGCTTAGGCAACTACCGAGATTTGCTCACCGATGATTCATTTTATACATCGCTCTGGAATAACCTTAAATGGTTGGTACTCTACATGTTGGCCGTGCCAATCGGCTTATTTGTGGCGCTTTTCCTGAATCAAAAAGTGCCCGGCATCAGGCTTTACAAGTCGCTGTTCTTTTCCCCATTCGTCATCAGCCAAGTTGTCGTTGGACTGCTGTTCAGCTGGTTTTATGCACCAGGCTTTGGCCCGCTCTATGCCATCATTAAAGCTCTCACAGGTTCAGATACAGCTATTCTGGCGAGCGACACAATGGCAACCTACGGCATCATCGCGGCAGGCCTTTGGCCACAAACTGCCTATTGTATGATCTTGTATTTAACCGGCCTCAACAACATTAACCCCGAACAAATTGAAGCCGCACGCATGGACGGCGCACGCGGATGGACACTTCTGTGGAACATCATTCTGCCCCAGCTGCGGCCTGCGACATTTATCGCCATTGTGGTTACAGTGATCGGTTCACTGCGGTCATTTGATCTTGTGTCAATCATGACCGGCGGCGGCCCCTATGGGTCAACGCGGGTGCTTTCATATTTCATGTTTGAACAAGCACTTTCAGAATATGGCACGGCTATGGGCTATGGAGCAGCGATTGCCTTTGTTCTATTCGCGATCATGATGGTGTTTATCTCGTTCTTCGTTTGGAGAATGTTGCGCCAAGAGAGGAATTCATAACGTGTTCCCAACTCCGATCGAAAAGACCGCACCTTGGGTGCAGCTGGGATATAAAATCATACTACCGGTTGCTTTGATTTTGTGGCTGCTGCCGCTCATCGGTATTGCCATGACCTCGGTTCGCCCTGCGGCTGACTTGGCGGTCGGCAACTATTTCGGCATGCCGTCCGGTTTTGCCGGCGTTGAAAACTACAGTTCAGTTTTTAAGAACAGCAATATTGGCTACTATATTTTTAATTCTTTCAAAGTGACAATTCCAACGGTGATTGGAGCTGTTGGCCTTTCATGCCTCTCAGGATTTGCCTTGGCGACTTACAAGTTCAAAGGCAACTTGATGGTGTTCTTCATGTTTGTGGCCGGCAATTTTGTTCCCTTTCAAATCTTGGCCATTCCAGTTCGTGACCTGAGTGTTCAGCTACACCTCTATAATACAACGATGGGGTTGGTGCTGTTCCATGTGGCATTTCAAACAGGGTTCTGTACTTTGTTCATGCGCAACTTTATTAAGTCATTGCCTTTTGCACTGGTTGAATCAGCTCGCGTTGAAGGCGTTTCTGAATTTAGAATCTTCTGGCACATTGTGTTGCCACTAATGCGCCCCGCAATCGCGGCACTCTCAGTGCTCATCTTCACATTCATCTGGAACGACTATTTTTGGGCGACGGTGATGGCCCAAGATGCGGCTGTAAAGCCTGTGACCGCCGGCATGAATGAACTGAAAGGCCAATATAAAGTGGCATGGGAATTAATCTCAGCGGCATCCATCATCGCAGCTTTGCCACCAGTTGCCATGTTCTTCTTAATGCAAAAACATTTCATCGCCGGTCTTACACTTGGAGCGACCAAGGGATGAAACTTGCGCGACTAAACGACAGGCTAATGTTAGCCTTACCTAATCTTGGCATGCCTATCATTCTCAGTTGTCTTGGTTTGCAAGGGGGGAATGTGGAAGGCTGGGACGTGATCCACCAGCGTTCCAATCGTATCAATGGCATGGATGTTCCGCCAGCCGCCGCCACTTACTTGCCAACCAGCGGCACCGGCAATTTTGACTGGCCCGCCATTCAGGGACACCGAAATGGTACGCAATTCATCTTGCAGCCAAACCATTGGGATGTGATTTCTACAAAAGATCATCTGACCCTTGAAGGCACGGACACAATAGCTGAAATAAAACTGCGTTTGTATTTCCGCGAATTCTCCGCGCTGATGCTGATAATGCACACGGAACTGACCAATATCGGCAAAACACCATATACGCTTGATCGTTGCATGGTGGCATCTGTGCTAGTTCCCGGTGGGGCTGAAACCATCACATCTTACCGTGGCAAATGGGGACAGGAATTTCAAGAAACAACCGAAGTGGCAGGCAATGCTTTATGGCTGCTCGAAAGCCGCAAAGGCCGCAGTTCGCATGATCGTTTTCCAGCTATCACAGTAAAAAGCGCGCAGGGTGGTGTTTACGCACTGCACCTTGGATGGAGCGGCAATCATCGCATTGCGGTTGACCGTTTGGATGATGGACGTTCGCTCATTCATGCAGGCGAATTGTTTGAACCGGGAGAAATCATCTTAGCGGATGGTGAAACTTATTCATCCCCCAAAGTCTATGCCGCCTGCGAAGCGAGTGACAATGTGGCTGCTCTAACCTCCGTGTTCCACGCCGTAGTGCGCGAAGATGTTTTGCATTGGCCAAATGGAAAAATGAAACTGCGCCCAGTGTTACTGAACACCTGGGAAGGCAATTATTTCATCCACGATGTTGAACAGCTGAAACAACAAGCAACAATTGCTGCCGAAGTCGGCATTGAACGCTTTGTTCTGGATGATGGTTGGTTCGGTAAACGCGATGATGACACATCAAGCTTAGGCGATTGGTTCATCGATAGGCGCAAATATCCAGATGGATTGAAGCCTCTGGTTGATTATGTTGTCGCATTAGGTATGGAAATTGGCTTGTGGTTTGAACCTGAAATGGTGAATCAGAATTCTGACCTCTTCCGCACACATCCTGAGTGGATATTACAGGTGAAGGGCAGACCTCTGCTCGAGTCGCGCCAGCAACTGGTGCTTGATCTCACGCGAAAAGATGTGAGCAATTACCTTTTCAACTGCATGAATGAGGTGCTGAAACATCACACTATTTCTTACATCAAGTGGGATATGAACCGTGACATTACTCATGGTGCAGGCGCCGACGGCCGAGCCAAGACCCACGCGCAAACCCTTGCTGTTTATGCATTGATGAACCGCATTCGTTTGGCTTATCCCAATGTAGAAATTGAAAGTTGTGCATCAGGTGGCGGCAGAGCAGATTTTGGTGTTTTAGAACACACACACCGCATATGGATTTCAGATTGCACCGATGCATTAGAACGACTGGATATTCAGCGTGGCGCAAGGCGTTTTCTGCCTCCCGAAATTATGGGCTGCCATATCTCGGCTTCACCCAACCATCAAACCCAACGCATCCATACCTTGGCGTTCCGTGCCATTGTCGCTTTCTTTGGTCATTTAGGTGTGGAACTTGATCTTTCACGGCTGTCCCCTGATGAGAGAGGAGAATTAAAAGGTTGGATCGCACTCCATAAATCGCTGCGCCACATTTTGCATTCACCATTAGCCACATGTTTTGATCTGCCCGTCACTGATGGTAGGCATGTGTTTGGTGTTACAATGCACAACGAAAATTCGCGCCATGAGCATATGATCGTAGCTGTAGCGCAAGGCTCACACCCCAAGCGTGAGCAACCCGCACCGTTGCGCCTTCCAATTTACAATGGCAGCCAATTCTTTGTGGTGCGCGAAATTGGCCCTGTTAAATATAAATTTGCGCGCAGTACAACCTCGCAGCAGTTGATTCTTTCTGGGGAACAAAAATTTTCAGGCGATCTCATTGCCTCACACGGAATTCCAATTCCGATTCTTTATCCTGAATCCGCCATCCTCCTTGAAATCAGATCTGAAGGAATGTCCAGCCGTGGCTAATGTAACGTTACAGCATGTTCGAAAATCTTTTGGTTCGGTCGAAATTATCAAAGGTGTTGACCTTGAAGTGGCAGACGGTGAGTTTTGCGTGTTCGTGGGGCCATCTGGTTGCGGCAAATCTACCTTGTTGCGAATGATTGCAGGTCTTGAAGACATCACCAGCGGTAATTTAAAAATTGGCGGCAAAGAGATGGCAAATGTGCAATCGGCCGATCGCGGCGTGGCCATGGTATTTCAATCCTATGCGCTGTATCCGCACATGACAGTTAAGGAAAATATCTCCTTCGGTTTGAAGATGGCAAAAATGCCAGCCGATCAGGTCGCCAGGCGTGTGAAACATGCTTCCGACATGTTGCAGCTTGAGCCATTATTAGATCGCAAACCGTCGCAGCTTTCAGGCGGTCAACGCCAGCGCGTCGCCATCGGTCGCTCAATTGTGCGCGAACCAGAAGTGTTTTTGTTTGACGAACCACTTTCAAACTTGGATGCGAACTTGCGTGTGCAAATGCGTATTGAAATTACCAAACTACACCAAGATCTAAAATCCACCATGATTTATGTCACCCACGATCAGGTGGAAGCCATGACGATGGCTGATAAGATTGTGGTGCTTCATGCTGGCATTATTGAACAAGTGGGCTCACCACTGGCACTCTATCATCGCCCAAATAATCTGTTTGTGGCAGGCTTTATCGGCTCACCCAAAATGAACTTCATCAAGGCAACGGTATCGCCAGCGAAGGCTGGCAAACTCAATGTGGCTCTTCCCGGCGGCACCAAAATAGTTCTGGATAGTCAAGGCAAAAAAATTTCGGAAGGCCAAGCTGTGACCCTCGGCATTAGGCCAGAACACATTACAATCGGCGAAAAGAATGATGGTGAGTTAAAAGGCAATTTGCGAATCGCTGAATATCTGGGCTCTGAAACTATGTTTTATGCCAGCTTAGTTAATGGCTCTGATCTTTCGGTGAAAGCTGATGGTTTGACCAGTGCCAAGCAGGGTGCAGACATTAAGTTCGGTCTTCCCGCTAAAGCCTGTCACTTGTTCGACGCCAAAGGGGATACGATCTTGAACGGCGATCTGTCAAAATAATGCTTGGCGTATGTTATTATCCCGAGCATTGGGACGAAACGATTTGGGCAGATGATGCAAGACGAATGGCCGAAATGGGCATCGGTTTTGTACGCATTGGTGAATTTGCCTGGTCTCGATTAGGACCTACACGTGGGCATTATGATTTTGGCTGGCTTGACCGCGCCATCAATGTGTTGGGCAAAGCAGGTTTGAAAATTGTTTTGGGCACACCCACAGCAACACCACCCAAATGGCTGATGGATGAACATCCCGAAATTGCGCCCGTAGATGAGCAGGGTAGGCCGCGCGGTTTTGGCTCACGTCGCCACTATTCATTTTCATCTGAAACTTACGCCAAGGAAAGCGCCATCATTGTTGAGGCTTTGGCCAAACGATATGGCAATCATGGAGCAGTGGCAGGTTGGCAAACTGATAATGAATATGGTTGCCATAATACAGTACTTTCGTGGGGTGTTGAGGATCTAAAAGCTTTCCGCAACTGGCTACGCAAAAAATATCAGACCACGGATCAAATGAACGAAGCTTGGGGCAATGTATTCTGGTCAATGGAACTGAATAGTTTTGATGAAGTAAGTTTGCCCAATCTTGCTGTTACTGAAACTAACCCCGCCGCACGGTTGGATTTCTGGCGCTGTCAATCCGATCACGTTTCAGCTTACAATAAGATGCAATGCAACATCATCCGCAAACATTCACCAGGTCGCTTCATCACGCATAATTTTATGGGCTTCTTCAATGAGTTTGATCATTAGAGACTCGGCGAAAATCTTGATATTGCGTCATGGGATTCATATCCCCTAGGCTTTACCGAGCAGTTTCCGTTTTCAGAAAAAGAGCATGTTACATGGGCCGAGACGGCGCATCCTGATATTGCGGCATTTCACCATGATCTCTATCGTGGCATTGGTCGGGGTCGCTTCTGGGTTATGGAACAACAGCCTGGCCCAGTGAATTGGGCACCTTGGAACCCCGTACCGAAACCCGGAATGATCAGATTATGGACATGGGAAGCCTTAGCCCATGGTGCCGAAGTGGTAAGCTATTTCCGTTGGCGACAGGCTCCCTTTGCGCAAGAGCAAAATCACGCTGGCCTCAACATGGCCGGCCTTTCGGAACTGTCGGTTGGCGGGCTTGAAGCATTGCAGGTTGGACAGGAACTCAAAGCGTTTGAGAATTTACCAAAGTTTACGCAGTCCAAGGTGGCCATTGTCTATGATTATGAGGCATCTTGGATCACCCGGATCCAACCACAAGGCAAAGATTTCCTTTATCATGAACTGGTGTTTCGCTGGTATGATCGGTTCGGCGCTTAGGCTTAGACGTAGATTTTGTGCCGCCCGGTCAGGCGCTTGATGGTTATAAACTGGTGCTGGTTCCAAGTTTGCCCCTCGTTTCTAATTCGGCACTGAAGGTCTTTGAAAACGCCAAGGGCATCATTCTCTATGGCCCCCGCACCGGTTCAAAAACCCGAAACTTCGGAATTCCTGAAGGTTTA
>JAYVCU010000204.1:0-6923 GCA_043749835.1 Hyphomicrobiales bacterium
AACTGGGCCCTGCCTGCTTGTGAAAACCGGGCGGAAAGTAAGATCAGTCGACGGTGTAATCGCCCAGAAATAGGGCGTGACCAAACCAAAACCATAAGCCGGCTGCGCCTTCACATCAAAGGCGAGGAAGCCAGACCGCCGGGTAACGGACGGGTCCGGCATTTTCCAATAGGGCAAGCCAAACACCGTTATATTATTAATCTTTAATCGCGGATTGAAATGGGTGAGATCATGAGACTTGGTGTCATGGATAGTTCGGTCCGTCACCACTTCCCAGAGCGGATGTCCATCACGGGTTTTGCAATCACGGCATGTGGTGTAATGGGCTTTCTCATAAATAAAAATATTGCCGTGAACGCGCCTGACGAAAGGCGAAGTAATCACACCATCGTTGGTCAACAGTGCTTGAATATGCTTTGCAAAACCATCGCGGAACGCGTTGCGCGTAACCAAGCTGTCGGCGTTTAGTACATTACCATTGGGCTCTCGCAATACGATGGAGCCATTCGCATCAAACTCACCCGTCTTTTGGTTGTAAACCACTTTAGTGGCGTTAAGGGTATAAGGCCCGAAAACCAAATTCACTTTGCCGGTAGCGATACCAATCTGGGTGTTTGAGTCGTAGGTGAACTTATCTGCATCCACTACCACATGCGTGCCCTTAGGTGGATTGCTGGTGATAGGCGCAATTAGTGGTTTGTTCTCAATTGCCAAAGCCGGTCCGGCAGCCAAAGCCAAGAGTGAAAAGCCACAACACAACAGCAGGCCGCGAAGGCTCAAGCCTTTTCTAGCCAAGCTGTTGCTGCTTGCCTGGTTGTTCAAACTCTTCCCACCCTCACTAAATGTTACGTCTTTGTAGCGAAGTTCACGGATTTGGCAAAGCGATTAATGTGTCCCGGGCCACAAAGGTTGCGGCTTGTGGCCAGCCTCTATAGGCTTGGACGAAACCCAAGTGGATTCGCAATGAAAATCAATTTTTTAGCTAAACTTCCGCCAACGTCTAAAGTAATTGGGTTGATTATTGCTGAAGGTGCAACTCTTCCCGCCGCCGCAGTGGCCTTAGACAGTGCTAACGGTGGCAGAATAACCCAAGCGATGAAGGCGGCAGGTTTCACGGGCAAGCGCGAACAAACCTTAGACCTTATGGCTCTCAGTAAAGCTGTAGATCGCTGCATTCTGGTAGGGGCAGGGCCAATATCCGGGTTAAATATACGAGAATTGGAATTGGCGGGGGGCCAATTGGCGGGTGTGTTAATGGCAGCCAAAATCCAATCGGCTGGCGTTGAATTAGCCTTAGGTGCAAGCAAAGATGTGTCAGCAGAAGCCGCCGCCTCGGCCATTGCATCGGGCATGGCACTGCGCAATTATCAGTTCAACATTTATAAAACCAAGAAATCTGAAACCAAGCCTTTAGACGACGTGCAGATCGCAACCCCGCGCTACGTTGCAGCCAAAGCAGCCTATTCGGCTTCGCAAGCCGTTGTTGAAGGCGTACACCTGGCGCGCAATCTGGTCAATGAACCTGCTAATGTCTTGCACCCGGTTGAATTTGCCAATCGAGCAAAGGCTCTTGCCAAAGCCGGGGTCAAAATTGAAATTCTTGGACCCACCCAGATGAAACAACTTGGCATGGGCGCATTGCTTGGCGTCTCACAAGGCTCTCCGTTTGAACCCCGCTTGGTGGTAATGCGCTGGAACGGCGGCAAAAAAGGCCAAGCGCCTATCGCTTTTGTAGGCAAAGGTGTAACGTTTGATACCGGAGGCGTTTCCATAAAGGCCGCCGCTGGCATGGAAGATATGAAGGGCGATATGGGGGGTGCAGCTTGCGTTACCGGCTTGATGCTGGCCTTGGCCAAGCGCAAAGCCGAATGCAATGTAATTGGCGCCATTGGTCTTGTGGAAAACGCCATAGACGGCAAAGCCCAAAGGCCGGGTGATATCGTCAAATCCATGTCAGGCCAAACCATTGCCGTGCTCAATACGGATGCCGAAGGCCGGCTGATTTTGGCCGATGTGCTGTGGTATGTGCAAAACCGCTTCAAACCAAAATTCATGGTGAATTTGGCCACTTTGACAGGCGCCATCATGGTGGCCTTAGGCAAAGAACACGCCGGACTTTTCTCGAACAACGACGAGCTTTCAACGCGCCTCGCAGCCGCCGGATTAGAAACCGGCGAAAAAGTTTGGCGCATGCCTTTGAGCCCCGAATATGATAAGGCAATTGACAGCGACATTGCCGATATGAAAAACATTGGCGGGCGCTTTGGCGGTTCCATCACAGCAGCACAGTTTCTACAGCGCTTCGTGAATAAAGTGCCTTGGGCGCATTTAGATATTGCTGGGATGGCCATGGATTCCACCAAAAGCGCCATCAACCAAGGCTGGGCATCTGGGTGGGGCGTGCGCTTACTGAATAAGTTGATAGCGAACCATTACGAACGCTGATGGTCGAGGTTTATTTCTATCATTTGGATCAGAAGCCACTATCGGCCATTTTGCCAGACTTGGTGCAGCGCGGATTGTCGCGTGGATTGCGCATGGCGATTGAGACTTCTGCAATTGAGAATGTGCAACGCCTGACTGATTTGTTGTGGTCGTGCGAAGATACAGCCTTCATTCCGCATGGATATGGTGTTGACCCAAGTGCGCTGCAGCCTTTGTGGCTTGCCGCAAATGCCGACAATCCCAATGCAGCAACCTATCGGTTTTACGTGGACGGCGCTTTGCCCGAAGGCCTGGACGGCATCACGCGGGCCATTATCATGATTGATTCAACGTCCGAAGAAGCCATTGTAAATGCTCGTAATGAATGGAAAAAACGCAAAGCCGAGGGTCTCACGGTGAGCTATTGGAAACAAAATGAGCGCGGTACGTGGATGAATTTGGCGTGACGTAGAAGTTCAGTCTTAAGCGCAAAATGTTGAAATCATTCATTCCCCTCACGCATTAGGGCTTCATCGATCAACCACTTGCAATAGTGAACCAGTGGATCTCCGGAATCTCAAATGGAAACTGGGACACTAAGCTATCCGTTCACCCACTCATCAAGCCTGCCCTTGCAACCCAGTTGCGCTTTGCCCATCTAGCGTCTAGTAGCGGGCTAACAAATCAGAGGTTTTCATGCAGGCCATTCTTCTTGCCGTCCATCTTGTTATCGCCGTCTTCTTGATTGGACTGGTGATGCTTCAAAAATCTGAGGGCGGAGCTTTGGGGATTGGTGGCGGGCAGGGCGGCAGCCTGTTCTCGTCACGCGGTGTGGGCAATACGCTCACGCGCCTCACTGGAATTTTAGCGGCTTGTTTTTTTGCAACGTCAATCGCATTGACCATGCTGAATAATAAGCATGGTGGATCAATTATTGACAGTATTGTGCCTACGCAAACCGCACCAGCTACAGGTGACGCTGTTCCTGTTGCTCCACCTTCCAACAGTGGTGGATCAGCCTTGCTGCCACAGTTTGACCAGGGCAAGCCTGCCGTTCCTACCAACCAGTAGGGCCTTGAATTTACCGTGAAATCAGCGAAATGTTTCACGCGGTCCGACTTATTTCATAACGCTGGCGATTTAGTGCTTCGAATCGTAAGGGGCTGTTGTTAGGGTGGTTTCCCATGGCGCGATATATTTTCATAACTGGCGGCGTGGTTTCCTCTCTTGGCAAGGGCTTGGCTTCAGCAGCTTTGGGCGCTGTTCTGCAGGCCCGTGGCTATAAGGTTAGGCTGCGTAAACTAGACCCTTATCTTAACGTAGACCCCGGCACGATGAGCCCTTATCAGCACGGCGAAGTGTTTGTCACAGATGATGGGGCTGAGACAGATTTAGACTTGGGCCATTATGAGCGCTTTACTGGCCGGTCGGCCAATAGGCTGGACAACATCACCACGGGTAAAATTTATCAGGACATCATCACCAAGGAACGTCGCGGGGATTATCTGGGCGGAACGGTGCAGGTGATCCCGCATGTGACGGATGCCATCAAAGATTTTATTCGCGCAGAAACTGATGGTTTTGATTTTATACTGGTTGAAGTGGGCGGAACCGTAGGCGACATTGAAGGCCTGCCATTCTTCGAGGCCATTCGGCAGTTCGGTCAAGAGAGTCCACGCGGTGCTTGTATTTATATTCACCTGACGCTGCTGCCTTACATTCCAACGGCGGGCGAATTGAAAACCAAGCCGACGCAGCATTCGGTTAAAGAGTTGCGTTCCATCGGCATTCAGCCTGATATTTTGTTGTGCAGGGCTGACCGCGAAATTCCAGCTGGTGAGCGTCGCAAAATTGCGCAGTTTTGCAACGTGCGACCGTCGGCGGTTATTCAGGCGCTGGATGTGGCTAATATTTACGATGTGCCGCGCGCTTATCATGCTGAGGGGCTTGATAACGAAGTGCTTGAATGTTTCGGCATAACTAATTCCAAAGCACCTGATCTGTCCCGCTGGGATGAAATTCAACACCGCATTATTCACCCCGAAGGTGAAGTGACGATAGCGGTGGTAGGCAAATATACCGGCCTGCTCGATGCTTATAAGTCACTCAAAGAAGCGCTGGTTCACGGCGGCATTGCCAATAAAGTAAAGGTGAATGTTGCATGGATTGAGAGCGAGATTTTTGAGAAAGAAGATCCTCTGCCTTATCTTGAGGGGGTTCACGGTATTTTGGTTCCAGGTGGGTTTGGTGAGCGAGGCTCAGAAGGCAAAATCAAAGCGGCCACGTTTGCGCGTATTCACAAAGTTCCCTATTTCGGCATTTGCTTTGGTATGCAAATGGCCTGCATTGAAGCAGCGCGAAATTTGTGTGGCATTGCTGAAGCTTCATCAACTGAATTCGGTGAAACCACAGAACCGGTTGTTGGCACCATGACGGAATGGATGAAGGGCAATGAACTTGAACTACGCAAAAAGGGCGGCGATCTAGGCGGCACCATGCGCCTGGGGGCGTTTGATGCCGCGCTGAAAGCTGGCACACGCATTGCGCAGATTTATGGCACCACTCGCATTTCCGAGCGCCACCGCCACCGCTATGAAGTGAACACGGCTTATCGTGCGCGATTGGAAAACGCAGGGCTGCTTTTTTCCGGTCTATCGCCTGATGCTTTACTGCCAGAGACCGTTGAATATGCCGATCACCCTTGGTTTATTGGAGTGCAATATCATCCCGAATTAAAATCGAAGCCGCTCGATCCACATCCGCTGTTTGCTTCTTTCATTGAAGCTGCTGTGGTGCAAAGCCGATTGATGTAACGTGCAGGAAAGTGATTTCCTCAAGGCGGCTGAAGCCTCGCACCAGGCATTTTCGAACCACACTGGATTAGAATACTTGCGTGCGGTGATTGCGGATGAAACAAATTATCCCTTCGGCAAGTTACTCAACATCAATGTGATTGCCGCTGACAACGGCACATCCGTATTGACGGCCAAGTTGAGCTATCAATTCTATAATCCCATGTTTCGGGTTCACGGTGGCTATCTTGCAACATTAATGGATTCGAGCTTGGGTTCCGCGGTTCTCACCAAATTGCCGCAAGGCTCTGGTGCCGGAACGGTGAACCTAAATGTCAGTTTTGTGCGCAAAGTGGACGTGGATAGTGGGTTGCTCACGGCCCGCGCCAAAGTTCAACATGCCGGACGCAGCATGCTTACGGCATCGGCCGAAATCACCGATGCACAGGGCAGGCTTTGTGTGCACGGCACGGGAACGTTTCTGATCTATGTGAAATAATTATAAAGCGGCTTCCACCTCGCGCTCGGCGGCCAGCCCCAACACATGTTCACGCCAAAAAATATAAAGCCCAGAGCCCACGATAAGTGCTGCCCCTACCAACGTGTTCCAATAAGGCACGTCGCCCCAAACCACGAAGGCGATGATTGTGGACCATATCAGTGAGGAATAATAAAACGGCGTGATCACAGCAGCCGGTGCAGCACTGAAGGCGCGGATCAAACACCAGTGGCCAAGGCAGCCAAAAAATCCGCTGGCCAGAAACAGCGCCCAGCCACTGGCGTTTGGCCATACCCAGGCAAAAGGCACGAACAGGGTGGTAACAACTGCGCCAAGGGCCGCGGAATACAACAGAGTGGTGAGCGGGTTTTCACTGCGCAGCGGCCGGGTGATGGTTTGATAGGATGCATTGGTAAAGGCGGCGACAAATAACAGCACTACTCCTAATCCAATGCCCGTCTTGTCAAACTGCCAAATCTTCATCACCACCAAGGCACCGCAAAAACCAATTATAATACTAGACCATCTGCGCCAGCCCACGTGTTCGCCGAGAAACAAACTGGAGAGCAGGGTAACGATAATCGGCGTCATGAACATAATCGTTGTTCCCGTGGGCAAAGGTTCCAAATGGATCCCTGCGTTGAATATCCCCGTGGTTAGTGCCAACATCAACGACCTTAAAATTTGTAATCGCAGCTGCTTTGTTTTGATCAGCTGAGGCAATCGGCGACCGCACAAGAGTGCTGCAAAAACTGTGGCAAAAAACAATCGGCCCCATGTTACTTGCCATAAAGGATAGGTTTGCATGGCATATTTCATTACGCTGTCGAGAGCGATAAAACACATCATGGTGGCTAACATCCAAAGGATGCCTGCGGTTTTTTGCTCGTGTGGGTCAATCATGCGCCTGTCCTTAATGCATTTTACCGGCCTATGCTTTCTTCGCGAAGGGGCAGAGAATGTGTGTGCGTTTGCCAACCGCTTGCGGTTAGTTACAACGCTGCAACCTTTTCGGTTGATTTCAAGTTGTGCTATGTGCAAAAGAGAGTCGGGCATGAGTCTGTGGGCTTAAAAAATTGCACAAAAACAGCTGGTTGAAGTTGACAGTAGCGATTACGAACCAAATGTTTAACGTGTGTAGAGTTCAGAGTGGGGCAGGAGAAAGTGTGAATGGCTGCTGAAGTGAAGCATCCGGCTGATGAAATTGG
>JAYVCU010000205.1:0-5376 GCA_043749835.1 Hyphomicrobiales bacterium
CCGTCTTCGCCCAGCGCCACCATCTTCTCTGGCGTGTCGGCTTTGGCAAACAGCGGTTTGGTAGCCTTGTTCACACCCGCATCCGTAGCTTGCGCCGAAAGCACCACAGCCACCAGAAAAGTGAAGTCATTCACCGCGTGGAGTTCACCCTTGGGTTCAGGGTTAGCCTCGTGAAAGCGCCGAAACATTTCAGTGATTTGGTCCGGCTTCATGCGTAAGGTCATGGGGTGTTGCGTAATTCGGGTGGATTGCAGCGTCAAGCCCGACTAGTTTATGAAACATGGAACACACATCACAACTGGACGATTATGCCAAGGTTCGCGCGGTGCTGGAGCATTTAGGCAATGATTGGCGTGAGCAACCTTCATTGGGTGAATTAGCGCGGCCCGTGGGCCTGTCGGCAGATCAGTTGCAAAAACTCTTCACACGCTGGGCAGGCCTTACACCGAAAGCCTTCTTACAAGTGCTGACACTCAATCACGCCCGCGCCATGTTGAAAGATCAGGCTTCGATTTTGGATGTCGCCTTGGACTCGGGCCTCTCTGGCCCCGGTCGTTTGCATGATCTGTTCATCGCTCACGAAGCCATGTCGCCTGGCATTTATAAGTCCAGGGGGGAGGGGCTGGTCATATCTTACGGCTATCATCCTTCGCCTTTTGGTATCGCACTGGTGATGATCACCGAACATGGCCTGTGCGGGCTATCCTTCAATGATGAAGGTGGCGAGCGCGCCGCTTTCGAAGATATGGCCAGCCGTTGGCCACGCGCACGATATGTGGAAGATTCAGCTCGCACCGCACCTTTCGCCGCCCGCGTGTTCGGTGACATCAAAGATGGCCAACCTTTGCGCATTACCATGATCGGCAGCGATTTCGAAATCAGCGTGTGGGAGACCTTGTTGAAAATTCCCAATGGCAGGGCAGTGACTTATGGTAGCATCGCTGCCACGCTCGGAAAGCCCAAAGCCGCGCGCGCTGTGGGTGCGGCGGTGGGCAAAAACCCAATCTCGTTTGTTGTACCGTGCCACCGTGTTATCGGATCAACTGGCGCACTCACCGGTTATCACTGGGGCCTGACGCGCAAGAAAGCGATCTTGGGTTGGGAAGCTGGCAGTCGATCTTAATTCAGGAGTTGATGCAAACCAATGGCCGCAGCGAAACCCAGCGCGATCACGGGCGTCCAGCGCAAGTGCTGCATGAATGTGTAACTTTTGCCCGCTTGCCCCATGAGCGCCACGCCGGCGGCCGAACCGATGGATAAAAGTGAGCCGCCAACGCCGGCGGAAAGCGTGAGCAATAGCCAGCCATGCTCATTCATCTGCGGATTCATTTGGAGAACGGCATAAACCAGCGGCACATTATCGAACAAAGCAGACAATATCCCCACGGCGGTGTTGGCCCAGAAAACCCCAAGCCCGTTATAGACGGATGTTTGAAGTACAGTAAGCCAGCCGAACACGCCAAGCCCAGCCAGCGACAACATGATGCCGAAGAAAAACAACAACGTGTCCCATTCCACACGTTGCATTTCCGCAAAACTGTTCAGCACCATGTCGCTACGCGCTTGGGCTTTGCCGCGCCGTTGCAGGAAGAACACATAAGCTTGCAAAAGTCCCAACCCCAGAATCATACCAAACACGGGTGGTAAACCCAGCGCAGTTTGCATGTAAATTGTGAAGGCGATGCTGACTGCAAATAGCGCGATGATTAATAAGGCACCCGGCTTCATCGCCACACGCAGCTGTGTGCTGGTAGGTTTGCCTGCAGGCAGCGCCACACTCATCATCAACGCGGGGATCAACCAACTCACTAAAGCTGGAATAAACAAGTGGAAGAACGGCCAGAAACCCAGCTTGCCAGCCTGCCACACCATCAAACTTGTGACATCACCAAAGGGGCAGAACGCACCGCCAGCGTTTGATGCAACGACAATGTTAATGCAGGCAAGCGTGATGAACTTTGCATTGCCGCGACCAAGGCCCAAAGCCACCGCACCCAACACCATGGCAGTTGTCATATTCGCCAGCACTATAGAAAGCACAAACGACGCAGCCCCAATGGCCCAGAATAATCCACGATAACTTAAACCCGCAGCTACGAGTTTGGCACGCATAGCATCGAACACTTTGCGCTCTTCCAATACGTTTACGTAAGTAATGGACACCAAAAGGAACAGCAGCAACTCACCATAGTCTTTGATCGCGTTGCCTGCTGCGGCCTCAACTTGTGCGTGGTCACTGCCCCCAAAGGCGATACCGACAAGCAACCAGATCAGGCCTGCGGCTAAGACAACAGGTTTCGATTTTTTAAGTTCAAGTGTTTCCTCGCCGATCACCAAAATATAGGCGGCGATGAAGATGAGCAGGGCGATAAGCGAAAGCGTCATCGCACCGCCCTAACAAATGTCGTCACTCCCGTGAACGCGGGATTCCATCTATCTATCCAGTTCTGAAATCGCGGCATAGATGGATTCCCGCCTTCGCGGGAATGATGGTTGAGAGAGCTGTAAACAAAAATCACGCCCCCTCCAACTCCAGCCACTCAGTTTCCAGCGCGTCCAACTCGTCCGCAAACTTCACGCGCAGCCGCGCATAGTCTGCGGCCTTCTTCGGTTCTTCTTTGTATATTGTGTGATCGGCCAAGACCGCATCTAACACCGCGAGCTTTTCGCGCTGCTTGTCCATTTTGCTAACCAACGTGGCCGCGTGGTTTTTAGATTTTGCAGAAACAATTGGCTTAACGAGCTTGGGTGCCTCAACCTTTTTGGCGACAGGCGCAGGGGCACGGCCCAACACCAAATTGGTGTAATCATCCATATCGCCATCAAAGGCCTTCACCGTGCCATCGCGCACCAGCCACAGCGAGTCTACGCAGGTTTCAATAATGTGGCGGTCATGGCTGATCAACACTACGGCCCCTTCGTAATCATTGATGGCATGGATCAAAGCTTCACGGCTGTCGATATCCAAATGGTTGGTGGGCTCATCCAGCACCAACAGATGCGGGGCATGGAAGGTAGCGAGGAAAAACAACATCCGCGCCTTTTCACCGCCCGACAACGTGTTGCAAGGCGAATCCGCCAGATGCGCGCCGAATCCGAAAGCACCGAGTTTGGCGCGGCGCTGTGATACGGGCGCATCAGGCATCAAGGTTGAGATATATTCAAACGGTGTGCGCGTTTCATCCAACTCATCCAGCTGGTGCTGCGCGAAATAACCTACTGTGATTTTGGAATGATGGCTCATCTCGCCTTGCATGGCCTGCAATTTGCCGCACAGCAGTTTAGCGAAAGTGGATTTGCCATTGCCGTTAGAGCCTAACAATGCAATGCGGTCTTCTGGGTCCATGCGCAGCGAAATGTTACGCAACACCAGCTTGTCGCCATAGCCCACGCCGGCTTTGTCGAATGAAAAAGCCGGTGGTGCCAAGGCCCGCGCTGGATTGGGAAACTTGATCGGTGCCACCCGGTCTTCCACCATGTCGGCAATTGGCTCAAGTTTTTCCAAAGCTTTCATACGACTTTGCGCTTGGCGGGCTTTTGACGCTTTGGCTTTGAAGCGATCAACAAAGGCCTGCATATGGGCGCGTTGATCATCCTGCTTCTTTTTCATCTTCGAATTTAGCGCCTGCTTTTCGCGTCGCATGCGTTCGAATGTGTCATAGTCACCCTGATACAGCGTCAGCTTTTGCTGATCGAGATGCAGAATGGCGTTGACCGCAACATTCAGCAAATCGCGGTCATGGCTGACCAGTAAAATTGTATGCGGATAATCGCGAATGTAAGATTGCAGCCAGATCGTGCCTTCCAAATCGAGATAGTTGGTGGGCTCGTCGAGAAGTAAAACATCAGGCGCGCCAAACAATGCAGCCGCCAAGGCCACGCGCATGCGCCAACCGCCAGAGAGCGCAGAGCAGGGGCCGCGCATGGTTTCTTCTGAAAAGCCTAGGCCGGAAAGAATGACAGCCGCGCGAGACTCCGCAGAATAAGCATCAATATCGGCCAGCCGCACTTGAATTTCGGCAATGCGGTGCGGGTCTTTAGCCGTTTCCGCTTCAGCAAGGAGGTCGCTACGCTCTTTATCGCCCGCCATCACCACATCCAGCAATGTCTCGCTGCCGCCCGGCGCTTCCTGCGCCACCGTGCCGATACGGGCATTGCGTGGCACAGACGCCTCGCCGCCTTCTGTTGCGATCTCGCCAAGAACTAATTTAAGCAAAGTGGTTTTGCCTGTGCCATTGCGACCGACAAGGCCCACTTTGTGGCCAGCAGGGATTGCAGCAGAGGCGTCGTCCAGCAAAAGCCGGCCGCCGACGCGGTATGAAAGGTTTGAAATTGTTAACATGGCCGCCCGCTTAGCCTGCCAGAAGATTCACTGCAAACCCTGATCACCCGTTGACTCCGGCCATGTTGCGGTGCACAAATTACGTCATGAACACGATGAGCGCACCTCTTTTCGAGGATACTTCTTATATTGACGAAATCACTGCCATGCTGCGGGGGCTGTTGCGCCAGGTGATCAAAATCCGTGAGCCAGAAATTCTGCCCATCCTCGACGACGCCAAGGCTGCACAGAACATCAAACCGCATTTGGTGGAACACGCACTTCAAGCCATCGGCATTTGGCTGCAGCTGATGAATATCGCCGAAGAAAATGCCACGGTGCGCAATCGCCGCGCCGTTGAAAAGCAAACCGGACCAGATGATGTGGCGGGTTCATTGTCGCAATCATTGGCGCAGGCCGCAGCAAATGGCGTGACGGATGAGCAAGTTTCCAAAGTTCTGCAAATTCTTGATATTGGCCCCACCATCACGGCCCATCCCACTGAGGCCAAGCGTGTCACAGTTCTAGAAATTCACCGCCGCATTTATTTGAAGCTTTTTGACTTGGACAACCCGCGTTGGACGCCGCGCGAACGTGACGCGATGCTGTTTCACTTGCGCAATGAAATTGATTTATTGTGGATGACTGGTGAAGTGCGCGCCGAAAAGCCTTCCGTGGAAGACGAAGTAGCGTGGGGTCTGCACTTCTTCCGAGATGCTTTGTTTGATCGCACGACAGCTGTGTGTGACAGCTTGTTGGCTGGCCTGCAGCGCCATTTTCCCGATGCAACTTCTGACTTGCGCCCTCCGCTGAAGTTTTCCAGCTGGATTGGCGGCGATAGAGACGGCAATCCTTTTGTTACGGTATCAACCACCAAGGCTGCGCTTCATGCCAATGCAATGGCGTCCGTTCGGCGCTTGAGTGAAAGGCTGAAGGAACTGGCTGGCCTACTTTCTATCTCATCTGCCGAAATGCCAATTCCATCCGAATTTGCAGCGTTGATTGATCAGCAGTTGGCGCTGTCAGGCCAAGTCGAAGGCTTGAAAGCACGTAAT
>JAYVCU010000206.1:0-6027 GCA_043749835.1 Hyphomicrobiales bacterium
ACGAAATTAAAAATCTATTGATAGCCAAGGCTTCAAGCACTTTTGCGGGCTGCAATGGGCCAGCACTGGCGGCTGCTCTCTTTGGTTTTGCGGCAGTGGGAAATTCAGTGTTCGCCGTCGCAGGGGGGTTTGCCACCGGTGTTTTAAGCGTGCTGGGTGTTTTGATGGTAACGAGACTATTTTTTACATTACGCTTCCACACCCAAAGACATCTCGCTGAACTTCGCCAAGCATTGTGCGACGCTGAATCAAACCGGTTGACCGCCGAGGCAAAGGCGACACAAAAATCCCGCATACTTGCCAACATGAGCCACGAAATCCGTACCCCACTTAACGGCATCACCGGCATGTTGGCACTATTGGCTGACACAAATTTAACAGCCGAGCAGCGCAACTATGTTGATATGGCGCACGGCTCCGCACGTACGCAGCTTTCCATCATTGATGAAATTCTCGACACGGCAAAATCAGAAAGCAAAAACGACGGCAAATTGAAATCGTTTGAGTTGCGCCCACAAATTGAAAAGATCACCGAACTATTGGCTCCGCGCGCCCACGCCAAAGGCATCGAAATTTCGGCTTATGTGTCACCACGCGTGCCGCTCGCAATCATGAGCGATGATTTACGCCTTCGCCAGGTTATTTTTAATCTCGTCGGCAACGCCATTAAGTTCACTGAAAAGGGCGGTGTTGCACTTGAGGTTGATTGGCAGAACCGCGCACTTGAATTTAGAGTTTCCGATACTGGAATCGGGATGTCGCCGGATGAAGCTGCCCGGGTTTTCAAAGAATTCTCGCAGGCCAATGATGCCACGCAGCAGCGTTATGGCGGTACCGGTTTGGGCCTGGCAATTTCGAAAAAAATTACGGAAGATCTCGGCGGCCACATCGGACTTCAATCAGAAAAAAGCAGGGGCACGACATTTATGGCCTCGGTTCCCGCAGTCCCGACAATTGAATTCCAAGCTAACCGAGCCATCCTCTCAGGACGCCACTATACCTTGGCTATGCCTGATGGTTTCACACGCAACCACCTAAAAGCAACGTTGGGTGATCTTGGCGCAACTGTCAGCTTCGTTGATAATACCGCAACATTGCGGGTTGAATTTGAAAGCGCAAGTCCGCTGTCACAGTTTATCTGCGCCAGTCCCTATTTTGCAATGTTGAGTAAATGGGCCAGTCATCGAAAATCAAGCAAGGCTTCAGCACCAATCGTTTGGATTTTACTGCGCCCCGAAGAACGCAAAGATCATCTTGATCTGCTGCGGGCTCCCTTTGCCGGTTATCTATTAAGCCCTTTGCGTTATGCAACACTCTTGGAAAGGCTTGCAGATAAAGATGGTAAGGCCTTGAAGCTCACCAGTGTCTTGATGCAAAAGGCCCGAGGTAGACAAAAGAAACCTCGGCCAATTCAAAAACTTGAAATTCTTCTTGCCGAAGATAATGCCGTTAATGCCTTGCTGGCCAGAACCATATTGGAAAAACTGGGGCACAACGTAACCCTTGTTGGAAATGGGCAGGCAGCGTTGAATGCATTGCAGGCAAGTCGCTTTGATATCGCCGTATTGGATGTTGAGATGCCGATTCTCGGTGGCCTCGAAGTGGCACGAATTTTGCGACGCGACAAGGCCAACTCCACTTTGCAAGCGCTCCCGCTTTTGGCGCTCACTGCCAATGCCATGGAAGAAGATATTGCGGCCTGCAAACTGGCTGGCATGAGCGACCACCTTGCCAAGCCATTTGACCGATTGGATTTGGAAGAAAAAATTATGGTGCTGCAACGCCGTTATAAGGCGGCTTAAGAACGTCATTCGAAGGTCATAATCGTACATTGAAACGATCAAGATAACTTGCGGCACAAAGCGCTAGAGTTTATGTGCCACCAGATGAAAGTGCGACTGGCAAAATCATCTGATGAAATGCGTGTGGCACAGCGTTTACGTTTTCATGTCTTCCACGAAGAAGGCGGGGCAACTCACCAGGGTGAGCAAGGAATTGATGCTGATTGCTTTGATGATGTGTCGGAACATCTTCTGGTTATTGAACCTGCAACGGCTAAGACCAGCCCCTTCGCCCTCGAAGACGGCGTGCTTGTTGGCACTTATCGTCTTATCACCCAGGATAAAGCGCAAAGCATTGGCGGGTTTTATAGTGCCACTGAATATAATCTGCTGCCGCTTCTACAGCACCATAAGAATTTGCGCTTTCTCGAACTTGGTCGCTCGTGCGTTTTGAAGCGCGCACGGGGCAAAGCTGTTATTGAACTGCTGTGGCAGGGGATCTGGAATTTTGTCCGAATCTATAAAATTGACGTGATGCTGGGCTGTGCCAGTTTTGATGGCATTGATCCAGCAGCCCACAAAACAGCCTTGAGCTTTCTCTCCCATAAAATGCAACCACCGGAAACGTGGCATGTCAAAGCCCGACCTGAACGCTTCCAAAATATGAATCTTATGCCTGAAACGGGTTATGATACCAAACACGTGCTGGCCAACTTGCCGCCTTTAATTAAGGGCTATATTCGCCTGGGCTGTTATTTTGGTGAAGGCTGCGTGATTGATTATGCGTTCAACACTGTAGACGTGCTTGTTATTCTTCCGGTCTCAGCCATAAATCCGCGCTATTTTGCCCGCTTTGGAGCCCCAGCCTAAGCCTTGGTGTAAAGCTCTGCCCCTGATATGGGTGGGGACATGGAAGCGCCCACATCATCAACCGATTTGCCAATCCATGGTCAATCCACTCCTATGATAGCGCAATATTTGGAAATCAAACGTCACCACACGGATGCTTTGCTGCTTTACCGCATGGGCGATTTCTACGAATTATTTTTTGATGATGCGGTCAAAGCCGCAGCAACTTTAGGTATCGCTCTCACCAAGCGTGGCAAGCATAAAGGTGCTGATATTGCCATGTGCGGCGTTCCCGTTCACGCGCTGGATCATTATTTGCAGAAACTGATCCGTAACGGGCACCGCGTGGCCCTGGCTGAGCAGATGGAAGACCCGGCAGAGGCCAAAAAACGCGGTTACAAATCTGTGGTGACCAGACAAGTCGTCCGCCTTATTACACCAGGCACGTTGAATGAAGAAACCTTATTGGACTCCGGCTCCAGTAACTATCTGGCCTGCCTCACCGCTAATAAATCGACGGGTGAGCTGGCTATGGCTTACGCAGAGATCTCAACTGGAACCTTTGCTGTAATGGCAACAGATGCAGGCAAGTTGGCCGCTGCCCTGGCCAGGCTATCACCCTCCGAAATTCTGCTGAACGATAGCCTGCTTGAAATGCCACAAGTCCTTGCAAGCATCAAAGAAAGCGCGGCTGCAATGACACCCGTGCCGGCCAGTAGGTTTGATAGCAGTGCCGCAACACACGCCCTTAAAACTCATTTTGAAGTGGAAGCAATGGAAGTGTTTGGCACCTTCCGCCGCCTTGATTTGTCGGCGCTGGGTGCGCTGCTTGATTACATCAAGCTGACTCAAGTGGGGCACATGCCCCACCTGCGCCCACCGCAAATGGAGACGCTGGAAAGCGGATTGATTATTGATGCCGCAACACGCGCCAATCTGGAACTATCGCGCACATTGGGTGGGCAGCGCAAAGGCAGCCTTTTGGCGACATTGGATACAACTGTCACCGCTGCAGGGCAGCGTTTGTTTGCAGAGTTTGTGGCACGCCCATTGGCTGATCCCGTTCTCATTAATGCGCGACTTGATGCTGTGGAACATTTTTACAATGATGAGGCGTTGGATGATACCATCCGGCACATCTTGCAGGGCGTGGCGGATATTGAACGCGCCTTGTCGCGCCTCACCTGCGGGCGCGGGGGGCCACGAGATTTAAGTGCCATCAGTGCCGGTGTAGTGGCGATCCAGCAGTTGCAAGCCGCATTGCGTAATACGTCGGCAAGCCTGGCGGTTTTGCCGTCACAGCTTTCGGATATTTTAGACCAATTTTATGCAGCCCCGCATGGCCTTGCGAAGGAAATCACAGCCGCTCTCGCCGATGACTTACCGCTTCTGGCCCGCGATGGCGGATTTGTGAAGCAGGGTTTTTCGGCTGAACTGGATGAAAACCGCAAGCTACGTGATCACACACGCCAAGTGATTGCCGACCTGCAACTTGCCTATGCTCAATCAACCGGCGTGAAGGCGCTCAAGATCAAGCATAATAATATGCTGGGTTATTTTGTTGAAGTGACAGTCCAACAAGCCGAAATGCTGAAGGCATCAGCTGCGGCACACAGTTTCATCCATCGCCAAACCATTGCAACGGCCGTGCGCTTTACCACAGTAGAGCTCGGTGATTTAGAGCAAAAGATCGCGGTGGCCGGAGCTCGCATATTTGCGCTGGAATTAGATATTTTCCACACGCTTGCTGGTGGCGTGCTGCAAAGTCGGTACGCTTTATCCAATGCCGCCGCCGCACTTGCGGCTCTGGATGTTTATGCAAGCCTTGGGCACCTCGCAAGGCACAGACGATTTGTGCGGCCTAAGGTTGACCACGGCCTAAACTTCTTCATTAAAGATGGTCGCCATCCGGTTGTTGAGCACGCCCTGAAAACACAAGGCGAGCGCGCCTTTGCTGCCAATAACAGCGAGCTGAGTGAAACCCACAAGCGCTTGTGGCTGCTCACCGGTCCTAACATGGCAGGCAAATCAACCTACCTGCGCCAGAACGCATTGATTGCCATCATGGCCCAATTCGGCTCCTTCGTTCCAGCCAAGTCCGCTCATATTGGTGTGCTTGATCGGCTTTTCAGCCGTGTCGGTGCCGCCGATGATCTGGCGCGCGGGCGCTCAACCTTTATGGTGGAAATGATCGAAACCGCCGCCATCTTGAATCAGGCAACCGAGCACTCACTCGTCATCCTCGATGAAATCGGCCGTGGCACCGCAACCTACGACGGCCTGTCCATCGCTTGGGCCACCTTGGAACATTTGCATGATGTAAACCGTTCGCGCACACTTTTCGCTACACATTATCACGAACTAACATCAATGGCCGCCACATTGAAGCACCTGCATTGCGCCACAATGAAAGTGCGGGAATGGCAAGGGACAATCGTCTTCCTGCACGAGGTAACCTCAGGCACTGCAGAACGCAGCTATGGCATTCAGGCCGCAAAATTGGCGGGCTTGCCTTCCAGTGTCATTCACCGCGCAACCGAAGTTTTAAAACGCCTTGAAGAGGGCAAAGGCCTCACTAAAGCCCAAACTCTTGCCGCTGACTTACCACTTTTTACCGCCAGCATGAACGCGCAGCCCACTTCCAAAAATGAAATCTTGCGTGAAAAGCTGATCGCAATTTTGCCGGATGAACTTTCCCCGCGTGAAGCACACGCCATAATTTATGAATTGATTGCACAAGCCAAGGAACACCTGTGACGACGCCAGAAACCACATTGGTAGACAAACTTGTCGCATTAAAAGGCGGTGATACGCTGAGTGTTCGCATGGCGGCAACCGCCTTGATCCGCGCCTGTCTCGCAGAAAGCCGCACTATTGCCGAAGCCAGACTGTTGCAAGATGGCAAAGGAACGGCTTGCGCCGAGGCGCTATCATCCACACAAGATGAAATCATAAAAAGTCTTTTTGCTTTTGCCGCACAGCATTTGGGCGTTACTGAACCACTAAATCTGTCGGTTGTCGCAGTGGGTGGCTATGGCCGAGGAACTTTGGCCCCTGGCTCAGATATTGACCTGCTATTTCTTCTTCCAGGCAAAACCTCACCCGCAGTCAATGCAGTCGTCGAATTCGTCCTCTACGCGCTGTGGGATGCCCGGTTGAAAGTGGGCCACGCCACACGGCAAGTTGATGATTGTATCCGACTTGCCAAAAGCGATAACACCATTCTGACCTCCATCCTTGAAGCGCGTTATATCTGTGGCGATGTCGCCCTTTTTGACACTCTTTCGCGTCGCTTTACATCCGAAATCGTTGCCACAGGTGCCAAGAAGTTTGTGGCCGAAAAATTAGCCGAACGTGACCTGAGGCATGTGAAAAGTGGCCAGAGCCGTTATGCGGT
>JAYVCU010000207.1:0-5680 GCA_043749835.1 Hyphomicrobiales bacterium
AGTTTATAAGAGAACCCAGCTTCGATGAAGTATTGGCTGATGGAGCTGCCAAACAGGCCGGATTACAGGCTGGCGACTACATTCGTAAAATAAACAACACTGAAATTCACAGCTTTGCCGAAATTCAGGATATGATGGTGTTGCGTAGTATAATACCCATGACCTTGGTGGTGGAACGGGCCGGCCAGAAGCTTGATCTAACGTTGACGCCCAAATTTGCCGATGTCGATGACGGCATGGGCGGCAAAGTACAGACGACGCAAATTGGCATCAAGCACGATGGCAAGTTAGATCCGCAAGTTGTTCAAAAACTTGGGCCTGTTGAGGCTTTAAGCAAAGGTATTGAGCGCACTTATTTTGTTGCCCAGACGACTGTGCTTTACGTTGCAAAAGTATTTACAGGCACGGCAAGTTCGAACCAGCTTCATGGTCCAGCGGGGGTGGCCAAAATAGCTGGGGACACGGCAGCCATGGGCGTTTGGCCTTTCTTATTTTTGATCGGATTAATTAGTGTTTCAATAGGTCTTATTAACCTTTTCCCAATCCCGATGTTGGATGGTGGCCACGTGCTGTTTTACCTGATTGAGGCCGTAAGTGGCCGTCCGATCAGTCCAACAGCGCAGGAGTGGAGCTTTCGAATCGGTTTATCTGCCATTCTGATGCTATTGGTTTTGGCCACGACGAACGATGCTTCTTTGTTCTTTG
This sequence comes from Hyphomicrobiales bacterium, assembly GCA_043749835.1. Classification (GTDB taxonomy): domain Bacteria; phylum Pseudomonadota; class Alphaproteobacteria; order Rhizobiales; family Aestuariivirgaceae; genus Aestuariivirga. The sequence continues at coordinate 706 of JAYVCU010000207.1, forward strand.
GACATTGAAGCAGATTTAAGTGGATTGGCGCTGAACGTGTTGCGTTTCAAACGCAGTTGAAATGTAATAGATGTTTCATTTGCATTAGAAACAGATTTGGTTAAAACGGCGTTTGCTTTTGGGGAAGCATGCTTGTGGCGGTTGGTTGGGCCTTTAATTTGGCCAATGGTCGACACGATTTTGGGACGGTTTATTTTGGGATGAGGTTGACTCTTTGATGCGTAAAAAATTTGGCTTGGCAGGCTTCCTCTTTTTGACTTTTGCACTTGCACTGCCTGTAATTTCTTTAAATTTTGTGTCTGCTGTTCCAGCCTTTGCTGCGCTGAATAGCGTAGTAATTGTTGGCAACCGTCGCGTCGAACGTTCGACAATTTTGTCCTATTTGCAATTCGGGCCCAATGAAGCGGCCACACCGGAAAAGATTGACGGTTCGATTAAAGCTTTGTTCCAAACCGGCTTGTTCGCTGACGTACGCGTCGATCGTCAAGGCGGTAACCTTGTGGTTCGCGTTGTTGAAAATCCATTGATCAACAGTGTCAACTTCGAAGGTAACGCGGAAATTGACGACAAGGACTTGCAAAAAGAAGTTGAGGTTCATCAAAATCAGATATTTACCAAAGCGCGGATTCAAAGCGATACGCGCCGGGTGATTGCACTTTACCAATCCAAGGGATTTTACAATGTTCTTGTTGATCCCAAACTGATTACGTTGCCTGACAACCGCGTTAATATCGCGTTTGAAATTACCGAGCAGGCCAAAACCCAAATTGATGAAATCGAATTCATCGGCAACAAATCGATCAGTACTGATCGTTTGCGCGGTGCCATGGTAACCAAGCAAAAGGCATGGTGGAACCCCTTTGGTGCGCACACCAATTATGACCCGGACCGCCTTGAATACGACAAGGAACTGGTTCGCAGGTTCTATTTGAAAAATGGTTTTGCCGATGTTCAAGTTTCAAAAGCTGACGCGCATTTGAAGCCCGATGGCAATTCTTTCGTGGTTACCATTACCGTTGAAGAAGGCCCACGTTATGCAATTGGCGATGTAGCTGTTAATGTCGGCACGGCGAACTTGAATGGCGACGCTCTGAAACGCAAAGTGCGCACCGGTGTGGGCGACACATACGATGCATCAAAGGTTGATAAATCAGTAGAGGCTTTAACACTTGAAGCGTCTGACCAAGGCTTCACCTTTGCCAAAGTTGATCCGCAAGTGGACCGTAACCCCGATGGCAAGACTGTAAAAATAACCTACAACATCACTGAAGGTGCGAGAGCCTATGTGGAACGCATAGACATTATTGGCAACAGCCGCACGCGTGATGAAGTGATTCGCCGCGAATTGAATATCTTTGAAGGCGACGCCTTTAACCGCACGTTGATTGAACGCGGCCGCCGCCGTTTGGTTGGCCTGGACTTCTTCGAGAAAATCGATTTTCGTGAACAGCCAGGTTCGGCCCCAGACAAGATCATTCTGGTAATAGACGTTGCGGAAAAATCGACAGGCTCCCTTACATTCTCGCTGGGTTATTCATCGGTTGAAACGGTTGTGGGCTCTATTGAATATGCGGAACGCAACTTGTTCGGCATGGGCTATCAACAAAACATCACCACCAGCGCCAGCTTTGTAAAGCAATCTTTAGGCTATAGCTTTACAAACCCGTATTTCTTCGGCAGCAACATTTCGGCTGGCTTTGACCTCTATGCCAATAATTCTAACAACCAGTCAAGTTCGGCCTATACATCCACGCAATATGGTGGTGATTATCGCTTCGGCTTCAAACTCGATGAATACCAGTCCGTCAATTTCAAACACGGATTGAGCTATCGATATGTGAGCGGTGTTGATGCCGCTGTGGCGGCACCATCAGTAATCGCCGAACAGGGCGGCTCTTGGAAACACGCCTTCGGTGCGAACTATGTTTATGATGCTTTGGATAATCCAACACTCCCCACATCGGGCCTTCGCGCTCAGCTCAACAGCGAACTTGCTGGACTTTTTGGCGACGCGCAATATGCCAAACTTGAAGGCCGTGGTTACTATTTCGTTCCATTGTTTGATGAGCAAGTGGTCGTTAAATTACAGGCAACTGCAGGCCATATTCAATCGTTGGGCAATCCAGTGAGTTTACAGGACCGCTTCTTTAAAGGTGGCGATAGTTTTCGCGGTTTCGCCGCTGGTGGCGTAGGCCCCAGCCAAATCGGTAACAACGGCGCACAATTTGCCATTGGTGCAAATGACTATGCAATTGGTACTGTTGAAGCCAACTTCCCGCTTGGCTTACCTGAAGCTTTCGGCATTTCAGGTGCAGTGTTCTCCGATTTTGGCACGGTATTTAACTCTGGGGTCGCATCTGTGGCCACTGGCTCTGGCGGTTGTACTTTTGCAGGCGCTGGCGGCTGTTCTGTAACTGACGCAGCTGCATTCCGCCTCTCGGTGGGTGCAGGCATCGTATGGCAATCACCTTTCGGCCCCTTGCGCTTGGATTTGTCTTATCCACTCCTCAAGGCCGCAAACGACCAAGTTCAATACTGGCGCTTCTCACTTGGTACGAGGTTCTAGACCTCCCGCCATCTAATGAATAAGAAGGGCGGAGATTTTCCGCCCTTTATCATGTGAGGCCTATTCGTTTTGAGGATTCTATGACTGACGCGCTTAACCCACCAAAAAGATCGATCAACATTATGCGGATCATGCAGCTGTTACCGCATCGCTATCCGTTTTTATTGATCGACAAGATGATTGAAATGGACGGCGAACAGTCTGGCATTGGGATCAAGAATGTCACGATAAACGAGCCTTTTTTCCAAGGCCACTTTCCTTTGCGACCTATCATGCCGGGCGTGTTGCTGGTTGAAGCCATGGCACAAACAGCAGGCGCACTGGTGCTGGAACACTATGCCGAACATGCCGGTAAACTGGTGTTCTTTACCTCCATCGACCGCGCAAAATTCCGCAGGCCCGTGGGGCCAGGTGATACGGTACATTTCCACGTTAAATTAGTGGCGAAGCGCATGCCGATATTTAAATTCGCGGGCGAAGCGTTTGTTGATGGCACGCGAGTGGCCGAAGCCGAAATTGGTGCCAGCCTTATTGATGCACCCTAACTCAAGCTAAGCGCGACTTTCCAACTTAACATAATCACGCTGGGTTGGCCCAACATAGAGCTGACGCGGGCGGCCAATGCGTTGGCTCGGATCTTCAATCATTTCCTTCCACTGTGAAATCCAACCAACGGTTCGCGCCAGTGCAAACAAAACGGTAAACATGGACGTGGGAAAGCCCATGGCGCGAAGAATGATGCCTGAATAGAAATCCACATTCGGATAGAGTTTGCGCGAAACAAAATACTCATCGCTTAGCGCAATTTGTTCCAGCTTGCTTGCCATGGTAAGCAACGGATCATCCTTGATGCCCATGGCTTCAAACACTTCATAGCAAGTCTGCTGCATAATTTTTGCGCGTGGATCATAATTTTTATAAACGCGGTGGCCAAAGCCCATCAAGCGTATGTTAGAGTTCTTGTCTTTAACCTTGGCTATAAAGTCCGGAATTTTGTCTTCTGTGCCGATTTCTTCCAGCATTTTCAGAACAGCCTCGTTTGCCCCGCCGTGCGCCGGGCCCCACAAGCAGGCAATACCAGCGGCGATACAGGCAAACGGGTTAGCGCCCGATGATCCGGCCAATCGCACAGTGGACGTAGAGGCATTCTGCTCATGATCCGCATGCAATACAAAAATGCGGTCCATGGCGCGTGCGAGAACCGGATTTACCTTATATTCTTCGCAAGGCACTGCAAAGCACATGTGCAGAAAGTTCGCGGCATAAGATAAATCATTGCGTGGATAAACGAAGGGCTGGCCCGTGTGATATTTATAGGCCATGGCTGCAATCGTTGGCAGCTTGGCGATCATTCGGTGCGCCGCGATCTCACGCTGGCGCGCATCTGTAATATCCAGCGAGTCATGATAAAAAGCCGACATCGCTCCCACAACAGCCACCATCACAGCCATTGGATGTGCATCACGTCTAAAGCCGCGGAAGAATAACACCATCTGTTCATGGATCATGGTGTGATGGGTAATGTCATGCTCAAATTTTTTGCGTTGTGCCACATTTGGCAATTCGCCATAATAAAGAAGATAGCAGGTTTCAACAAAATCGCCCTGAGTGGCCAGTTGGTCAATCGGATAGCCACGGTGCAGCAGAATGCCAGCGTCGCCATCAATATATGTGATCGCTGATTTGCACGCCGCAGTGGAAGTGAAGCCGGGATCATAAGTGAAGACATTGGAAGCGCCGTAAAGCTTGGCAATGTCTATGACATGAGGCCCCATTGTTCCTTGCAACATCGGCAATTCCTGGGTTTTGCCTTCAAATGAAATCTGGGCAGTATTCAGTTTCTCGGCCATCACTGGTTCCCTTAATTGGCAATAACCTATCGCAGTGCAAGATAATGGTCAATATTGCTGTCTTATTACATTATTCACAATTATGACATTTGATCTGCAATGCGCCCCAAAGCTTCATCGCGGCCCAAAACCTCTAACACATCAAAAATACCGGGAGAAGTTGAGGTTCCAGTCAGGGCAGCACGTAAAGGCTGTGCAAACTTACCAAGCGTGATACCCGTGGTTTCCGCATGGGACTTAACCGCAGCCTCCAGCTGGACGGCAACCCAATCATTTACGTCTGAAAGTAAGGCGTGCACTATTTTAAGTGCGTCCTTGCCTTTGGCATCTAAAAGAACTTTCGCTTTTTCATCTATGGCTAACGGCCGCTGCGAAAACAAATAGGTTACGGCAGTTTTAAGTTCAACCAATGTTTTTGCACGTTCCTTTAGCCCCGGCATAGCCTTTAACAATTTGGCCCTCATCGGCGCATCAATGCGCGAAGCGAGTTCAAGCCCACCCTCAACATAAGGCAGGAACATGATGAATTCATTTAGCAAATCATCATCACTCATATGCC
>JAYVCU010000208.1:0-8859 GCA_043749835.1 Hyphomicrobiales bacterium
TACGGACCGCCAACCCGGTCTTGTCATCTGTATCAACTACCACGCCGCAGATCGTTGCTTCACCCTCTGCTGGCCGCATGCGTTCGATTGGCAGTTTGCGTAAGAAGCGTTGCAATGGTTCGGCTTTGTCCATACCGATGACCGAGTCGAAATCACCGCACATACCAGCGTCGGTCATATAGGCCGTGCCGCCGTTCAGAATGTGATGGTCAGCGGTTGGTGTGTGGGTGTGGGTGCCCACCACGAGTGAGGCGCGGCCATCGGCGAAGTGTCCCATCGCCATTTTTTCCGAAGACGCTTCGGCATGCATGTCGATTAATATCGCATCACAATCTATAGCTAATTTGCAGGCTTCCAATTCGCGGTTCACAGCGGGGAAGGGATCATCCAGCACCGGCTCAATCATCACGCGGCCCATGGCTTGCAGTACCAAAACACGTTGGCCTTTTTTTGTTTCAACCAGTTGTGATCCGCGCCCGGGGCAGCCAGAGGGCCAGTTGATGGGACGCAGTAAATTTGCTTCGCGCTCAATGAAGACCAAGGCTTCGCGTTGGTCAAAAGAGTGGTTACCCAGGGTCACCACATCAGCACCTGCTTCGCGCAATTTCAAATAAATTTCCTCGGTGATGCCGAAGCCGTGGGCCGCGTTCTCACCGTTTACCACCACAAGATCTGGCTTCAACTTTTGGCGCAGCACCGGAAGCTGCGCGTAAACGGCTTCACGCCCGGCTTTGCCCACCACATCGCCTAAAAACATCAGCCGCATGCGATGATGCCTTTTTCAGTCATTACAAAATCTAATTTTTGATCATGTGTATCATGCGGCACAGATTCAACTTCCTGCGCGGCATAAGCAACACCAATTGCGATGATGGATTTCTTGGCGCGCAAACCTGCCAAGGTGCGATCATAATAGCCGCCGCCATAGCCTAAGCGGTAACCCTCACGATCAAAAGCCAATAAAGGAACAATCAAGACATCCGGTTCCGCTTGCGGTGCATCAGGCGCAGGGATGGCTATGCCCATAGCATCTCTGTCAAGGGGCTCGCCTGGCAACCAGCGGCGAAATAACAGCGGGCGGTCTGTTGCGACTACGACAGGCAAACACGTTGTCCAGCCTTCGCCAGCCAGCCTGCCAAGCAGGGGTCTGGTATCAATTTCAGAGCGGTAGGGATGGAAAGCCGAAACGCAGTTGAAACCCAATTTGGCTTTGGCTGGGAAAGCCAAAGAGGCCAATAAAAGTGGCGCACTTTGGGCTTGGTGTTCGTGGGCTTTGCGGCGGTTAACGGCTGCGGCTTTGCGCAGTTCGGCTTTAGGATCAGTCGTCATTGGCCTTAGCTGCCATCATCTGCCAATGGCTGCAACACTTTCTTGCGGCTTACACGGCATCGTGCTTGGGAATGAGAGTGAAGTAAACCAGCGCAGCAAATAAAAGTGCTGCGGCGATAAAAAACCCCGCATCGGGTGAAACCCAATAGGGGTTAGGTTGCGCAAAATAACCGAAAGCCAGCGCGAAAAAAACTGTGCCAAGCATCATGGCGATATTCATGATGAAAGATAACCCGCCCTGCAGTTCGCCCTGCGCATTTTCGGGCACTTCTTTAGACAGCATGGCGTTCAACATGGGGTGAACAAAGCCTTCGGGCGCATGGACGACAAGAACCGCTAATACAAAAGCAAGACTTGGGGCCAAGCCAAAAGCGATGGCCCCTAACACGCTGCCAATCAACCCTGCCAAGGCTAAATTTCTTTCGCCAAATCGTCTAACCAGTGGCCCCGTTAGAACGCCTTGGGTAAAGGCCATGGCAAGGCCAAATGCGGCCAGTGTGGTGCCGATTAGCCCCGGTCCCCAACCAAATTTAGCGGTGGCCCAAAAGGGCCATGTGGTGGGATAAACCGACGTGGCAAAGAAATAGAGGCCCAGCAATACACATAGCGGCATCACTTGCTTATATTGGCGGAAGATTTTTAAAGTGCCCAGAGGGTTGGCGCGGGCCCACTTAAAAGGTCTTCGCTTTTCAGGCGCTAAAGTTTCGGGTAAAATAAAATAGCCGAAAACAAAATTCATCAATGATATGATGGCTGCCACATAGAAAGGCACACGCGGGCCAAATGCGCCTAACAATCCGCCGATGGCCGGGCCGATTACAAATCCTAGTCCAAATGCCGCACCCATCAGGCCGAAAGCCTTGGCGCGTTCTTCGGGCCTGGTAATATCGGCAATGAAAGCATTGGCGATCACATATGATGCACCGCAGATGCCAGCCAATGTGCGGCCCACAAAAAGCCAACCGATTGATGGCGCCATGGCCGTAATCACATAATCGCAACCCAAACCAAACACGGCAAGAAGCAGCAACGGCCTGCGCCCGTAAGCATCTGACAAATTGCCCAGCGTTGGGCCAAATAAAAACTGGCCCGCTGAGAAAGCAAAAACCATAAAACCGCCGATGATGGAGGCTTGCGCCACATTCACATGCGCCACTTGCAAAATCAGCGCAGGCTGCACCGGGATGATGAGGCCGAAGCCCACCATATCGAGAAGCACAGTGATGAAAACAAATGTAATGGCGTATTTGGACGTGGGGGCAACGGTCATATTTTTCGGATAGCAGCAGTTGAGATGGTTTGCACCTTCTGCCACACTGTAATAATGGCAACAGATTCTCCCGCACTAATGGCAACAGATTCTCCCGCACGCGCCCGATGGGCCGTTTTCATAACATTTCTTCTGGCGGGCATTCTTGTGGGGGCGTGGGTGCCGCATGTGCCTTTGGCCGAACAGCGCTTGGGCGTGGGGCACGGTATATTTGGCTTAGCCCTGCTGGCCATTGCGGCAGGCGCGGTTTTCTCGATGCCCTTTACTGGTGCTTTAATTAATCGCTTTGGCAGTGCGCGCATAACACTTGTCGGGGGCGTTGTGTTTGGCTTTGGTTTTTTGGGCCCCGTATTTGCGCCAACTTATGAATTATTTCTGGCTGGTGCCTTTGTCATGGGCCTTGGCATGGGATCAATGGACGTATCGATGAATGCGCACGGCCTAGCCGTTGAGAAGGCCTATCAACGTCCCATCATTTCAGGGCTACACGCGGCGTGGAGTGTGGGTTGCACGATTGGCGCTTTCGGCGGTTCATGGGTGATTTCACGAACCTCGCCTGCAGTTGAAGCTTATGCCTTTATGGTCTTCTTCGTGGTGGCTCACATCGTAGCCTGCCAATTTTATTTGCCGTCACATGTTGATAAAGGTTTGTCTTCATCGCATTTCGGCTGGCCGACGCGGGCCACCTGGGGGTTGGGGGCATTATGTTTTCTAGCCTTGATGGTGGAAGGTTCCGTGGCGGATTGGGCGGGTATTTTCACCAGAGAGCGCTTTGCTGTGGATGCTGCCATGGCAGCTTTCGCCTTTGCGTTTTATCAGGGTGGCATGTCGCTCTCACGATTTGCGGGCGATGCGTTGCGGCAGAAATTTGGTGCAGTGAATGTCGTGGTCGTGAGCGCCTTGCTTGCCGCCGTGGGCATGAGCTGCGCATTGCTTGCCCCCAGTTTAGAACTTGCCTTTGTGGGCTATGCAGCAGGTGGGGTTGGTATTGGTAATTTAGCCCCTGTGTTATTTGCAGGCGGCGGTAGACTAGAACCGGATGCACCGGGTCGCGGCATCGCTGCTGTGGTGTCGATGGGCTATGCCGGGTTTTTGGCAGGCCCGCCAGTTATTGGTTTTGTAGCGCAGTTTTCCACCTTGCAAACAGGGCTTGGCCTGACAGTGGCAGCAGCACTCATCATCGCTGCCTTCGCCAAGGCTGTGGCACCAGCCGATCAGTATTAGAGGCTGGTTGGTTTCACTTTGCCAGTTGGCTAACGTCAATACCATTGACCGTAATCTTGCCTTCCGGTGTTGCTTCAATATCCCAGGTTATGCTGCCATCGCTGCCTGCAGTACCCATGCCTTTGGCAACGACGATAACGGCGGCACCGCCTTGCAAGCCTGCCTCTGGTGGTGCTGCCTGCATGGCCTTCATCACTTCATCCAACCCTTTAGCGGTAATGTGGGCCTTGCCTGTGGGCCTGGCCGTTGGGCCTGCGTCCACCGTGCCGTCTAAGGTAATTTTATATGTGTCATTGCTGATCGTGGTATTTGACACAGTTACCTTAACCGACCCCGCTGGCAACAAGAGAGCTGGGAATGAATCGCTCACTGCAACTGATACAGGGGGGTTTTTGGTAAAGTCTGCCGCAGCAATGGCAGCTTTGGCGACGCTTTCCAGATCGAAACCCGCAACCGAAAATCCAACGCCGACATTTTTTGTCACAAGTGAACTGGCCCAAGACGGCACAAGGCTAGGTGGTATGCTTAGTCCTTCCAATGAAACGCCCTCAGCAAATTTACCGTCTTTAACTGCGCCATTGGCGGCAAATGTCAGGCCAATTTTTTCTGCGCCAAACGTTCCCAAGGGAGATAAAACAGTGGTTTTGCCTATACTGGCTTTCAAGTCCACCGTGCCAAAGCCAGGCAGCATGTCGCCTAAGATAGTTTTGAATGCAGCCTGATCATTACCTAACAATTCTTTGGTGGGGTGGGTGTTGAAGAACTTAATGATTTGCAACATAGGCAGAGATTTTAGGTTCGCTGCCGTTCCTTCACCACTGCCTGGACCCATCGCAATCACCAAATGCAACGGTGGCTCACCCGTGCTGCTGATGTCTTCGGTCAAATCACCGTGGCCAACATTATAGTTGAATTTCAAGTCAACGCCGCCGCTTGCGGCGGCAGTTCCAGTCATCATTGTATCAATGCTATCATATTTGAGATCGGCATTGATCGTTACCCCCTTAGGATCAACGATTACTTCCTTAACGGTGAAGTTCTTGGCCGAAGCTTTTAAAGTTGTGAAACTGCCGAGCGCTTCGTCGAATTCGCCGTCCATCGTGGCAGAGTCGGCTTTTTCGGCAAGATCGATTTTGTCTCTGGACTTCATCGCAACGCTCAACGGGCCTTCGTGATGAAACTTCCATTTGCCACTGCCAAGTGGTTTGAGATCAAAATCGAAGGTTTGCAAACTCATCTCTATGCCATTGGTTTTTGCTGCCTTGGCAATTTCCGAAGTATCAATAGACACCTTGTATCCATCACCATCGGGCACGATTTTTACCGCGTTGCTATCTCCACCTAAATAAGCCTGCAGCGCTGCTTTGACCTTAGCCGCATTGTCAGGCGTTGTGCCAGCATAGGCTGCCAATGGACTGGTGGTGAGCAAAAGGGTGGCAATGAACAAGGATTTGGCGCGCATAATTGTCTCTCCGTTTGCAGATATCCTAGCGGAAGCTTTTCATTCCGTGAAGACACGAAAACGCGGAAGACTTGCGTGAACGGTGCAATGCTATAGAAGCGCTTCACGGCCCCTCATTCATGGGGCCGTTAGCATGTTTAACAGGAAGAACGACATGGGGAATGTAGCAGTTGTCGGCGCACAATGGGGCGATGAAGGCAAAGGCAAAATCGTTGATTGGCTTTCCGAGCGTGCCGATGTGGTGGTGCGTTTTCAAGGTGGACACAATGCCGGCCACACATTGGTAATTGACGGCAAGGTTTATAAACTTTCGCTACTTCCGTCTGGTATCGTGCGGCCAGGCAAACTTTCGATCATTGGTAACGGTGTGGTGGTTGACCCGTGGCATTTGACCAAAGAGATTGCCGACCTAAGGGCTCAGGGTATTGGTATATCCAGAGAAAATTTTCGCATCGCTGAAAACGCCACATTGATTTTGCCGTTGCACCGCGATCTGGATAAGTTGCGCGAAGAGGCGGCAGGCACTGCCAAGATTGGCACCACGGGTCGCGGCATTGGGCCCGCCTATGAAGACAAGGTGGGCAGGCGCGCCATTCGCGCCATTGATTTGGCCAGCCCTGATGAATTGCTGCGCAAAATTGAACGCATGCTGGTTCACCACAATGCGCTGCTTGTAGGCCTAGGCCAACCCAGGCTTGACGCCACGAAAGTGTGTGGTGAACTTATGGCGGTGAGCGATAGCGTGCTGCCCTATCTTGATGCCGTCTGGCATGTGCTGGACGAAATGCGCAAAGCCCGCAAACGTATTTTGTTTGAGGGCGCGCAAGGTATTTTGCTGGATATCGATCACGGCACCTATCCTTACGTCACATCATCAAACACCATAGCAGGGCAGGCGGCCAATGGCTCTGGTATGGGGCCGTCAGCGGTGTCTTATGTTTTGGGCATTGCCAAAGCCTATACGACGCGCGTGGGTTCAGGGCCTTTCCCAACGGAATTATTCGATGTGACGGGCGAGCGCATTGGTGAGCGTGGCCGTGAGTTTGGCACAGTCACAGGACGTAAACGCCGCTGTGGCTGGTTTGATGCCGTGTTGGTGCGACAGGCCATTAAAACCTCTGGCATTCAAGGCATAGCTCTTACAAAGCTTGATGTGCTTGATGGTTTTGAAGAGATCAAAGTGTGCGTGGGTTATGAACTTGACGGCAAGCGTATTGATTTGTTTCCGGCATCAGAAGAAGCGCAAGCCCGCGTGAAGCCCGTACTCGTACGTTTTGATGGCTGGAAGGGAACGTCGGCGGGAGCGCGCTCGTGGAATGACTTACCAGCGCAGGCCGTCAAATATGTGCGTTATTTGGAAGAATTAGTAGAATGCCCCATTGCACTGCTTTCAACATCACCGGAACGCAACGACACAATTTTGATGCACGACCCTTTCGCAGACTGAGTTGGCTAGCGCGCAACGCGAAAAGTGCCATTCACTTTATCGCTGTTTGCAGGTTCAGGCAAAAGGCGGCGTGTCGCTTTCATCATCAAGCCCGGTAAATCGGCCAGTTTTGTCGGATAGCCCAAGAGAAAGCCTTGCAGATAGTTGGCACCTAGATCAGTCAGCGCTTTGGCCTGGGCCTCGGTTTCAATGCCTTCAGCGGTAATTTTTAACCCTAGGTTCTCAGCCAGCCCGATGATGGATTGTAAAACGCCGCGCGCTACTATGGTTGAATCAAGTGCGCTGACGAAGGCTCGGTCAATTTTCAATTTTGAAAATGGAAATTTCCACAGATAGCTTAAACTGGAATAGCCGATACCGAAATCATCCAGCGCGATAGAGCATCCCATTTCACGTAAGGTTGATAGCTGGCTTAAAACTGCATCTGAATCTTTTAGAAATACGCCTTCGGTGATTTCCAGTTCCAGTCGGTAGGCGGGAAAGCTGGCCATTTCCAAGGCGTTGTGAACAACTGTAACCAAGGAACCTGAATAAAATTGCTCGGGAGAAATGTTGACTGACACTGTTAAGTGATTAGGCCAGGTTGAAGCCGCATTGCAGGCTTCGGCTAAAGCCCAGGTTCCGATGCGGTCGATAAGACCTGCTTCTTCCGCCACGGGAATAAATTCACCTGGAGACACTGTACCAAGGTCTAAGGTTGTAAAGCGCAGCAAGGCTTCGAAGCCAGCCAGCTGACGCGTATGGCTGTCAAACACGGGTTGATAATTCAGGCTAAGTTGGTCTTTTTCAATACAATTTTGCATTGCCAATAAAACGTCATTGCGGCGCTTGGCACCTTGGGCCAGGGCCGGGTTAAAGAAGGCATAGGCCGGTCCGCCCCGGGTGGTTGCCGATTTTAACGCTAATTCGGCGTTGTGCAGAAAATTAGCACCGTCGCCTTCGTTGTCTGTGGCCAAGGCTACACCGGCTGCCAATTCCACATTCAAATGTCGGTCTAACCAGTCCACACTTTGGCTTAAATTGGCCAAAATTTCTTTGGCCTGAGTCAAAGCCTCCAGCGGATCATTCACATCGTGCAGCAAAATTGCAAAGTGATTGTGGTCAATGCGCGATGTGGTGTTGTTGGGCAAGGTCATGCGGTTCAGCCGCGCAGCCAAAGATGAAATCACGTAGTCAGCTACATGCCGGCCCAGCGTTCCGGAAATGCGCGGCATGCCACGCACGTTAATTTCAATCATGGCACCGCCACGGTTTACACCCATTTGGCTGAGAAGATGTTGGTCTACTTCCGCCAGAAAGGCCACGCGGTTAAACAGACCCGTTAACTGATCGCGGCGTGAAAGCCATTCGATGTCAATTTCAAGTTTGGAGATGCGGTCTTGCATCTCTGCTGCGGTGGCGGGTTGGAAAGACATAGGTGGCATGTAATTGGTCTTATTCTTTAAAGGTTGCCAAGTAAAATGCGGCTTTATGCTTACGAGGGAGTTAACTTTGTTGAAACTTTTTTATGTTCGCCATCTGGTTGTTGTGGGATTTCTTGCGGTTGCATTTGGATTGCTTTCGCCGGTTTTTGCTGAAACCTATATCGGGCTTGTCAGCCGCCTCATGGCGCAAGGGCATTTTGAGCCGCAGATTGAGCAGTTGCTATTGGTTAAGGTGAATGCCTATCGGCGCAGCAGAGGTGTGGCGGCCTTAGTTCCAGAAACCGATATGGCGTTTGCATCACGCGCCCATGCGGCAGACATGGCGGCAGCCCGGCGCATGGGCCACGTGGCTTCGAATGGAATGGAGTTTGATAGTCGGATGCGCGCATTGCACAATGGCGCAGGGGTTTTGCCTTCCATGGCAGAGAATGCCGCCGTTGCACCTGCGCGCGGTGATGCCAATCAAATCGCCGAAGCGCTTTTTGGTGCTTGGCTGCACAGCGAAGGCCACCGCCGAACCATGGTGTCACGTGATTATCTCAAAGTTTCAACTGGTGTGAGCATCGCAGACGGCAAAGCTTATGCCGATCAGATTTTTACGGGGCCAGCGGTGACTACGAATTTGTTGCGTAGTCAATAGATGTGACTACACAGCTGGTGCCGCCAAAACTGGCGTTCTGCCGGGCAATGCTTTCGTCGCTGC
>JAYVCU010000209.1:0-13826 GCA_043749835.1 Hyphomicrobiales bacterium
ATTTGGATTAATTTTGAGCGCATGGATGGCGATCAATACCATCATTTACGCCAAATGGTCGTTTGATCCCTATCCTTTTATATTCTTGAATCTGGTGTTGTCTTGTTTGGCTGCCATTCAAGCCCCAGTGATTTTAATGAGCCAGCGCCGAGCAGAATCGAAAGACCGTTTGCGTGCACAAAGTGATTACCGCGTGAACCTTAAGGCCGAATTAGAAATCCGTCACTTGCATGAAAAGCTGGATTATCTGGTCAGTAAGCAGTGGGAAAGGCTGATGGAAATTCAACAGCTGCAACTTGAAACCTTGCAGGAAAATCGCCCCAATTCATTGGTCAAAACGAAGAAGAAAAAGAAAATGAAAGTCTCAAGTGCGCCAGCTCCAGCCATCCGCGAGCGCTAAACACTGTTTCCAGTTTACAACGGATTCCGTTGTCGCTGAACTGCGTAGTGATGAGGCGGCAGCAGCGTGGGCCAGTTTCAATGACTGCATCAGGGACCAGCCCTCATGATGTCCAAGTAACATGCCCGCAGCGAAACAATCTCCTGCGCCATTGTTGCCAACGATTTCAGCTTTTGGAACGTTTACTGATGGATGCTGTGCCGCAGCGCCATCACGCGAAAGCGCTATGCCTCCGGTAGGAAAGTGAACCGCAATCATCGAAAGTTTAGAATTTTCCATAAGCTTTTCTGCGGCTTTGCGACAGGCTGCTACATCTGTCACACCATTGATTAGTGTTGTAACGTCGGCCAATGCGCCGACCTCATAGTCGTTGATGATCAGCGTATCCAAATAGTCCAACAGCGGCAGACCAGCGGCGCGAACTTTCTCTGGCTCTATCGAAACCATTTCCATATTGGGACAGAGGCCAACGGCGCGCGCTTTTTTCAAAACTGCCACCCAGCCCGAAACGTCATTCTGCCACGGCCCATCAAGCCTTGGCATCAAGCCTGCCAAACCTAAATGCACTATGCTGCACGACGTGTGGGTAAAATCGAAATCGTCCGGGCACTGCACGGCTAAAGCTCCGGGGTTGTGAAAAAAGGTGCGGTGCTTAGTGTCTTGCGCCGTCATTGCGAGAGTGAGCGATGTATCCACACCCTTGCGTTGTTCCAATGCGGCACGCGTGATGCCTAACTCATCACAAATGTTGAACAGGTGATCACCATGCTCATCTTCACCCAAGAGACCCATGGCCTCAACAGGAAACGGCGCGCCCAACCGTTTTAGTGCCGTAGCCATGTTGTGACCGGGGCAACCGCCATGATCGAATTGCTGTAAAATTGTTGAAACCGTTTCTTCTGCCGGCCAGAAGTTCACAGTGTAATTACGATCAATGCACCATGCCCCCGCGCAAAGAATGCCGCTGCGGACGGTGGTTTCACGCATGGGCGTATCTTTCTCACCAGACCGCTCTATGCTTTGACGGGACATGCGTCAGACTTTCAGCACCGGATCGGTAATCTCACTATCTTCGAGCAATGGTCTGTCGGCGGTGAGGCGATTTTTGGTTAGGTAATCGTGATAGGCTTTAACGGCGTCGATGCTTTTTACATTGTTTTCAACTACGGCGCGCATCAACTCCACCAATTTCAGTGGGCTTTCGGCAAAGTTGATTTTGCGGCCAAACAAGGCCACGCGGGCGCCGTGTTTTTCCGCTTGGGACGCCAGTTCAAACGTGTCGCGCGTCGTGCCGCGCCCGCCGCCTAAAATGCCGACGATCAAATGGCCGGGATCGTAACTCGCCAATTCTTCCATTGCTCTCGCACCGTTGTATTGCATTTTGAGGAACGCCGGGAACTCATCTCTGGTCACACCTGCCAAGCTGCGAACGATGCAATCATTGATAAAGCTGCCCAGATCAGCATCACGCAAGCCAATATCAAAAGCCGGGTTGAACACTTCCAAGAAGTGCCGCATCTTGGCCTTTTGGGCTTCTTCACGAAACGCGGCATAGGCATCTAATGACTTCACGTCATGGCTCAAGTTGTTGCTGTAAGTAACTGAATAAAGACCCAAATCTGAAAATTTAATGGCTGCGCTAATGCGTGCCGAACGATAGGGATGTGAGGGCGTATCCTTATAAGTGCCACCGCGTTGAGACCAGATATCTGTGGTATCGTTCAAGCGAATAGCCGGCGTCACCTTGGATTTCGTAAAAACTTTGCCCTTGTGCAGCGCCTCTGCGGATGAGGCGGAAACCAACATGATATCGACAAGACCAGACTTGGTCATTTCTGCCATGGCAGTCAGATATTCGGCTTTGGTTTTCAGGCGCGCTTCTGTGCGATGCGGGCCGGGCGCGGTGCGACCAAAGCCCATATCGCCATCCTTGGCGTCTGCGATGATGAAGTCTGCGGGGATATATTTGCCGCTGCGGATTTTGGCGAGTTTTGCGTCGAGTGTTTTCATAAAGCTCATACAAATGCCGCTGCCGCGTTATGTCAATGCAGAAATATGTGCCGCGAACGTTTCTCGTGCAGCCTGACCTTCACTGGTTAATTCATAAACGCCGCGCACGGCGCGACCGAACCAGCCATAGTAATTGTCACGCATAATATTGGCGGCGCGGTCAACTTTGGTGGCCTCGCGCAGGGCTGCCAATTTGCTG
The DNA here is from genome assembly GCA_043749835.1 of Hyphomicrobiales bacterium. Classification (GTDB taxonomy): domain Bacteria; phylum Pseudomonadota; class Alphaproteobacteria; order Rhizobiales; family Aestuariivirgaceae; genus Aestuariivirga. The sequence continues at coordinate 2,610 of JAYVCU010000209.1, forward strand.
GGTCCATGCGTGCTCAAATGCGTGAGGCAGCGTAAAGCATCCTGCTTATAGGCCGTCATCAACTTGGTACCGCCGCTGCCGCCCAGATTCGGGTCGCCTTTGCGTTTGGTGAATTCTTTCAACAGCCTTTGTTGGCGGCTGGTCGATTTGCGCGGGGCGTAGGGCGCAGGCTCAGCCAATACCTCGACGCTGCCAGATTTTGTCACAATAATCAGGCCAAGCCCCAATCTGCGGCACAGCTTCACTGCTTGAGCAGGCAGCCCACGTTTGGCGGGAGCTACAGCGATGTAAACATGATCTGACAGCGCCAAGCGGTCCACGGCCTGATAAATGAGTTGCAAAGAGAAGCCGAGCTTCAACTCTACGATTAGTGGTGCGTCATTTCCACATTTAGCCACCACATCGCAACCATTGACCTCAGCCTTCACCTCAAAGCCACGAGCCTCGAGGAAGGATTTTACGGCCGGATAAAGATCGGTTTCGCGCATGGGGGCATGCATAGCGCGATTCGGCGCTGGCTATCCGAATTCGTGGATAATTAAGTAATACGGGTACTTCTTGTGATGGGGTGCATCGCAAGTTTGTGTCGCAAGGTATGTCTGGCACGGTGCGTTTAAATAATTAAATGCACAATCACCGCACTTCGACGCATGCATAGCATAGTGCACTTGTATAATTAAATGCACTGTCACCGTAATTTGATTAGAGTCATAGTTGAGCTGCCCATAAGCAGCAGCGCCATAAGTCTCCGCAACCCCAGTGGAAGAATGGAAAGTGGGATCGCCTCCCTGACCCGCTGGAGAGTCTCGAAATCCCACGTCAACTTCAAATGGCCCGAAATGTCCATAGTATCCGCCACCTGATGTGTTTTCGACAATGTGTTGCATTGCGTCGTCAGCTGCCGACCTGATGTTGTCTGCTGCTGTTTTGATTGTGTCGCCCATACCTATATCCCCAGTTACAAATACTTCGCTTAGTTATTCTTCCCGACAATGATGGCCTGCAATGCTTCTTTGACCTGCGCTTGTGTCATTCCTGGTTGAGTTCTAGGAGACCAGTGGAGATCAAGAAAATTTCTTATACCGATTGTAAAGCGCGCAAAGTCATGATCATCAAGCTTTGACACAGCTTTCGAATACTCCGGATATGACTGTTGTATATCAAGCCCGGTTCCTCTTGCGACTTCAAACAAGGCACAAGCGATATTTGATTTGATATCGGCCCCTTCCGCAACGTCTACGATAACTGTAGTAACAGCGTTGCGCAGGACATAGCGAGTCAAGTTACAATTCGGGAAATTCAGTATCGAGGATTGTTCACCCGCTAGAGCAATAAGTTTGCTCGATGCCTCGGCAGCATTAAGATCATTAGAGAAAAAACGAACTGATACGATTTCGTTCGCGTCGATCAAAGACGAACTGACAGTAACTTGCTGCGTATCTGAAGGGAAATCGGACTTTGGCTCCATCATTACTTGTTGGCAGAATTCTAAATCGCAATGATAAGTTATTGCAGGGGGTAAGCTTGGTTTTAGTAATTGGTCGTGCGAGGCGAAAGCCGATTTAAAATAAATTGCAATCAGAGCATCATGGGCAGCAGGGTCTTTGATCGGGGCTTGTTGTGCAAAGCCGTGGATTGCGCCCGAAGTTTGGGTTAAGGCAAAAAATATTATGCTTAGGATATTTTTTACACTGCGCTTTGTCATATCGTGTTTTCCAATCTATCTAATCTTAGAGTGTCACTAATGGATTTTTGTCATTGAATTTGACGGAACTGTCATCAGCCGCAAAGTATATCTGCGCGGCGACTTCTGATTTAACCTTTTGCGGCGCCCATCAGCGCTGGTGGTGGCGGTTTCGACAAAGGCAATGGAGCCATCCGCAGAAAAGCCGGTGTTAGTCAGAGTGCGTGTGCCAGAAATATCAATAGAGGTGGCGGTGACCACGGCATGGCCGGTGGCGTCGGCAGCCAGGTGGCATTGACCACGGTGTCGGTGATGCCATCGGATTTGGTGAAGGTCGCTTCACCGGTGATGGCCAAGCCATCGGCGTAAGCCACATGGGTAAGATCAGCCTTGAGATTGATTGAGGTGATGCCAAGCTCTGTGAGTGTATGCGCCGTGGTCGAGCCATCGGCATTGGTCACCATCACTTTGAACAGTCCAAACTTGGCATCGGAGGCATCGAGCTTGCCATCGTGATTGCTATCAAACACATTGAGCGGAATTTGGATCATAATGTAGAATAGGCGAAAGATGACTGCATTACGTTAACTAGAAATATCAAAATTAACATCATCATGTGCCAGCCCAATTGGAGGGCTTGGTAAATTAATAACAAATCCTAAATCAGGAAAATAACTTAGATCCTTATTTCCTTGCTATAAGCATCCATCAGCGCACGACTGATATTGCCTGGCGTAAACTTATGCGCCCCGATTTCGGCAACTGGCGTTACCTCTGCGGCGGAGCCTACGATGAAGCACTCGTTAAAACTTGGCAATTCATCGGGCATGATGCGGCGTTCGGTAAGTTCCATGCCGTTTTTCCTGGCCAGTGCTATCACCGTTTGCCGCGTGATGCCGTTGAGGAAGCAATCGGCAATCGGCGTGTGGATTTGGCCATCTTTGGTGAAAAAGATATTGGCACCGGTACATTCGGCCACGCGGCCCTGCCAATCCAGCATCATGGCGTCGGCATAGCCCTTTTTCTCGGCCTTATGTTTGGAGATGGTGCAGATCATGTAAAGCCCCGCCGCCTTGGCGTGAACTGGTGCGCACATTGGATCAGGCCTGCGATAATCCGCAATATCCAAGCGGATGCCTTTCATTTTCACTTCAGGATCAAACATCGAGGGCCATTCCCACGTGGCAATGGCCACATGGATTTTATTGTTCTGTGCGGCTACGGCCATCATCTCAGAGCCGCGGAAGGCCACAGGGCGCACATATTGATCGCCACCGCAATTAGCCGCTACAACGGCATCTTTAGCGGCCAGGATTACCTCATCGGTATACGGAATATCGAAATCCATCAATTGCGCCGATTTGCGGAAGCGTTCTGTATGTTCGCGTGATTTGAAAATTTTGCCCGCATAGGCGCGTTCACCCTCAAACACCGAAGAGGCATAATGAAGGCCATGGGTGAGGACGTGCACCTTGGCGTCCTGCCACTGGACAAGCTCACCGTTAAACCAGATGGTGCCGTGGCGCTTGTCAAAAGGAATTACCGTCAAGATATCCTCCACAGGAATTTGGATTTGGTATGGAATCCGTTAGATAGAGGGTGTGATAACACGATTGGAAAATATGTCAATATGACTGACATAAATATGAGCGGGCCAAAAGAAGCGATTGCTTTGGTGGAACTGATGTTCTTTGCTTACCGCGATTTTGTGGCTGATCCAGATCAGATTCTGAAAGACTTAAGCTTCGGTCGCGCCCATCACCGCGTGCTGCATTTCGTAGGTCGCAATCCGGGTATCACGGTAGCAGGGCTGTTGGAGATTTTGCAAATCACCAAGCAAAGCTTAGCGCGAGTTTTAAAAGAGCTGATTGATAAGGGTTATATCATTCAGCGTGAAGGCGCAGAAGACAGGCGGCAGCGGCTTTTGCTGCTCACTTCTTTAGGCGAGGGTTTGCGCAAAAAATTGATGGCCCCGCAGATTGAACGCTTTGAGCGAGCGCTTATGGAAACCGGTTTAGGCGCTGATCAGTTCAAAGCCGTTTTGCTGCATCTCATTGACCCGGCTAATCAAGATATAGCCACAACTATGACGCAGGCACACGAGCATGATGTCTGAAATCCCGCACATTTTAGTTGTTGATGATGATGCGCGGCTGCGTGTGCTTTTAAAGGATTTTCTTTCATCCAAAGGCTACCGTGTCACGACCGCATCATCTACCTTGGCCGCAAACAGGATGATGGGGGGGCTTGCATTTGACGCGATGGTTCTCGACGTTATGATGCCCGGGGAAACGGGCCTTGCCTTCGTCCGCCGATTGCGCGGCACAGCAACGCAGCTGCCCGTGTTGATGCTATCGGCTTTGGCCGAGTCAGTTAACCGGATCAATGGCCTTGAATCAGGCGGTGACGACTATTTAACAAAGCCGTTCGAGCCACAAGAGCTGCTTCTTAGACTACAAAGCTTGTTGCGTCGATCGCAAGCGGTCGCTGCTGAGACACAATCCGTTGGTTTTGGGCCGTACAGTTTTGAAATCCAACGCGCAGAGCTTCTTAAATTGGGAAAGGTTATAAAGCTTACCACAAGCGAGCGAGATATTTTACGTTTGCTTGTGAAAGCATCCGGCAAAGTTGTTTCACGCGATGAATTGGCGGGTGGCAAAAGCCTGGATGCCACCCGCAAAGTGGATGTACAGATTAATCGCTTGCGGCAAAAATTAGAAGTTGATCCTGGAACACCACGTTATTTGCAAACAGTGCGTGGTCAGGGATATGCCTTATTGACGGGGCATATTGATGTCTGAGGACCCTTCACTTTACAACCGTTTCAATACGCTGTTGGAAGCTTATGCACCTGCTGACCTCTACCGGCGTGCTTTGGTCATTATGATTACGCCAGTGGTGTTGTTACAGGTCTTGCTTGCCAGTGTTTTGGTATCGCGCTACCTCGACAATGTGGCCAATGTGTTAGCACGTTCATTGGCTGACGAATCGGCTCTGCTGGTGCAACTCTACGATCAGTCAGATAAGTCAGCTGCTTCAATTGAGCAGATCCGCGACTATGCCCAAAACATATTGCATATCAGTCTTGCAGTAGAGCAAGATACAGTGTTGCCGGTTCCAAAGGCAGCACCCGTGCTGGCGATCATTGATCGGAGGATTACAGTTTTTCTCTCTCAAAGCCTCTCCAAGCCGTTTGTCGTCGACTCACATGATGCCAAAGGCAATGTTGCCATTCACGTTCAGGCTGAACCCTCTCGTGCGTTGGTTTTTACAGTGGCGGCAAACCGCGCGCAGGCCGAAGGTACGCCGCTGCTGCTCTTGTTCATGGCTTTATCAACTCTGGCATTCATGGCCATTGCCGTAGTGTTTATGCGCAATCAGATCAAACCTATTTTAGATTTGACCGCAGCGGCACGAGAATTTGGAAAAGGGCGCGATGTTGGTAACTTCACACCTTCAGGCGCAACGGAAGTTCGTCTAGCTGGTGAGGCTTTTATTGACATGAAGCGCCGTATCGCGCGGCATGTTGAACAACGCACTACGTTGTTGGCTGGTGTGTCCCATGATTTGCGCACTATTCTTACGCGTTTCAAGTTAGAGCTTGCGGTACTAGGTAACTCAACACGAAATAAGGCCCTACACGCAGATGTGAATGAAATGCAGCATATGCTTGAAGATTATATGGCCTTTGTGCGCGGCGATGGTGGTGAAGAAGCAAGTTCTGTTGACGTCAGGGAAATCGTTTTTGGCGTAATCGACACTTTGGATAAATCGCGAAACAAAATTCGTTTTGACGCGCCACCCGATTTGAAAATTATGCTAAAACCTAATGCATTTCGCAGGCTATTGAGCAATGTTTTCCTCAATGCAATGCGCTTTGGAACGGAAATTTCTGTGAGCGGTAAACACAGCGATGGTCGTTTGTTGATTTATATAGATGATAACGGGCCGGGCATTCCAGCCGAATTGCGCGAAGAAGCCTTCAAACCATTCACCCGTCTTGATGAAGCACGCAACCTCGACCACAGCGGATCCGGCCTTGGCTTGGCTATCGCGCAAGATATTGCGCAGGCCCACGGCGGAGATATTGCACTTGAGGATAGTTCGCTTGGTGGATTGCGGGTTGCGATAAGGCTGCCAATTTAATCAACGCATACTGGTTTTGACACGGCTAGACCATTCCGCATCGTATTTCGCACCGTCAGTTGAGCCTGCAGACTTCTTTAAAATCTGAAGTTTTTTCCATGTCTGATTAAAACAGTTTGCCGCCATTGGGCACCAATTGTGAAGGGCCAATTAGCACAACGGCACCATCTGCATCGGGGAAACCCAGAGTGAGAACATCGGAAATGAAAGGTCCAATCTGTCGCGGTGGGAAATTTATGACGGCGGCAATTTGTCGGCCCAGCAGCGTTTCAGGTGTGTAGTGAGCTATGATTTGGGCTGACGATTTTTTGACTCCGATCACGTCACCAAAATCAATACGCAGTTTAAAGGCAGGTTTGCGTGCTGCGGGAAAGGGTTCGACGCCGATGATGGTACCAACACGGATGTCCACCTTCTCAAAATCTGCTAAAGTGATAGTAGGCGTCATTTTGCCAGTTCCCGAGAGCGTTGAGCGGCAGCCTCCACCGCCCGGTTCATGAGTTGCTGCATTCCGTCATTAGCCATTAATACCTGCAAGGCAGCGTAAGTTGTGCCATTGGGGGAAGTGACATTTTGGCGCAAAATTGCTGCGTCAACGCCGGACTGGCGCATCAATTCACCAGAGCCTGCCACCGTTGCGCGGGCTAGGCGAACCGCAAGTTCTTTGGGAAGACCGGCTTTTTCGCCAGCGGCTGCCAGTGTTTCAGCCAGTAAGAAAACATAGGCCGGGCCGGAACCGGAAACAGCGGTGACAAGATCTATGGTCGCTTCATTATCAACCTGCACAACTTCGCCAGTTGCAGCGAGAAGTTCTTCGGCGAGTTTCAACTGCCTATTTGATACATTAGCGTTGCCTACGATGGCAGTTATGCCGCGACCGATGGCAGCAGGAGTGTTTGGCATGGTGCGAATGATGCTTGTGGCTTTGCCAAAGGCCGCTTCAAACGTTGCAATGGTTTTTCCTGCGGCGATGGACACCACCAATGGTTTGGTCGCCATCAGCGGTAAAAGATTTGGTAAGACTTCCATTATCACCTGTGGTTTGACCGCCAGGATCACAACTTCAGCGTCATTAATTGTTAGCGCGGAAGGGTTTAACTTAACTTGGTGTTGAGCCAAAAGTGCTGTAATTTCAGGCGCTGGCGTTGGTTCGATCACTGCTATTTTTGTTGCATCGACTCCGCGGGCAAGCCAGCCTTCCAGCAGGGCGCTGCCCATCTTGCCGCAGCCCACCAAAACCAATGTGCCTTTGAGCAAGCTACTCATGCTTCGCCCATGGTTTCAAGCAAGGCATTTTTTAACGCTTCATCAGCTGATTGGCCCGCCCAAATGACGAAATTAATGGCTGGATAATAGGTATGCATGGTTTCCACACCCATGTGAATGATGGCTTCACACTGCTCATCATTGGCTTCTGCACCGCCTGCAAGCAGCAAGGCATAGCGATAAATAATCGTGCCATTGTCCCACACATCAAAATGACCGATGGCGAGTTGGGCATTGACTGTGTTGAGCAGGCGAATGGCTTCGTCGCGGCGCTTTTCCGGCACTTTTAAATCCAGCGTGCAGGCAAAATGCAAGCTTTCAAGATCATCCCGCCAATTAAAAGACAGTGTGAGATCAGCCCAACCGCCTCCTACCAACATAATGACCTCATGGTCATTGGTGCGGTCTAAATGCCAACTTTTGGCTTCGGCCAAACGTTCCACCCGGTCGAGCGGGTTTGATGTTTCGCGATGGGTTGCAGCGCTGGTCGCCATATAAATTCTCCAAGGAACGCGAATCATTGCCGCCTTGGCAGCAAGTGTGAAGGAGTGGTTAATACCATTCAACGCGGAGGTTGATTCCTCCACATAAGAATTTCATGACGGTTGTTAATGGCGAATCAATTTTGTGACAGTTGCTTCTCGAGTGCCGCGATTCGGTTTTCTAGCTTGAAATTCTCTAAGCGCGCCTTTTCCACCATGTCTTTAACTACTTCAAAATCTTCACGTTTAACGATGTTGAGGTTGTTAAGTACGCGTTCCACTTGGGTTTGAACGATTGAGTCAATCTCTTTGCGCACACCTTGGGCGGCACCGGCAGCACCCGTCATCAGCTTGGAAACTTCGTCAAAGAAACGCGAATTGGTGGTTGGCATGTGAAACCTCCTGTTAATTAGCAGCTAATCATTCCTGACTCGTGTTTCAAGAGCTTGCGCAGCAGAGGATGAAAAGGCAAGGAGTGGAATATGCTTGCTGCGATTGCTTTTCCGTCATTTTTAAAGCCTAACTTGATCGAATGGCCGATCACTGTGAAGTGGTATGGGTTAGCTTATGTTGGGGCCCTTGTTTTTGCAGTTTGGTATCTGAAGAAGTTAGTTTCCACGACTTGGCTTTGGGGGAAGTGGAAGCCTGCCATGACTCCGGCGCAGGTGGACGATATGTTCATCTGGCTATTTCTTGGTGTCGTGGGCGGCGGTCGACTTGGTTACGTTCTGCTGTATCAACCTATAAAATATCTGGCTGATCCATTAGCGATATTTAAAGTGTGGGATGGCGGCATGTCATTTCACGGTGGCTTCTTAGGTATTGTAATTGCGTGTTATTTCTATGGGCGCAAGGTTGGTGCAACGCTGGACCGGATGCTTGATCTTGGCGCTGCGACAGCGCCGGTGGGCCTTGGGCTGGGGCGCCTGGCCAACTTTATAAATGCCGAACTGGTTGGGCGTTTTACGAACGTACCCTGGGCAGTGATTTTTCCGGGTGATACCCAAGGGCGTCATCCGAGCCAGCTCTATGAGGCGGGTTTAGAGGGGCTTTTGCTTTTTTGGCTAGTCCATATAGTGATACATCGATTTCACGCCCTGGCGCATCCGGGGCGGGCCTCAGGGGTGTTTGCTTTGGGATATGGGCTATCGCGGATTTTTGTGGAGTTCTTTCGCGTACCCGATGCTTTCATTGGATATTACTTCGGCTTCATTACCCAGGGCATGATTTACTCACTGCCACTGGTTGGCGTGGGCCTTTGGCTGCTACTAAGGTCTCGGCATACATGATTGAATTCATTAAGGAATTAATTATAGCTAATGGGCCAATGCCAATTGATTGCTACATGGCGCTGTGTTTGGGCCATCCAAAGTTTGGCTATTACATGAGCCGTGACCCTTTCGGGGCAGCGGGAGATTTTACGACTGCACCGGAAATTAGCCAAGTATTTGGGGAACTTATCGGCATTTGGTGTGTGGCTGCATGGGAGGCGATTGGGCAGCCGTCGCCGTTCATTCTGGTGGAGTTAGGGCCGGGACGCGGAACGCTTATGGCTGATCTTCTAAGGGCCACTGCGCGCATGGAGGCGTTTCATTCCGCATTGCACGTGCATCTGGTTGAAATGAGTCCCGCTTTGCGCATGTTACAACGCGAGAAATTAAGTGAGCATATTCAATGGCATGAGACGGTAGATACCTTGCCTCAAGAGCCGATGATTTTTGTGGCCAACGAGTTCTTTGATGCGCTGCCAATCCGGCAGATTTTAAACCGTGAGGGCAGGAGTTTTGAGCGTTGTGTGGGTGTTGAGGATGGGGCCCTGGCAAGCCAGATCAGGCCCATGCCCACGGTGCCATTTGAGGCTGATGCACTGCATGAATTGTCGCTGATTTCACAGACGGTCGCTGGCCGTCTAGGGGCGCGTATGGCGGCTTTGGGTGGGGCTGGAATTGTAATTGATTACGGGTACTTGAAGAGTTCTGTTGGGGATACGCTTCAAGCGCTAAAGGGTCATAAACCATGCGGGATTTTAGAATTTCCAGGCACGAGTGATCTGACGGCTCATGTGGATTTTGAGGCGCTGTCCAAGGCCTTTGTCGTGGGTGGGGCGGCGGCTTTACCACCACTGACTCAAGGAGCGTTTTTAAGCGCGATGGGCATTGAACAAAGGCTCACCACACTTTGCGCCACATTGCAGGGCAAACTACGGGCCGATTTTATTGCGGGTGGCAAACGACTGGTGGGAGAGCATGAGATGGGGCAGCTTTTTAAGGTGCTATGTGTGGCGCAACCGCAGCGCCAACCTATTTATCCTTTTGAAACAGCATGATAACAGCACATGAACTGGAACTGCCGGGTATTGCACATGGGTTTTTCACGCGTGAGGGCGGGCATTCACAGGGGCTTTTTGCTTCATTGAATTGTGGGCTTCGCAGCGGTGATGATGTTGAAAAAGTAAAGCTCAACAGGGCCAGGGTTGCGACCGCTTTGGGCGTTAATGCAAGCCATTTAGTCTCACCTTATCAAACACATGGAAGCGAGGTGGCAGTGGTAACGGAGCCACTGACGGAGCGACCCAAGGTCGACGGTATAGTGAGCAAAACCAGGGGTGTGGCGCTGGGTATTTTGACGGCTGACTGTGCGCCGATTTTATTTGCTGATGCAAAAGCAGGCGTGATTGGCGCATGCCATGCGGGCTGGAAAGGGGCCTTAGGCGGGGTTTATCGCAGTACCGTTGAGGCCATGCAAACCCTTGATGCCAAACGAGAAAACATCGTTGCGGTGTTAGGGCCAATGATTTCGCAGCAGGCTTATGAAGTGGGACCAGACTTTGTAAGAGCGTTTTTGGCAAATAATTCTGATCATGCAAAATACTTCATTCCATCGGTTAAGGAACGCCATTATATGTTTGATCTACCACTGTTTTTGACCGACCGGATGAGTGAGCTTGGTCTTGGAAAAGTAATTGATCTTGGGCTGTGCACCTATGCTGATGAGAAACGGTTTTTTTCGTATAGGCGCGCCACACACCGCGGCGAAGCAGGCTATGGCCGGTTGATTTCGGCGCTTATTTTGACATGAAATGGCGCGACTTTTCATGTCTTTTACTGACTTTTTGGTGGCTTTCGGCGTGTTCTGCACACACCCTGTTGCTGGCGAAAACCGAGCCGCAAGCTGTGGCTCAGGACTCGCTTATTCATCCGCCATGGGAGGCCTTTGTGTTGGCTGGGCCGGGGGCTGGGAAGGACGTTGATCTTGAAACTTTGGACGGACCGCGACCTGCTGCGCCGACACAGGTTGCGGCACCGACCCCTCCAGCTGAACCGGCACCTGCGCGACCTGCACCCAAACCGGGAAGCACGGCGATCAAGGCCGTTGCGGTGCTGGCAGTAGAGGGGGCTGGCCTGCAAGCCAACCGGGAACTTACTTCGGCGATGCGTAAGGTTTTGAAGGATGCAGGCTGGCCGGTGCTTGTGGCGCCGCGCAACGATGCGCTTTCCATCCGTGGGCATGTGACGCTGGATGCAGCGCAAGGTGCAAACCAAAGTGTGCACATTAGTTGGCAGGTGGTTTCACCCAAGGGCAAGGCTTTGGGCAATGTGGACCAGAACAATCAGGTGTCAGCGCATTCACTGGACGGGG
>JAYVCU010000210.1:0-6793 GCA_043749835.1 Hyphomicrobiales bacterium
ATCGTTGGATTATGCAGCTTTGGATCAAGCGGATCAGACAGCGACGTAATGGCTGGCGTCAAAGGTGGCTTGGCAGTGACCGTGCCCTGGTTTTGGAACTTGCCCGCATCAACATCAACCTGCGTCAAAATATGTGACGCGGTGTAACTGGTGCTATTTGTCACGCCGGGCGCAAGATTAGCAATCGGCGATCCGCTGATAGCTACGCCAGCAGTCACATCCGTCACTGTAGCTGGATTGAGCGTAACGTTACCCAAATTGGTAACAGCAAACTTATATGTAATCGTGTCGCCAACGTTTGGTTCACCTGGCAAGGCCGTAACCAAGGTTCCGCTTTTCACCACCCCAACAGCAGGCGCTTGCGTCAAGGCCAGATCGAACGTCGCAAAGTGGGTAATGGTAAGTCCACCAATGTCCTTGGCGGTGGCCGTGGCAAGATTGTGCAATGTGCCAGCGTCAATATCAGCCTGCGTCAGCACATAAGGACCAGTAAAGACAGTACTCTGACCCGGATTAAGTGAAGCTACAGTAGCGGGTGAGATGGATGCTGTGGCAAACTGATCGTAAACTTTGATCGTGGACAACGGCAGGGCTTGGGTGAGCTGCAGGAGTTTCTCACGGCCGCGGTCAATCCAGGTGACATAACCGTTGGAATGAACGGTACCCGCAGCGATATCGGCATCCGTCAAATCGCGCGTAAAAATAATACTGGCTGCATCGGTTTCATTCGGATTGAGCAGGCTCAGCATACTTCCAAAGACAAAACTATCCGGTTGCGTAATGCGGACATTGCTGACAGGGCCTTCGCCGGCATTGCTCAGCGTGTAAACAAAACCAATCTTTTCGCCAGCCGTCAGTGCCCCAGACCGGCCCGACATGCGCACCAGTTGGCGTGTGGCACTCAATTCCGAATTTAAAAGGGGCGCATGGGTCAAGGTTGCGAACGCGCGGCTTGCAGCTTCCACAATGCCGGCGTGGCGTGGAACTTCATCAAGGCTTGCCGTTGTCAATGATTCCGCATCAACATTTTGCACGCTGTCGATCAGCGCAATGAAATGTGCATCTATCTTCTCATTGCTGGCCAATAATGGATCACTTACCGAAACGTTAAACAGCGGCGAGGTTCCAGTGTTCGTCACGGTTAAACTGTAGTTCACTATATCATTGGCTTTGGGCGGCGAGGACGTGAGAGAAGCTGTTTTTGAAAAGCTGTAGGCAGCCACATAGCTCAGCGACGTGATCACGCTGCTGGAGGCACTCACTGGCGTTGCCGCAGGTGTAGCTGCGGTGCCACTGATCGTTGCATTATTCGTATGAATGCCTGCAACGAAGTCAGACGCAGTAAGTGTATATGTGGCCGTGAATGTGGTGTTATCCACAACACCGGGGTTCAGGCTGATCGGCCCACCACTAACTATGGTTCCGGCGTCAGTTAAGGTGATATTGTTGAGTGTCACATTGCCAGTATTTTTAACAACGAATGTGTAGTTAACCTTGTCCCCTGGATCACGAATGCCATTGCCATTTGTGTCCGTAATGTCTTTTTCAATCTTTGTCAGAATGACCGCAGCGTTAGGTGCAGCCACCGGAACGGTGGCACTGGAAGTTCCATAATTTGAAGTGATTCCGTTATAAGTTCCCATCGCTTGAGTTGTGTTGGCGATGTTAGCTTTGGTGCTTGAAACAAGTTGCAGGGCACAGATCACGAAAAGCAGAAAAGAAGCCGTCGCATCTGCGAGGCTTCTGGGTGCCGATCGGCGTAATCTATGTCGTACGTTCCCCTGCATCATGTGATGCTCTCACGAAGTATTCTCCTTGTGAGAGCCTCAGTCGCTAGCCGTGATTGAACTCGGCCTGGGTGACAACATGTGCCCAGGTAAATGTGACGGTGGCGCCGGGGGCAAGTGTGCTCCAGATACCGTTGTTAGCCGTAGCGTCAGTAGAAGCAGCAGCGCCCAACGGACCGACATCTGCAGCTAAAACTGTTTCACTTGTTATGTTTGCCCCACCAAGCCCAACCAAAGCTCCAGGCCCTGGATTTGTGTCGTGCAAGTCGCGTGGCGACACATTGGTCATAGGCACTGTGCCGTTGTTGGTGATTCTGAAGGTATAGGTGATGGTTTCACCCACATCTGCAAACAGTGCTGTACCGCCAGCCTTGTCAGCCAGCGCAAATGTCTTCACAATCGAGAGCGATGGGAAGCCTACAATTGTAGTGCTTGCAGTTGCCTTGCTACCCGCCGGAATTTGGTAGGTTGAAGCATTTGACGGACCATAGTTGCCTAAAGCAACCGCACTGTTGGTGACCAAGCCAGAGCCGGGCAGGCCCGCGCCGTGGTAAACGTCCAACGTTGATAGAACATAAGTTGCGGTAAAGGTTTGCGACAGCGTTGGCGCTATGGATGCTGTGGCTGGGCTATATGCCCCTAATGTATTGGTGCCCGCAATGCCGCCAAAACTGGGGCCTGCATCGATGGGGACCACATTGTTCATCGTCACGTTGCCAGTGTTGGTCACAACATAAGTGTAGGTGATAGTGTCAAGAGCGTCAGTGTTAGTGGTGTCGGTGCCGAGCGCTGTTGTGGGAGACCCCGCTGTTTTCGTGATTGTCATTGATGGCGCTGCAGCAGCAACCGGTACACTCTTGCTCGATGACCCATAGTTCGACGTCGCCGCGTTATAAGTACCCGTCGCTTGGGCCGTGTTGTCAATCGATGCAAGCGTTGGCGTAACTTGGGCTAAAACGAAGGTGCCCGCCAGAAGCGTTGTCATGGTATTTCGCGCTCGCCTTGCAAGCGCATAGGCCGCTAGGAGATTTGAAGTGTGGTTTTTCATTGGTAGTCCCCGGAATTGATGCTGGAATGGGTTTGCTTGTTAAATTCAACTGACTGTTCCTGTTGCAGGTGCGGTGGACCCGCGCGCGGCCTTTGCCGTTGTTTGATTTCTCGTTTGGATGTGGGGTCACCATCATCGCGCCGAAGGTTTGATTTCGGCAGCAGAAAACCATCGGGGAACGCCGGAGCAAAAACTGAATAGATTGGGTGTTCAAATATTGGCACGGCCCCGAATCGGCCATGCCAAAGCTGGCTTTGGGCCAGAGGGCTCTGGTCTGTGTAATTCATCACGAAGTTCCTGATTTTAAGGGGTAATCAACGCCGACACACGGGCATGAAGGAATATAACGTCCTAGAAGCCACCCCACCGGCAAGCAAAACCGCCAGATGAGGGTTAACGTGATTTAGGATTCGGCGCTTAATGAACGGTTAATTTGGCAGGATACGTGCCATTCTGAAACGTTTTTAATGTAATCGGTTAACGCTCTGGCTGAACTGGGTTGAAATTCAGCAACGTCCACGCGGCAATGGGGATTGCGGTAATCCATGAGCCTAGTCTGCCCATCCAGCAGCTCAACGCGTTTCGTAACTAAAAAATGAATTGTCGAGCCAAACCTGCAGATAGCGCGGTGAAGGCTTGACCGCAGGCATTGGCTATTGTTTCAATGGTCCCATGCCGAACCTGGTTTTCACTCTTCTAATTGCAGCCGGAATGATGACACTTACGGTTATCATCCATTTTTTTGGTATTATGGCGCTGCTGAGACTGTTGAGCCTGAATTGGCAACACGTATCGCATCTCAATGCCAATCTGCGCCATATGTTGATGTTGATCGTGGCGGTGCTTGGCGTTGTATTTTTGCATACGGTGGAAATCTGGGTCTATGCGATGTTGTATCTTAGCGTAGGCGCGCTTTTTGATTTTGAGACAGCACTGTATTTTTCAACTGTGTGCTTCACCACTCTGGGCTTTGGCGATGTCGTTGTAGGGCGGGGCTTTCGCATGATCAGCGCAATTGAAGCAGCCAACGGCCTAATCCTGTTCGGCTGGACCACCGCCTTCCTGATTTCCTTGATGAGCAAGCTGGGCACTCTGGAACACGACTGGCTGGATAAATGATGGCGAGGTGCTTTGGGATTTAATTAAATGCACTGACACCGTAACTCCCCTCCGGGCGAAGGCAGCCTAAAAGCAAGCGCCAGCAACCTCGGCCTTCTCCCGTTTGTTCTTACAAATGGGAGAAGGTGCCGAAGGCGGATGAGGGCCCTTAGGCTCGGTTCAGCGCCAGCACTATCGTCTCACAAACAGCATCAAGATTCTCAAACACATCTTGGTTCCAACACCGAATGACGCACCATCCTTGCGCCTGCAAATAATTCGTGTGGCCAATGTCATAAGCAATCTCACGGGCATCACCATGCGTAGCTCCATCCACTTCGATGATGAGCTTCTTCTCACGACAGGCGAAGTCTACAAAGTAGGCCCAATAGGAAGTTGGCGCTTAAATTTTGAGCCATTGAGGCGGCGGCCACGCAAGGCCATCCAGAGTTTCTGCTCCGCCACAGTATCACGCTTACGCAATTCTTTAGCGCGTGAATTGGCTGTGTCGGATTGATAGGCCATATCTCAAGAAATCAGGCCACAGCACTCGCTGTCAAGAGCCCTCATCCGCCTTCGGCACCTTCTCCCATTTGTAAGGACAAACGGGAGAAGGTAGCGGTTGCAAGCGTCTGAAATTAATTTGCCTTCGCCCTTGCGCATGGGAGAAGGTGCCTAAGGGCGGATGAGGGCTCTTCTGTGCTGTGAAGAATTGTCATGAGACTACAAACGCAAATTCATTGACGTAGTTTCATATATGCTAGGAAAAGGCCGCCTAGTGCTAATAATGTGGTCAGAATCCACTTCCATTCCTTCAAGTAAAATCCGACAATCGCACATGCGATATTTGCAGTCCAATGCCTCTGTTGAATGCCGCCAATCACAACAAACGAGCTGCTGGGATCGTTTTGATACGGTTCGAAATGACCCTCATACCAATCGCAAACTCTTTGCTTAAGCGACACTTTCAAGTCTGATATCAAGGCACCACATCCATCCGCCTAACCCCCTTGGGCTGGGTCAAGCCCTTCCAGATTGCATTGGCCTGATGGACTGGCGCGTTGGCGGGACGTTCGATGTACACACCGTCTCCGGCCTTGGCTTTGACTGTGCCATCTTCATAAGCCACTTTGCCACGTGAGATCACCACGCGCGGCAAGCCTGTGCATTCGAAGCCTTCAAACACATTGTAATCAATGCGGCTGATTTGGGTTTTGTAAGTGATGGTTTTGGTGGCCTTGGGATCCCAAATCACCACATCGGCATCTGCCCCTGCGCGAATAGAACCTTTGCGCGGATAAATGTTTAAAATCTTGGCGATGTTGGTGGAGGTGCAGGCCACGAATTCTTCTTTGGTCAAACGCCCGGTGTTCACACCCGCCGCCCACAACACCGGCAGACGGTCTTGCAAGCCGCCTGTGCCGTTGGGAATCTGCGTGAAGTTTTTGAGGCCCATCTGCTTTTGCTTCAGTGTGAAGGCGCAGTGGTCAGTGGCCACCACTGAAAGCGTGCCGGATTGCAACCCGGCCCACAATGAATCCTGATGCTTCTTATTGCGAAACGGCGGGCTCATCACGCGTGATGCTGCGTGGTTCCAATCTTTGTTTTGATATTCGGAATCGTCCAGCACCAGATATTGCACCAGCGGCTCGCCATAAACCCGCTGCCCCGCCTGTTTGGCGCGCCGTATTGCATCATGGGTTTGCTCACAACTTACATGCACGATGTATAAAGGGCAGCCCGCCATATCGGCAATCATGATGGCGCGGTTGGCGGCTTCGCCTTCCACTTCCGGCGGGCGCGAATAGCTGTGGCCTTCGGGGCCCGTTACGCCGCGCGCCAAAAGATCAGCCTGCATGCGTGCCACCACATCGCCATTTTCAGCGTGAACCAGTGGCAGAGCGCCAAGCTCGGCACAGCGACGGAATGAATTATACATCTCATCATCATTCACCATCAACGCGCCCTTATAGGCCATGAAATGTTTGAAGGTGTTGATGCCGTAAGTTTTCACCACGGTTTCCATCTCGTCGTGAACCCTCGGGCTCCATTGCGTGATGGCCATGTGCAAGGAATAATCGGCAGCGGCCAACTCGCCCTTGTGACGCCAGGCTTGATACGCGGCCAGCAGGCTTTCACCCGGTGCGGGCAAGCAGAAATCCACCGTCATGGTGGTGCCGCCCGCAAGGGCTGCCTTGGTGCCGGATTCAAAATCATCGGACGTTGATGTGCCCATAAAGGGCATGTCCATGTGCGTGTGCGGATCAATGCCGCCAGGCATCACGTAACAACCCGTGGCGTCTATTACAGTGTCGCCCTTCAGGCCAGCAGTAACAGCTTTAATCTTGCCATCTTCGATTAACACGTCAGCCTTTTCAGAGAAGTCTGCATTAACGACAGTTCCGTTTTTGATGAGTGTGGTGGCCATGAACGACTCCTATGTCTTGATCAGGCGTTGCAACAACGGGGAAGGTTCCCGCAGGAATGGGTTTACGATTGTGACGCCGCGCCATCTGAATCCATCTTGCATATCTTCAGACAGTAGAATGTCGGCGCCGCTCTCGGCAGCGGCAGCTAGAATGATACAATCAAAAACCTGCAAACGATGTTGCGACATAAGTTCCATGGCCGCAGTCATCACATTGACGTCCGTTGCTTGCGCTAAATAATTCGTCGACCAGAATGTGCCGCTCTTTATTGCCAGGTTCAGTGGTTGCTGCGCACGTTTGACAAGCCAACGTACTGTTTCTGCAACTGCCTGCAACGGTATAACGATTTGTTCAGGAGAAAAATTTCTCAGTAAGTTTTGCGCGATAAGATTGCGCGGGTCTTCCGCAAAACCCTCGGCATAAATCATAAC
>JAYVCU010000211.1:0-12481 GCA_043749835.1 Hyphomicrobiales bacterium
TGCGGGCATGGGCGTTGGGGCGGTAACCCAGCTCAGCGGCTGCTTCAGTCACTCGTTTACGCGTGGCCCCGCCCACTTCCGGATAGCCATTTAAAGCGCGGCTGACAGTCGTTTGAGAGAGGCCTACGTGTTTTGCCAATTCTTTAAGGTTCATCGTAAATTCTCGGTAATTCCCAAAGCGCTTTCAAATGATGATAATAGCATTGTGCCGCTACGAAGTCGACTTTGACGAAAGCGGCAAGAACTATCTCGATTTCAACTTTGTTCTTGACGTTTTTCTGCTCTGTGATAGCTTTTCAGGCCTCAAAGCGGTTTGGGAAAATTGCACAAATTTAAAATGCAGGAACTCACACCGTTGGTTCAGGGAGGATTGTATTGAGAGCGCGATTGGTTCTTTACCTTTAACGCATTCATAGCGCACACCTTCCTTCGATAAGTCTATTATCAACCCTCTGGAGGATCCTCAATGAAAATCAAAACCGCACTCGCTACTGCTTTATTGGGCATGAGCTTTATAGCCGCTTCGGCCATGGCTGTTGACCTGAACATGGTGTCTGGTGCCACAGGCGGCGATCTTGCTTTCAATCAAGCCAAGCTCGCTGACTTCGCTAAGGAAACCGGCATCAATGTTAAGCTGGTTCCAATGCCGTCATCGACCACCGATCAGTTCGGCCAATACAAGTTGTGGCTTGCGGCTGGCAACGCTGACATCGACATTTATCAAACAGATGTTATTTGGGCACCACAGTTGGCTGATCAGCTGGTTGATTTGACTGAGGCTGCCAAAGACGTGGTGAAGGATCATTTTCCATCAATCATCCAATCGCAAACTGTCAACGGCAAATTGGTTGCTCTTCCTGTGTTCACCGATGCTCCTGCTCTCTATTACCGCAAGGATTTGTTGGACAAGTATAAGCTGGCAGCGCCTAAGACCTGGGACGAAATGGCCAAGGATGCCAAGACCGTTATGGACGGCGAAAAGAACGCTGATCTGCAAGGGTTTGTGTTTCAAGGCAATGCCTATGAAGGTTTGACCTGTGACGCTCTGGAATGGGTGAAGTCTAACGGCGGCGGTCAAATCGTTGAAGCTGACGGCAAGATCTCTATTAACAATCCAAAAGCTGCTGAGGCGCTGGAACGCGCCAAGGGTTGGATCGGCACAATCTCACCAAAAGGCGTTCTTGCTTATCAGGAAGAAGAAAGCCGCGGCGTTTGGCAAACGGGTAAGTCTGTATTCATGCGCAACTGGCCTTACGCTTATGCTTTGGGCAACAAGGATGATAGCGCTGTCAAAGGCAAGTTCGACGTTGTTCCTCTGCCATCAGGCGGTGAAGGCGGGGGCTCTGCTGCAACACTCGGCGGTTGGAACCTTGCTGTTTCGAAGTATTCGAAGCATCAGCCAGAAGCCATCAAGGCCATCATGTATCTGGCTTCAGCAAAGATTCAAAAGGCCAATGCCATCGAGCAAACCCACTTGCCAACTGTTGTGTCGGTTTATGATGACGCTGACGTGAAGGCCAAACAGCCCGTGCTGGTAAAGTGGAAAGACGTATTCTTGGCAGCTGTGCCGCGTCCATCAGCTCCAACCAAGGTGAAATATAATGAAGTGTCCAATTTGTTTTGGACCGCTGTTCACGACACCCTGTCGGGCAATGGCTCGGCCAAAGATAATCTGGCTAACCTTGAAGCCAAGCTGACAGAAGTTAAGGGCGACGGCTGGAAATAACAGCTCTAGCTTGATCACCCGCAGGCGGTCATCCTTCGCTGCCTGCGGTTTTTTGTATATTCGTGTTCGTATTATAAATTGTAAGGTAAATTACTTTAGACGTAAAAAATTTCGCCATTCGCCGCGAAGGCGCCTGCAGCTTTCAATCTGTGTTCTTTGCAAAAATGGATTTTGCCTTACGCCGAAATAACGGTGTGACGAAATGATGAAATACGATGACGCGTGAGAACGCTTGGGTTTAAGCCATGTCCAGTGAACCAATCAAAACATCAATTCGCAACGAACTGCTTGCCGGGCGTGTTCGGTCCGCCTGGATTTTTCTGGCGCCGATGATCATCACGCTACTTATTGTTGCGGCTTGGCCCTTGGCGCGCTCAATCTGGTTTTCAATTTCCGATGCGTCATTGCTGCATTTTCACGACGCGCAGTTTAACTGGTTCAAAAACTATTACAAAACCGTCACCATGGACAGCGGTGCCACACGCCATTTTGGGGTGTTGTTTGACCCATCCTGGTGGAATGCAGTTTATAATACGTTCCGCTTTGGCATCGTTTCAGTAACCCTTGAAACCGTGTTTGGCCTGGCTGTGGCGCTGGTGCTGAACGCATCCTTCAAAGGCCGCGGGTTTGTGCGTGCGGCTATTCTTATTCCATGGGCCATTCCCACTGTTGTGTCTGCGAAAATTTGGGGATGGATGCTGAATGATCAGCTCGGTATTTTCAATGACATGCTGATGCGCCTGCACATAATTAGCGAAAAAATTGCGTGGACGGCAGATGCCAATTATTCAATGTTTACTATTGTGATGGTGGACACATGGAAAACTATGCCGTTCATGGCTTTACTTATTCTGGCTGGCCTGCAGCAAATTCCAGGTGATGTTTACGAGGCTGCCGAAGTGGACGGCGTACATCCTTTGAAAGTATTTTGGAATATTACTTTGCCACTGGTGCGCCCAGCCTTAATGGTGGCGGTTATCTTCCGCATGTTAGACGCGCTGCGTATATTTGATCTGGTTTACATTCTCACACCCAATTCATCACAAACCAAAACCATGGCGGTGATTGCGCGTGAGAACATGTTTGATTTTGACAAGTTGGGCTATGGCTCAGCCGAATCAACCGTCTTGTTTCTCATCCTGCTGGTCACGGTGATTGCTTACATCAAAATTGGCAAAGTCAATTTGGAAGGCAGCACACAATGAACCGCTCTCCCTTCTGGAATGTGATGTTTTATATTTTTGTGGTTTTCATTGTTTTAGAGTCAGTGTTCCCATTTTATTACGCAATTATCACCAGCTTCAAATCTGGCACTGATCTGTTTAACATCAGCTATTTGCCTACATCATTTTCACTGGAAAATTATTCACAAGTTCTGTTCAACGGGAATGGCTCGTTTCTTAGAAATTTGTGGAACTCCGTTTGGGTTTCAACGTGGACAGTCACTGTTGCCTTGGCGATCGGCACTACGGCCTCTTACGCCTTGGCGCGGGTGCGCTTTCGCGGGCGTGGCTTGTTGCTTATGACAATTTTGTCCGTGTCGATGTTTCCGCAGGTTGCCGTACTCGCGGGCCTGTTTGAAACAGTACAAAGCCTGGGCCTTTACAATACTGATTGGTCGCTGATTTTTTCTTATACCATTTTCACCCTGCCTTTTACAGTTTGGGTGCTCACCACCTTCATGCGTGATTTACCCATCGAATTGGAAGAAGCTGCCATTGTTGACGGTGCATCGCCATGGGTGATTATCACACGAATTTTTTTGCCTCTGATGTGGCCAGCCTTGGTCACAACAGGCTTATTGGCTTTCATCGCTGCCTGGAATGAATATCTATATGCGCTCACCTTCACCGCGTCGAGTGAAGCCAACCGCACTGTGCCCGTCGGGATTGCGCTGCTCTCGGGCAGCACGGCACATGAAATTCCGTGGGGCTTAATCATGGCTGCTTCGGTCATTGTTACTGTTCCGCTTATTTTTCTTGTTCTCGTTTTCCAACGCAAGATTATCGCTGGCCTTACGGCTGGTGGTGTGAAGGGTTAATTATGGCCACTATCTCAATCAAGAACCTCAAAAAATCCTTTAGTGCTGTCAACGTTATCAAAGGTGTGGATCTTGAAATTAAGTCTGGTGAGTTCATGGTTTTTGTGGGCCCCTCGGGCTGCGGCAAATCCACCATGTTACGTTTGATTGCAGGGCTTGAGGATATTACGTCCGGAACAATGTTGTTTGATGGCAAGCTGGTGAATGCTTTAGCGCCGTCAAAGCGCGGCATTGCCATGGTGTTTCAGTCTTATGCACTGTATCCGCATATGACGGTTTATCAAAACATGGCTTTCGGAATGCAGCTTGCCAAAAGTAGCAAAGACGAAATCAAAACACGTGTCGAAAAAGCAGCAGCGCTGTTACAGCTCACGCCCTATTTGGAACGTCTGCCCAAACAACTTTCAGGCGGGCAGCGCCAGCGTGTTGCCATTGGCCGCGCCATTGTGCGTGATCCTAAAGTGTTCTTGTTTGATGAGCCGCTCTCGAATCTGGATGCGGCGCTTCGCGTTGCCACGCGTTTGGAAATTGCCAAACTGCACCATGCCATGAACAACGTCACCATGGTTTATGTCACCCATGATCAGGTCGAAGCGATGACCTTGGCAGACCGTATCTGCGTGCTGCGTGATGGTTACGTAGAGCAAGTGGGCACACCGTTGGAACTTTATGAAACGCCCGCAAACAATTTCGTAGCGGGTTTCATCGGCTCACCCAAAATGAATTTCATGACGGGCAAATTTTCCCGCCCTTATAAAGCCCACACCATCGGCGTGCGCTCAGAGCATTTGGAATTTGTCGCCAAAGCCGGCTGGCACGGCAAGGTTATCCACGCCGAAACTTTGGGTTCTGATTCTTATGTGTTTGTGGACATCGGCTCTGATGAGCCCGTTATTGTGCGTGAAAGCGGCACAACCCAATATCGCGTTGATGCCAAAGTGCAAATCGCTCCCATGAAGGGCGAAGTGCATCTGTTCAACGCCGAAGGCAATTCCATTTAATTTGAAAGAGACAGCTATGACTATTCGCGTACTTATCTGGCACGAACATCGCCATGAAAAAACTAATCCTCTGGTTAAAAAGCTTTATCCCAAAGGCATGGACGGAGCTTTGAAAAAAGCTTTCACTGGCCATAAGGATTTTGTTGTTGGTCAGGCTCGACTTGATGATGATGCTGAACATGGCCTCAGCCAGAAGCGTTTAGATGAAACCGACGTGTTGATCTGGTGGGGACATGCCGCACACGGCGATGTGAAAGATGAAATCGTCGAACGCGTGGCCAAGCGGGTGCATGAAGGAATGGGCCTGATCGTGCTGCATTCTGCGCACTATTCGAAAATCTTCAAGCGGCTGATGGGCACACCTTGTTCACTTAAGTGGCGCGAAGCGGGTGAGAATGAGCGCGTTTGGATTATCAATCCGAACCATCCAATTGCAGAGGGCCTGCCACAGCAGATTTTCATTGAGCATGAGGAAATGTATGGTGAGCCTTTCTCGATTCCAGAACCGCTCGAAACCGTCATGATCTCCTGGTTTGAAGGCGGCGAAGTGTTCCGCTCCGGTGTTACTTATCATCGTGGTGCGGGCAACATTTTCTATTTTCGCCCCGGCCATGAAGCTTACCCCACATACCACAACAAGCAGGTGCTGCAGGTGATCCGCAATGCTGCGCGCTGGGCTTACAATCCGGCCAAGCCGTGGAAGGGTATTCATTCTTCACCCAATGTGCCGCATGATAAGGCACCCGTGCCGCTTACAGTTAAAGGCCCAACGCTACATGCACCGGGCGAAGAGGGTTTTAAGTAATGGCTTTGTTCAAAAATTCACCCGCTAAAATTCGCCTTCTGGTTTTGGGTACAGGCGGTATGGCCAAGGCCCATGCCACAGCCTTTGCGCAAGACCCTCGTGTGGAAATGGTGGGCACGGTGGATGTGGTTCCCGGTCGTGCTGAAGCTTTTGCCAAGCAATTCGGCATCAAGAAGCACTTCACTGATTTGGATATGGCGATTAAATGGGGCCAATTCGATGCAGCGGCCAACGTCACGCCAGATTCCATTCACTATCCTACAACGATGAAATTGCTGAACGCCAAGAAGCATGTGTTCTGTGAAAAGCCTTTGGCGGAGAGTTTTAAACTCGCCGATGAAATGGCCACAACGGCTGACCAGCACAAGCTTATTAATATGGTAAACCTGACGTACCGCAACGTGGCCGCCCTTCATGCTGCCAAGAAGATTGTGGCTGATGGCGAGCTGGGCGACATCCGTCATGTGGAGGCAAGTTACCGCCAAAGTTGGCTGGTCGGCAATCAATGGGGTCACTGGGACAAGGAAGATATGTGGCTGTGGCGCTTATCGGAGGCCCATGGTTCCAAGGGCGTGCTGGGCGATGTTGGCATTCACATTCTGGATTTTACCACCTTCTGCGTGGACATGATGCCAGTGTCGGTGCAAGCCAAGCTGAAAACGTTCCCTAAGGCACCGGGTGATAAGATTGGCAAATATGTTCTGGATGCAAATGATTCAGCCGCGATGACGTTAGAGTTTTCAAACGGTGCGATGGGCATTATTCACGCCAGCCGTTTTATGACGGGCTATGCCAACACGCTCCGCTTGCATGTGTTTGGCAATAAGGGTGCGTTGGAACTGTCCAACCACCATGATTTCACCACCTTGCGCAAATGCGTTGGCGAAGATGTTCACACGCAAGCGTGGCGCGATGTTACGCGGACGGAAAGCGGGCCCACCAATTATCACAAATTTATCTCTGCTGTGGTGGATAAGAAGAACGGCGATCCATCATTCCGCCGCGCCGCTGACTTGCAAAAGATATTGGACTTGTGTTATTCAGCCGATGCTTCGCAGTGCGCGAAGGTTTAACGTCATTTCTTCTCCCGCGAGCGGGAGAAGAAAGGGGCCCCCCTGAGCGTTAGCATGCCTCGTTTAACTCCGCGCCTTTGCCTTCAGTCGATAGGCATGAAGCAATGGCTCGGTATAGCCGTTGGGCTGGTCAACACCCTTGAACACCAAATCACAGGCCGCTTGGAATGCCAGCGACGTGTCAAAATCCGGGGCCATGGGGCGATAGGAAGCATCCCCTGCATTCTGCTGATCCACCACTGCCGCCATGCGTTTCAACGTTTTCATCACCGAGCCGCGCGTCACTACACCGTGCTTTAACCAGTTGGCCATGTGCTGTGAGGAAATGCGCAGCGTAGCGCGGTCTTCCATCAGGGCCACATTGTCGATGTCTGGCACTTTCGAACAGCCTACACCTTGCTCCACCCAGCGCACCACATAGCCCAGCAAGCCTTGTGCGTTATTATCAAGCTCTTGCTGAATAGCGTCATCGCTCCAATTCGGACGCGTGACCACGGGCACGGAAAGAATGTCGTCCAATTTTGCAGGCGCACGCGATTTCAATGCAGCCTGCACAACGGCAACATTCACGCGGTGATAATGTGTGGCGTGAAGTGTGGCCGCGGTTGGTGAGGGCACCCATGCCGTGTTCGCACCAGCTTTCGGGTGTGCGATTTTCTGGGTCAGCATATCGGCCATCCTATCTGGCATGGCCCACATGCCTTTGCCGATTTGCGCGTGGCCAGGCAGCCCAAGCTTTAAGCCATTATCAACATTCCAATTCTCATAAGCTGCAATCCACGTAGCCTGCTTCATATCGCCCTTGCGCACCATCGGTCCCAATTCCATCGACGTGTGAATTTCATCGCCCGTGCGATCAAGGAAGCCAGTGTTGATGAAGAAAATGCGATCCTTTGCCGCACGGATGCATTCTTTCAGGTTCACTGTGGTACGGCGCTCTTCATCCATAATGCCAATTTTGATGGTGTCTGGCTTCATGCCCAAAGCCGTTTCAATGTGTGCGAACAGTTGCACTGCGAAGGCCACCTCCTCAGGTCCGTGCATTTTGGGCTTCACGATATACACGGAGCCGGCGGGGCTGTTGGCTTTGCGACCGTTCGGGCCAATGTCATGCAGGGCACACAGTGCTGTAATCATGCCATCCATAATGCCTTCGGGAATTTCGCTGCCATCCTCCAGCGTGATGGCCGGGTTGGTCATCAGATGGCCGACATTGCGGATGAGCATCAGCGCACGACCGGGTAACTTGAATGTCTTACCGCCCGTCGTGGTATATTCACGATCAGCGTTTAATCGCCGCGTGAAGGATTTTCCGGACTTGCTAATCTCCTCACTCAAGTCGCCCTTCATCAAGCCCAGCCAGTTGCGATAGACTTGCACTTTGTCTTCAGCATCAACGGCGGCGACCGAGTCTTCGCAGTCCATAATGACGCTCGGCGCGCTCTCGATCAGTAGGTCTGAAATGCCAGTCGCGTCGGAATTTCCAATCGGTGTCGTGCGATCAAAAATAATTTCGATATGGAGACCGTTGTTCTTGAGCAATATCGACTCACGCTTCACGCCCTTGCCGATAAATTGTGTTGGATCGCGCAAGACGTCGGCGGTGAAATTTGCTAGCGACGCCCAATTACCGCTTTTCAACGGCGCAGCTACGTCAAGAAATTCTCGCGCCCACGCGATAACTTTAGCGCCATGTTCCGTGTCATAACCACGACCTTGCGCCTGGCCCAGCGCATCTGTTCCATAAAGCGCATCATAGAGTGAACCCCAGCGTGCATTGGCAGCATTGAGGGCAAAACGGGCATTGGAAACCGGCACAACAAGTTGCGGGCCTGCAATAGTCGCAATTTCCGGATCGACATTTTCGGTGGACACTTTGAAGTCGGCGCCCTCCGGCACCAGATACCCAATTGACGAGAGAAACGCCTGATAAACGCCTGCATCGAAACTTTGACGGTGAGCCTTATTCCAAAGGTCAATCTGGACTTGTAAGTCATCTCTCTTTTTCAACAACGCGCGGTTCTTTGGGGCAAGGTCATGGGCAATGGCTGACATCGCCTGCCAGAAAGCATCTTGCGGCACTCCAGTTCCGGGCAGGGCTTCATTATTCACAAAGGCCAAAAGTTTGTCGTCAATGTTTAAGCTTTGCATTTTTTTATCCGGGTTTTAGCGGTGATACCGCAGGTGGCAGAATTTGCAACAGGACGACAGAACGCTTTGACTTATTATTATTATGAGAGGCAAGCAAGTCTCGCTTGAAATAACCAAATGGTTATTTATAGTTCATGGCATGGTTGGCAATTTGGCGTTTGATTACATCATCGTTGGTGGCGGCTCTGCCGGGTGCGTTTTGGCCGCCCGGTTATCAGAAGACCCTTCATTAAAAGTTTTGTTGCTTGAGGCGGGTGGAACGGACCGGAACATCCTCTTTCGTATTCCGGCGGGCTTTGCCAGGATGACCAAGGGTATTGCCTCCTGGGGCTATTCCACTGTACCGCAACGTCACATGCAAAACCGCGTGTTCTGGTACACGCAAGCCAAGGTAATTGGCGGTGGTTCAACAATCAATGCGCAGGTTTATAACCGCGGCAATGCCGTTGATTTTAATGAATGGCGGCAGTCAGGCAATGAGGGCTGGTCATATGAAGATGTACTGCCACACTTCAAAAAGGCTGAAAATTTCGAACATGGTGCCAATGAATTTCATGGGGTGGGCGGCCCGCTTAGCGTTTCCGATCCGCGCGGCAGCTTGCCGATCTGCGAGGCGTTTTTCAAAGCGGGCGAGGAACTTGGTATTCCGCGCAACCCGGATGTGAACGGCGCATCGCAGGATGGCTTCGGCTATTACCAGATGACGCAGAATGATGGAGCACGGGCCTCCTGCGCAACGGCATATTTGAAGCCTGCGCTTGTGCGACAAAACTTGAAGGTTAAACAGAATGTGCAAGTGGCCAATCTGGTGGTTGAGGGCCAGCGTGTGCGCGGTGTTAGACTGTTAAATAGTGAAATTATCTATGCCGACCGCGAAGTTGTTGTGTGTTCCGGCGCCATTGGCTCACCCAAGCTTTTGCTGCAATCAGGCATTGGGCCGGCCGATCATCTAAGTTCTGTTGGCATCACGACGTTACATGACTTGCCAGGTGTTGGTGCAAATTTGCAGGATCATATTGATCTCTTCGTCATCAGCGAATGCACAGGCGATCACACCTATGATAAATATGGAAAACCTATCTGGGCTGCGCTGGCTGGCTTACGCTATTTTCTCACACATACCGGGCCTGCCGCCAATGCGCTCTTTGGACAAGGCGGATTTTGGTATGCCGATGAAAACGCACGAAGTGCCGACATCCAGTTTCATCTCGGCCTTGGCAGCGGCATTGAAGCGGGAGTGGCCAAGTTGAAGAACGCAGGTGTCACACTCAATGTTGCTTTTATGCGCCCACGATCTCGCGGCACGGTGCGGCTGGCCGTGAACGATCCTGCTGCGAAGCCGTTGATCGATCCGAATTATTGGGCGGATCCCTATGACAAAGAAATGTCGTTACGGGGATTAAGACTTGCACGTGAAATTATGAATCAGACATCCCTCAAGCCCTATGTGATGCAGGAGCGACTGCCAGGTGCTGCACTAAAGACTGATGCGGAGTTGGCCGACTATGCATGTCAAAATGCAAAGACCGATCATCATCCCGTTGGTACGTGCAAAATGGGTCACGATAAAATGGCCGTTGTATCGCCGCAGTTGAAATTGCATGGGCTTGAAGGATTGCGTATCGCAGACGCTTCAGTCATGCCAACGATTACGACAGGAAATACCAACGCGCCGACCATTATGATAGCGGAAAAAGCCGCTGAGCTGATTAAACGCGGGTGAACAAACGTTCCTTCATCACGCGGCACGTATCGGGCACCGCCTTCTTGCCCCAGTTTTCAGTGGAGAAAATCTCCACTTCAACATAACCATCATAACCCGCCTTCTCGACAAGGCCGCGAATATAGGGAAGGTCGATAACGCCATCGCCCATCATGCCACGATCATTCAGCACATCGCGGATCGGCATCAGCCAATCGCTGACATGAAATCCAAATATTCGTCCGCGCGCAGCCGCGATAGATGAAGCGAGGGCAGGGTCCCACCACACATGATAGGTGTCGATGAGAAGACCTATGGCCGGGTCGTTGATGTCAACACAAAGTTGAAGCCCTTGGGCCATGGTGTTTATGCATGAGCGGTCAGCCGCATAGACCGGATGCAAAGGTTCGATTGCAAGCTTGATGCCCAACAACTTTGCTGTGGGTAAAAGAGCTTGAATGCCCTCAGCAACGTGTTTGCGTGCTTCATTCAACTTGGGAGATGTTCCAACCACCAGCGCAAAATACGAAGCGCCCAACGTTGCGGCATCGTATAGCGCGCGCTTGTTGTCTTCAATTGCTGCTTTGCGTTCGGAAATCAATTGAGCTGGAAAATAAGTGCTGCGGCAATAGCCCGTTACCTTCAATCCGGCATCGCGGATTTGCTTGCTGAATGCCTTTACATCATATTGCTCAACTTCGCGTCGCCATGGGCCAATAGCGCCAAATCCAGCGCGAGCCACGTCATCAATCACTTGTGTGAGCGGAGCCTGAAAACCAAAAGTAGCTGTGTTGACCGCGCAAAGTTCAAGGTGATTGTTAAGATCGCGCATCACACGCCGTGAATTGCGAGAAGGTGTTTCATGCGCTTCACTGCCAGGTCAGGCTTTAACAGAAGCCCGGCTTTTTCAGCAAGCTTGAAGCATTCGACGAAGTAAAGCAGTGGGCGCGCTGATTGTGCGCCTGCCACCATCACAAAGTGATCCTGAAAACCATTCAACCAGGCGAGAAACACGATACCCGTCTTATAGAAGTGTGTTGGAGCTGAAAAGATCAGACGCGAAAGTGGAACTGTTGGCGCTAACAAGGCATGGAAATGTTCAAGTTGCCCTTTCGTCAAAGCGGTTAGAGCCTGAGAGGCAGCCGGGGCGATCGCATCGAAAATACCGAGCAGGGCGTGTGAGTGGCCTTGTGCGTCACCCTCAATCAAGGCGGCGTAATTAAAGTCATCGCCAGTGTACATCTTAATCGCAGATGGAAGGGCGCGACGCATCGAAATTTCCTTGTCAGCGTCGAGAAGCGAAATTTTAATGCCGTCAATTTTATGACCATTTGCATTGATCATGGCAAGACAGGTTTCCATGTTCAGCACGAAACTATCAGTGCCCCAATAGCCTTTAAGTGCAGGATCAAACATCTCTCCCAGCCAGTGTAATATGGCGGGATGATCGGCATTTTGCAGAACATGAGAATAAACCTTCAGATAGTCATCGGGCGATTTTGCAACACGCACCAGAGCGCGACTAGCCATCAAAATTATGCGGCCACCCAACTTTTGAATAGCTTCCATCTGCATTGCATAGGCACGGATCACATCATCAAGGCTACGGGCGTCGGTGAGGCCCAGATGGTCTGTTCCGCAGCCCGAATGAATTCGTGAAGCTAATGGGCCAGCATCTTTCAGTGAACGACGGATTAACTCATAGGCGTCATCCCAGTGCAAACCCATGCCGCGTTGAGATGTATCCATCGCTTCGGCAATGTTAAAGCCAAGCTTCATCAAATGGCGACGATAAGCCAGCGTTGCTTTCCAATCTATGCCGCCCGTTGCTGAAAATGGATCAACCACAACGTGAGCCGCCGCAAACGCAATGCGGTTCCAAGGCAACTTCGGCGCTCGGAGTTTGAGTGGCTCAGTCTTAAGTGTGTAAGGCGCAAGTTTGCGGTGCGCGTCAGGGAGATTTATCTTCATTAATATCTCAC
>JAYVCU010000212.1:0-6069 GCA_043749835.1 Hyphomicrobiales bacterium
CCTCGGGAATGGTCACACGCGCTTTCTTGCCATCAATGGTGGGCACTTCAATTTCGCCGCCCAATGTGGCCGTCGCCATGGAGATGGGAACCTGGCAGAACAAATCCGCGCCATCACGCTTAAAGAATTCGTGTGGTCGCATCGACAGGAAAATATAAAGGTCACCCGTCGGCCCGCCGCGTAAACCCGCTTCGCCCTCACCAGCAAGCCGAATGCGCGTACCGTCTTCAACGCCTTGTGGAATGTTGACCGAGAGGTTGCGCTCTTTGGTAACCCGGCCCTGCCCATGGCATACGCTGCAGGGATCGGCGATGACCTGTCCACGTCCATTGCACGTCGGACAAGCACGTTCAACGGTGAAGAACCCGGATTGGGAGCGCACAGCTCCAGCCCCGCCGCAGGTGCGGCACGTGGTGGGCTGCGTGCCCGGTTTGGCGCCAGAGCCTTTACAGGTGTCACATGCAACCGATGATGGAACGCGAACTTGCGCTGTCTTGCCGGTAAAGGCCTCAGTTAAGTTTATTTCCAGATTATAGCGAAGGTCGCTGCCGCGCTGTGCACCATTGGCACTGCGGCCCTTTTGTTGTCGGCCTCCAGCACCGCCCATAAAGTCACCGAATAAATCTTCGAACATATCTGACATCGAAGAATTGAATCCTGGCCCAAAGCCAGCACCTGCACCACCTGGCCCACGCGCGCCGCCGCCAGCATCAAAAGCCTGATGACCAAAACGGTCATAAGCAGCTTTTTTCTGCGGGTCTTTGAGGACGTCATAGGCCTCGTTTAATTCCTTGAACTTGGTATCGGTTTCAGTGCTGCCGTGATTGGCGTCAGGATGCAGCTTCTTTGCAAGGTTGCGATAAGCCGTCTTCAGCGCCTTTTCATCAGCACCCTTGGCAACACCCAGAATTTCATAATAATCGCGCTTGGCCATTTTGCGTGAGAGTGCGGGGCCGGCCCTGATATGGCAGGCCCCCGCGCCCAATTACTTCTTTTTGTTCTTCTCGTCGATTTCGGTGAACTCGGCATCCAGCACATCATCAAACTCGTCACGTGGCAGGTCCTTGTCATCCTCGTGATCACCATCAGGTGCACCGGAATGAGGCTCAGCACCTGCACCACCGCCCTTATACAAAGCCTCACCCAGCTTCATGGAAAGCTGCATCAGCGCCGTTGTCTTGGTGGTGATCGCCTCAGCATCACCAGCCTCAATCGAAGATTTGAGGTCAGCAATGGAGGATTCAATGGCAGACTTGTCGGATTGCGGCACCTTATCGCCAGCGTCCTTGATCGTCTTTTGCGTGGAATGGATCAGGCTCTCAGCCTGGTTCTTGGCTTCCACCGCATCTTTACGCTTCTTGTCGTCAACGGCGTTGGCTTCGGCTTCCTTCACCATCTTCTCGATCTCTGCATCAGACAGACCACCCGAAGCTTGGATGCGGATCTGCTGTTCCTTATTCGTGGCCTTGTCCTTAGCAGACACATTCACGATACCATTGGCGTCAATATCAAACGTCACTTCAATTTGTGGCACACCGCGCGGTGCAGACGGAATGCCCATAAGATCAAACTGACCAAGCGACTTATTATCCGCCGCCATTTCGCGCTCACCTTGGAACACGCGAATGGTCACCGCCGTCTGATTGTCATCAGCAGTTGAGAACGTCTGGCCTTTCTTGGTGGGAATTGTGGTGTTGCGATCAATCAACCGCGTGAACACGCCGCCCAGCGTTTCAATGCCCAGAGACAGCGGTGTTACGTCCAGCAACAACACATCCTTCACTTCGCCCTTAAGCACGCCGCCTTGGATGGCCGCACCAATGGCCACAACCTCATCAGGGTTCACACCCTTGTGGGGCTCTTTGCCAAAGAAGCTTTTCACCACTTCGATCACTTTTGGCATACGCGTCATGCCGCCCACCAGAACCACTTCATCGATCTGCGCAGCAGAAACGCCGGCATCCTTCAAAGCTTGTCTGCATGGCTCAACCGTCTTTTGGATCAGATCATCCACAAGGCTCTCAAGCTTGGCCCGGCTCAGCTTGACGGTAAGATGCTTCGGGCCAGAGGCATCAGCGGTGATGAAAGGTAAATTGATTTCCGTTTGAATAGCCGACGAAAGCTCAACCTTGGCTTTTTCAGCCGCTTCACGCAGACGCTGCAAAGCCAACTTGTCTTTGCGCAGATCAATTGCATTTTCTTTTTTAAACTCGTCGGCAAGAAAATCAACAATGCGCATGTCAAAGTCTTCACCGCCAAGGAACGTGTCACCATTGGTCGATTTCACTTCAAACACACCGTCGCCGATTTCAAGAACCGACACGTCAAACGTGCCGCCGCCCAAATCGTAAACGGCAATCGTGCCCGCCTGGCGTTTGTCGAGGCCATAAGCCAAAGCCGCAGCCGTAGGCTCATTAATGATGCGCAGAACTTCCAAACCAGCAATGCGGCCCGCATCTTTGGTGGCCTGACGTTGCGAATCGTTGAAATAAGCCGGAACGGTGATCACGGCTTGCGTCACAGGCTCACCCAAATAACGCTCGGCTGTTTCCTTCATCTTGGTAAGCGTGAAGGCGGAAATCTGCGATGGGGCATATTTCGTGCCGCGGCTATCAACCCAGGCATCGCCATTGTCGGCTTTGACAATGTTGTAAGGCACAAGCTTCTTGTCCTTGGCCACCATCGGGTCATCCATGCGGCGGCCGATCAGGCGCTTGATGGCAAAGAAAGTGTTTTCAGGATTGGTCACACCTTGGCGCTTGGCAGGCTGGCCCACCAACGTTTCGCCCTCAGCGTTAAAGGCCACAATTGATGGCGTGGTGCGCGCACCCTCGGCGTTTTCAATCACTTTAGGCGTTTTGCCTTCCATAACCGCCACACAAGAGTTCGTGGTGCCAAGATCAATACCAATAACTTTACCCATTTGTAGTTCTCCTCTGGCAGGCTTTATGCCCCGGCCCCACAGAGCACCGGGATAGAAGCCCCCTTAAATTGAAATATGCCTTGCAAGTGATTCCACCCGCAATTGCCGTTCAGGGGCTATATAGGGAGGGGGCCTTAGCCCATCAAGGCGGAGAAATGAAGTTTTTTAAATGAGCGATGTGCAGGATGTTTGAAGGTGTTGATTATCATCCAGGCGTTCTTGATCGCAAGGCTCAAGAGGCCTTAGTGGAAGCGTTGCGTAAGGCCGTAATACACGCCCCGCTTTTCACCCCCGTAATGCCACGCACGGGCAAGCCGTTTAGCGTACGGATGACAAATTTAGGTTCCGTGGGTTGGGTATCTGACAAGGCGGGCTATCGTTATCAACCTGCACATCCTGAAACGGGCCAGTCCTGGCCCGCCATGCCGCAATCTGTTCTGGATGTTTGGAAGCGCTTTGCAAACTACCCGCACCCGCCGGAAGCCTGCCTCGTGAACGTCTATCAACAAGGCGCCAAAATGGGCCTGCATCAAGACCGCGATGAAGAAGATTTCGCTGCCCCTGTGGTTTCAATCTCTCTGGGAGACACCGCCGTCTTCCGCTTCGGTGGCACGCAACGCGGCGGGAAAACCCAAACCGTAAAACTCTCATCCGGCGATGTGCTGGTGATGGGCGGCAAATCCCGCCTGTGCTTCCATGGCATAGACCGGGTGATAAATGGCACGTCGACATTGCTGAAAGAGGGTGGACGAATAAATTTGACGCTTCGCAGAGTATCGCCATCCCCGTTATTCCATCCAAGCCGGAGCGGAGCGCAGGCGCGAGATCGAACCCAGCTTACCTAGCGATGCAAGAGGAAAAGCAACCCGCTGTTTACATTATTGCCAATCGCTATCGCGGTACCACCTACATTGGTGTAACCAGCAGGCTGTATGATCGCATCAACGAACATAAGAATGGATCATTTCAAGGATTTTCCTCACAATATGGTTTAAAGATTCTGGTTTGGTATGTCCATTTTGAAACCATGCAAGCAGCGATTAAATGTGAAATCCAGATAAAAGTTTGGAAGCGGGATTGGAAATTTGAATTGATTGAGAAGTTAAATCCTAATTGGCTTGATCTGCATGAACGTATCGAATATCGAACCGAGTAAGCTGGGTTCCATCTCGCGCCTAAGCTGCGCTTCGGCTTGGATGGAATGACAAATTACAGAAATGGAGACATCAATTGCTCACCCTCACCACCGCGCAAACCATCATTGAGAAAACCCTTAGCCATGGCAAGGACGCCCAGCTTAAAACCTTGGGCGTTGTGGTGCTGGATGACCGCGCCACCGTGAAAGCCGCTGCTATCGGTGACGGTTCATCACTGGCGCGTTTCGATATTGCCCGCGCCAAAGCCAAAGGCGCATTGGCGTTCAACATGGGCACGCGGGCGCTGGAAAAGATTGCCAAGGATCGTCCACATTTTTTCGCAGGTGCTGTGGCAGCTATCGACGGCGGCATTGTGCCTGTGCCGGGCGGCGTTCTCATCAAAGATGCTGCAGGCGTCATTATTGGCAGTGTTGGCGTTTCGGGCGATACCTCAGATAATGATGAAGCCGCAGCCCTGGCTGGCATTGCGGCTGCGGGATTTGTGGGTGACGGCGGCTAAACCACCATGTCGGCCTTTGTGCTATTGGCCTGAATGGTACGGATGTTCAGTAGGTCATTGCTGGCAATCCAATTTTTGGCATAGGCTTCGTCAAAACCATGCTCATGCCAGCGTTGCATCAGGCGGCGTACCAGTTCCGCCTCGGGCACGTCGATATAAAGCGTAAAATCCAACAGTGGCTTAAGCCTGTTCCACGGCGCACTGTTCAGCAGCAAATAATTACCTTCCACCAAAATGAATTTGGCTTCTTCTGAAATGATATCAGCGCCAGCGCGAGACAGTTCCATTGTCCGGTCAAAAACCGGAATGGCAATATCTGGTTCGCGCAGTTTGATGCGTTTTAAAAGAACCTCAAAACCCAGAACATCAAACGTGAAAGGTGCACCCTTACGCGCCCTGTGGCCTCGCGCGTTTAATATGGCGTCATCAAAATGAAACCCATCCATCGGCACAACACTGGCGCTCTCACCCTGAGCAATCAGAGCATCGCGCAATGTGGCTGATATTGTGGATTTGCCAGCCGCTGGCGGGCCAGCAATGCCAACCATATAGCGTAAAGAAGGCCCCGCTTGATGGCAAAGCCTGTCTGCGATTTCGCCAACAGAAGACATTAACCAGCCAGCAATTCCTTAGGTGGCTCTTTGGCACCAGTCATGAATGCCACGGCGTCCGACATCGAATATTCCTTCGGATTGATCACGCACAGGCGCTTACCCAGGCGGTGAATGTGAATGCGGTCACACACTTCAAACACATGCGGCATGTTGTGGCTGATCAGCACGATGGGAAGGCCGCGCTTTTTCACGTCACGGATCAGTTCCAGAACGCGGCGCGATTCTTTTACGCCGAGCGCTGCAGTGGGCTCATCCATAATCACAACTTTTGAGCCAAAGGCACAAGCGCGTGCTACCGCCACACCCTGGCGCTGACCGCCGGATAATGTTTCCACAGGTTGGTTGATGTTCTGAATGGTCATCAAACCCAGCTCCGATAGTTTATCGCGGGCAAATTTTTGCATGGCCGCACGGTCAGACAAGCGCAAGAACGTGCCAAGGAATCCTGGCTTCTTCAACTCACGGCCTAAGAACATATTATCGGCAATGGACAAAGCCGGAGACAAAGCCAGGTTTTGATAAACCGCTTCAATGCCGGCCTTGCTCGCCTCTTGTGGCCCTTTGAAATTGATCACCTTGCCTTCCAGCGTGATCTCACCATGATCCGGTGTCACAGCGCCAGTAATGGCTTTGATGAGGCTCGATTTGCCCGCACCGTTATCGCCAATCACCCCCAGCACCTCGCCGGGGTAAAGATCAAAGTCAG
This sequence comes from Hyphomicrobiales bacterium, assembly GCA_043749835.1. Taxonomy (GTDB): domain Bacteria; phylum Pseudomonadota; class Alphaproteobacteria; order Rhizobiales; family Aestuariivirgaceae; genus Aestuariivirga. The sequence continues at coordinate 5,900 of JAYVCU010000212.1, forward strand.
CGCCATTCAAGGCCACGACTGTGCCATAGCGTTTGAATAGTCCCCGGGTTTTAAGAATGGGCTCGCCCATCTCAATATTAGGATTGTTCGGCGCTTTGCTCACCGCCTCGAAATGTACAATCTTGGCCGCTGCTTTCGTCGCAGGCTTCGTTTTGGCAATTACTTTCTTA
>JAYVCU010000213.1:0-10612 GCA_043749835.1 Hyphomicrobiales bacterium
GACTGCTTAAATGAGTCCCTAGGGGCCTTAGAGCCGATCCTTTACGGTTAGTCCGACTGGGATGTCTGTAAGGGGTGAATCAGTGGTCAAGGATTGGTGCGCCCTACGGGAGTCGAACCCGTCTTTACAACGTGAAAGGCTGTCGTCCTAACCGATAGACGAAGGGCGCAATTATTTAGGTGCGAATTCCATTTGGAACTGGCGTTGGGGCGCTCAATATAAGGGTTCGACTGACATTGCAACCCCTCAAACCATTGGGCTTGCATCTTCAATTTGGAGTGACGCCACGCGCTTTGCGCCCCATTCATCAACCACCAAACGACCTGCCACGTGGATGGGGTGCTGGCGCTCGGAAAGCAGCAGTTCACCAAGCTCTGTGCCAAGTGCTCGAAACGCTATGGCTTTCAGGCGTGTGCCGTCGCTGGCCACCAACGTGCAGCGCACATGGTCAGCGCCCACACGGTCAGCGTAAATTATGCGGTGGGCAGGAAAGACAAACATGGGGGATGGATTGCCTGAACCATAGGGGCCTGCCTGTTCGAGTAGCTCAATGAGATCCAGGGTAGCTCCTCCTGCAGACAGTGCACCGTCAATCAGCAGCGAGCGTTCCTGGTTTTCAGCAACTGATGCGGCCAAAGTTTCGTCGATGAATTGTCTGAATGCTGCAAGCTTGCTCATTTCCAGTGTTAAGCCCGCTGCCATGGTATGGCCACCACCTTTGATCAGAAGGCCCCTGTCACTCGCAGCACGAATGGCTTTGCCCAGATTAACACCGTTGATGGAGCGGCCCGAGCCGGTGGCATGGCCTGTTGTTTTGTTAACAGCTAAAACAATTGCGGGCACACCGAAGCGGTCTTTCAAGCGTGATGCGGCAAGGCCCACAACGCCGGGGTGCCAGTTTTCGGCAGCCACGATCAGGCTTGAAGACTTAAGCTCTGCGCCCATCGCAGCTTCGGCTTGGGCGACGGCTTCGTCAACAACACGAATTTCTACTGCTTGGCGTTTGCGGTTCAGTTCATTGAGGCTGTGGGCTAACGATACAGCTTCACCTTTGTCAGGTGTTGTGAGCAGCGCCAGGGCTTCATCTGCATGGCCAATGCGACCAGCGGCGTTGATGCGAGGACCTAACACAAAGCCGAGGCCATAAACATCAGGCTTGCGTTTCAGCCCACCCACATCGGCCAAAGCGGCGAGGCCTAAATTATCGCGCCGTGCCATGATTTTCAGGCCTTGTGTTATAAAGGCCCGGTTAAGGCCTTTCAATGGCACAACATCAGCAACTGTGGCGAGGGCCACGAGGTCAAGCCATTGCAACATGTTGGGTTGTTGTGCCGGTTCATAGACGCCGCGCTGGCGCAGCACTGCATTGGTGGTTGCCAATAGCAGGAACACGACACCTGCTGCACACAGGTGGCCTTGGCCTGACATATCATCCTGGCGATTGGGGTTGATCACTGCATAGGCTTGCGGCAATTCGACCTCGGCCTGGTGGTGGTCAACAATGATGGTGGTGAGGCCCAGCTCCGCTGCGTGAGCCAGCGGATCATGGCTCAGCACGCCGCAATCGAGTGTGAGCAACAGTTCCGCGCCCTGCTCTTTTAGCGCGCTCACTGCTGTCTCGCTGGGGCCATAACCTTCGGTTATGCGGTCTGGAATATAAACTTTCGCGTCCGTGCCGAAGGCTCGCAAGAAACGCAGCAGCAGGGCAGCAGATGAAACGCCGTCCACATCATAATCGCTGATCACGCCAATTCTTTCGCGCGCCATAATGGCATCAGCCAGACGCGCTGCACCTTTTTCCAAATCCAGCAAAGCACAGGGCTGCGGCATCAGCGCGCGCAAAGTGGGATTAAGCCAGCTTTCAGCTTCACCCGTGGACACCCCGCGCGCTGCCATTACACGGCCTAGAATTTCCGGCACGTCAAGCGTTTGCGAGATGGTTTGAGCCAAGCGCTGATCATGCAATCGTGCCTGCCAGCGCTGGCCCTTCGCCGAATTCGATATGTTGAGGAAGGCTTCAGAATTACCAGAGGTCATTTGAAGTCAACCATTCCAACCATACCGATTGTCCGCATCAAAAGCGCTCAATACGGATCACTCTGGGTGGACCTGCGACATGGCCATCGCGTTCAATCTTGGCCATTGCGGCTTTGAGTGACGACTCCAACGTATCATGGGTGATCAAGATGAATTGCGCTGTGGCGCGCGGCGCCGAGGGATCAGCCTTGCCGCGTTGCACAATGCTTTCGATTGAGATTTTTGCATCGGCCAAAATGGTGGCGATGGCGGCCACGGCACCGGGCTTGTCATGCAAATCCAGCGCTACATAGAAACCACCTTCATGCGCACGCGGCGAAGAGTCCTGGTACTTTTTCAAACTGGTTGCTGGAATGCCGAAGGCCGGGCGGATGTTGCCGCGTGCAATATCGACGATATCGGATAAAACCGCTGATGCTGTGGGATGGGCACCGGCTCCGCGACCCTCAAGCACCAGATCGCCAACGAAATCGCCCTTGACCACGATGGCATTAAACACGTCGTCGGTTTCTGAAACGGGGGAGCCGCGCTTGATCAGCGTGGGGTGCACGCGCTGCTCAACGCCGCTTTCGTAATTCACCGCCACGCCCAGTAGCTTAATCTTATAGCCAAGCTCAGCAGCGTTGCGGATATCGGCCAGGGCCACCCTTTCGATACCTTCAATTTTGATTGCAGGCAGATTAACTTCGGTGCCGAAAGCCAATGACGTAAGAACCGCCAATTTATGCGCCGTGTCAAAGCCGCCTACGTCAAAAGTGGGGTCAGCCTCAGCGTAACCCAGCGTCTGCGCCTCTTTCAGCACATCGGCAAAGCCACGGCCCTCCTCGCCCATTTTGGTGAGGATGTAGTTGCATGTGCCATTCATGATGCCAAAAACGCGTTTGGCATTGTTGCCTACAAGACCTTCGCGCAGCGCTTTAATGGCGGGGATGCCACCTGCAACAGCGGCTTCAAAATTCAGCGCCAGGCCTTTGGCTTCAGCTGCGCGCGCCAAGCTTGCACCATGATGGGCCAGCAGAGCTTTGTTGGCGGTGATCACATGTTTACCGGACGCGATGGCGGCATCAACAGCGTCTTTGGCGGGGCCCGTTTCACCGCCAATAAGCTCGATAAACACATCAATGCCTGCTGATTTGGCCAAGGCCACAGGGTCATCATGCCAGTCGAGTTTCGATAGATCATGTTGCCCGCGCGTCTTGGATTTAGTGCGCGCTGAAACACCCGTTACTTCAATTGACCGGCCCGCGCGTGCGGCGATTAAATCACCATGGGCGGCCAGAATATCCAGCAAGCCTGTGCCAACGGTGCCTAAACCAGCGATGCCTAATTTTAATGCATTCGTCATGGCTGGAGCTTATGGCCACTTCGCCCCGATTTGTCTATTATGCTCACGGTTTCTTCAAAGTTGCAGGTTAAGGTTTAGCTATGTCTAATTCCAAACAGGTTGCCCCCGAATTTAAATTGCCCGACATGCTGAAGCTTGCACAGAATATGACGCAGGTGTTTCAGCGTGGCGCAGAATTGTTCGGTGCAATTGCCGCGAGGCCTGATGTGCAGCGCCAGGACGCGGACGCCCAAATTTTGCCGATGGAGCAAGTGTCTAAAACGCTCGGTGCCGTTTACCAATACTACAAAGAAAATCCGGCCAAGCTGATGATGGCGCAGATGCAACTGTGGCAAAGCCTGACGATGCTGTGGCATTCGGCCTGGGCCAAAGGTCTGGGCCAACAGATAGAGCCGATGATTGCGCCAGCGAAATCTGACAAGCGCTTTAAAGACAAAGACTGGCAGGATAATGCCACCTTTGATTTTCTAAAGCAGGCCTATCTGATCGGTGGGAAATGGGCGCAAGACATGGTAGCGGGCGCAGAGCTTGATGAACACACCAAGCTGAAGGCCCGGTTTTATTTAGAGCAGATTACCAATGCCGTTTCGCCGTCAAATTTTCCGCTGTCAAATCCGGAAGTGTTGAAAGCCACCTTAGCCTCAAGTGGCGAAAATTTTCTGCACGGCATGGACAGGCTGGAAAAAGATTTCACATCGGCTGATGGACGCTTGCGGATTACTCAAACCGATAAAAATGCTTTTGCCTTAGGTCGCGATCTCGCCTTGAGCCCCGGCAAAGTGGTGTTCCGCAATGATCTGTTTGAGCTTATCCAATATACTCCATCTACGGAACACACATTTGAAACGCCACTCATCATCTTTCCGCCATGGATCAACAAGTTTTATATTCTTGACCTAACGCCCCAGAAAAGCTTCGTAAAGTATTGTGTTGACAATGGAATTACCGTTTTCATGGTGTCGTGGGTGAATGCGACAGAGGCCCAAGGCCGTAAAAGCTTTAGTGACTATATGCGCCAAGGTTTCCTCACTGCTATTGATGAAACGCAAAAAGCCACAGGTGCGAAACAGGTCAACACCGTGGGCTTCTGCATCGGCGGCACTTTGGTTTCGGCGGGCCTTGGATACATGGCGGCCACGAATGACGAGCGCGTGAGTGCGGCCACATTCCTCACCACCCAGGTGGATTTCGAAAAAGCCGGTGACCTGTGCGTTTATGTGGATGACGAGCAGGCGAGGTGGATTGAAGGCCGCATGGAAGACAAGGGCTATCTACCCGGTAGCCGCATGGCCGATGCTTTTAATTTGCTGCGCAGCAATGATCTGATTTGGTCTTGTGTGGTAAATAATTATCTCTTGGGCAAAGACCCCATGCCGTTTGATCTTTTGTATTGGAACAGCGATTCCACGCGCATGCCAGCCGGCGTGCATTCGTTTTATTTGCGTGAGTGTTATCTTAACAACCGCTTGTCTCACGGTAACATGGTTCTTGAAAACACGCGCATTGATTTGGGCAAGGTCAAAATCCCTATTTATAATCTGGCGGCGCGTGATGATCACATCGCACCTCTGCCTTCGGTGTTTCGCCTGCAAGATCATTTCGGCGGGCTGGTCAAACTGGTAGTCTCTGGCTCCGGGCATATTGCTGGTGTGGTGAACCCACCAGCGTTGAACAAGTATCAGTTCTGGACGAATGACGCTGGCGCAGATGATCTTGAAGAGTGGATGGCAGGCGCGAAGGAAACACCTGGCAGCTGGTGGCCGAATTGGTTGGAATGGATTTCAGCGAAAAGCGGGGAGAAGATTCCGGCGCGCGTTCCGGCGGAAGCTGGGCTTGGGAATGCGCCGGGGGAATATGTGAAGGTGAAGGGGGAGTGATGGATAGACAAGAATCAATATCAGGAATTGAAAGATGGTCAAAAAAAGGTGCGGGAAGTACTGAGTCAACCAGACTTGAGCATTGAGCAGCGCAAGGAGTTTGAAATGCTTGCCGCAAGTTTAGCTGGACAAACTCTTAGCATCTGGTTTCCAATCGATTGGGGTCGGCGAACGCTGATGGCGTTGTTCGCCCTTGTTGGCCTGTTTGGACTGGTCACTGGAAATATCATCTTGCTCGTATTCTGGTTATTTCCTCCAATAATGTCGCCTCGACTCGTCGGAGAATTCGTTCACTTCTTGGGAACTTTACAGCGGAGATCCAATTTGTAATGGAGCCAGCTAACGATCAGCATCACCACTGTCTGTTGCTGAAGGTGAGTGCAGCCAACAATAGGGAAAAAATGACGATGTTAACTGGTACATTTCTAGGTTCGCTCGCGCTGTTGCTAGGATTACGGTGATTACAGTGACAGTGCATTCAATAGCGCCTGAATATTCACGTTTTTAATCTCTTAGCTGTGGTGCAGCCTTGGTAAACTTCGAAAGGAACGCCACCTTGCTCGTTGCGCGTGCTTCGAGGTATTGCTTTGCAATGAACCTCAGCATGAGGGTGGAACAGTTGCTGTCAAGGTGGAGAACTTGGCTTCTTGTTCCAAGGCCAATCAATCGCGCCCGAACAATAAAGCGCCCACCAGACTAATACAGGCTGCAAAACAAATCGCGGGGCGTGATACCACCAGGCATTCGGAAATACGCCCACGTTGATGTGGTTGAAGGCGTGATTGAGATTGGCGGGGAACACCGCCACTGCATAAAGGGCCAGGCCCCAGCCAGCTGCTTTTCGCAGTTGGGGGATCATCAATCCAACCGCGCCAGCAATTTCACAGAACCCAGTGAACCTGACAACTTCAGCAGGCCAAGGCACAAAACTCGGCACGATCAGAATGAAGCCTTCAGGGGAGCGCAAATGAAGTATTCCTGCGGCGAGGTAAAATGCTGCAAGGATTATTCGCATGCGATATCGCAAGTTGATTGCCACGTTTTTTTCCTTGATCTTTCCGGCTGGCCATGTTTGTCGGCAGGTGCGTTCTAGTGAATTAAAGTTCTGAAACGCCGCACTAGTAACTTACCTGGTTTGCCTGGAAGAAACTGCTATAGCCAAACCTTCGATAAAATCGTTAATAGTTCGAAGACGCTTTTCACTCGCTGGTCTATAGCTTTTGCCTTCCAACGCGGTGGCGATTAATGCTTGTACGGCGTCCACACCTACAGCAACGGTGGCTGCCGTTTCTAGATTCTCCTGGCCAGAAACATTGTTGTTGCGAATGATGACGTTTTTTCCAAACCAAAGGCTTTCACCAATGGGCAGGCCCCAGCCTTCATATTGGCTGACAAAGATAGTGAAGGCGCAGTTCGGCAAAGCCGATTTTGAATCTCTCAACATGATCAGCGGCCACAAACTCCGGATGTATAATGGGAATGAGGTCATGGATAAAAAAGATCGCTGTTGAACCAGATTGCGCCTTCATCGCCGTAAAGGCTTGCAAGGCTCGCGGTCGCCACCACCAATTTCCTGCATGAAATAAAGTATCTTCTGCTTGTGGTGTGGCTTTGGCCCAGAATAGCACTAGCAGCGCTGCACCAAGCAGATGTTCGGCGAACAGACTGCGCCCCGGAGAACTACGGTAAAGCGCTGCCAAAACATGCGCTGGCTTTTCCCGCATTGTATTTGCCAAAGAGTTATAAGCCAGTAGTCGCACGGCATTTTCGCCAAAGGCATTCACAAAAGCGGCCACAGAATGCAGGATGACACGCGTTATTCCATTGAGTGGTTTTCCGAGCAGGAGGTGCTCCAGCAGATCTGACACCTCAACGTAGATTTTACTCACTTGTTATTGACCTTATCCACGCGCCTTCACGTTGAACCTAGTTTGGCATGCGCTATTTCAATTTCAAATACGCAATCAATTGCAGCTCTTGGGCACCTGCGTTGCGGCCAGTGCGGTAATCCCATCCTTCTTGCCCCAAGCGCCCTTGGTGGAATTCACGCGGTTAAAATCCAGCCAGACATGATCACCGTTGTCAAAGTTCCAGCTGCGGCAAACGGTGGTTTTTTGTTGCACCATTGTCCAGCGCCTGGAACGGTAAAATTGATCATAGCCCGGCCAGCCCGTGGATTGGGCAAGCCAACAATAGTCAACAAGATTTTTACCCAGCAACAATTCACACACGGCACCACTGCCATAAGCCCCGATTTTATAACCTTCGGGTTTTACAATCGCTTTGACCTGTTCGAAGTAGCGCACAATGGCGGGATGAATATCTGATGCTCGGATGGTTTCAACGGGCTTGCCAAAGACGCGGCGATTATATTGCAGGAAGCGGCCATAGCGTCTGATATGTCGCATGAAATTGCGGTCTGCATGAATGAGATGGCGGCGACGCTTGTTCGTCATGGCGTGGCCGTTGCTCATGCCGTGCTCAAACACCATGTCGCGAATGGTTTGGTCCACGCCATCTACTGAGAAGTAGATGGCTGAACCAGATGGTTGCCCATTGGCATGGGCGAGAGTTATTGCTTGCTTGGCATCGGCTGCTCCGCGCGACTTCATAAAAAAACTTTCAGGATCATCATTTTCATGTTGGAAAACCGAAATGATGTTAAGGCCTGCGCCGATGATGGCATCTGATTCAGACGGCAGCAGAGCTTTGCACGAAATATTTTCGTCATTCACCCAGTCATAATAACGGATGATCGTTTTCACGCCAATGGATTTGAGAGCGGCGTAAGCGCCTTTGCCAGATTCCGTTTTGATACTATTGGTAGGCTGCGACATATCCACCGCTGCCATGCCCTTATGGGCAGCGCAAGTCGGACCACCGAAATCGGAAGCCAGTGCCTGCCCCGTACTCATTGCCAAGGCTGCCAAGCCCACCAACCAAAACCGCATCATCATCCTTAAACAAGAAAGGGCCGCGTTGCAGCGGCCCTCGCATAAATATGTGACAATACTTAACGCTTCGAGAACTGGAAGCGCTTGCGGGCTTTCGCGCGGCCGTACTTCTTACGTTCAACAGCACGGCTATCACGAGTGAGGAAAGCGCCCTTCTTCAGCGCGGGGCGCAAAGTAGGCTCCATGTTGATCAATGCACGGGCAATGCCGTGACGCACGGCACCAGCTTGGCCCGAAAGGCCGCCGCCAACGACGGTGCAGTCCACATCAATTTCCGTCATGCGGGCCACAGCAATTGCGGGCTGCTGCACGAGCATGCGCAAAACCGGGCGGGCAAAATAGGTTTCAATGGTTTTACCATTGACGGTGATTTTGCCTTTGCCGCGCTTCACCCACACACGGGCGATGGCGTTTTTACGGCGACCCGTGGCATAGGCCCTGCCCTGTTTATCAAGCTTTGGCCTAATATCTGCGATGATAGCAGCGGCTGGTGTTGCAGCCATTCCCATGGCTTTGCCCAAGTCGGCGAGAGTTGTTTGTTCAGCCATGGTCTTAACCTCTCACTACGTTTTTAGGGCTCATCGCCTTAATGTCGAGTACCACGGGGTTCTGCGCCACGTGATCATGCTCCGGGCCCTTGAAAATGCGCAAGTGTGTCATTTGCATACGCTTCAATGATTCTCCGGGTAACATACGCTGTACGGCCAGCTGCAAAACCCGCTCTGGATTTTTGCTAACGCGAATTTGATCAACCCGGCGTTCTTTGATGCCGCCTGGAAAACCAGTGTGACGATAGTAACGCTTCTGCTGGTCTTTCTTGCCGGTAAAAGCAATTTTTTCGCAGTTGATAACGATGACATTGTCACCGCAATCCATGTGAGGTGTGAACGTGGGCTTGTGCTTGCCGCGCAAACGGTTGGCGATAATGGCGGCAAGACGCCCCACAATCAAACCATCAGCATCGATCAATACCCACTGCTTTTGAATTTCACTGGCCTTGGCCGAGTAAGTCTTCATGACTGTTTTTTTAATCCATTGGTTAAACGAAAGCGCCACTGACTTGCGGCACTAATTGACGGCTGGATAGGTGCGACGGCCGCATATGTCAAGAAAATAGCGGTTAATTTTGGTGTGGTATTATGATACCGCAAAAACGTCATCGCCATAACTCGTCCACAATTTACTGGCTGAATCACTACGGGTCACGTAAGCTTATGCTAACAAGGTCAATTATGCGATGAACACGTCTCGGTCCCTGCTTATTTTGCCACTCATCGCGCTTACTATGGGTTTATCAGCCTATACGGCTTTGGGCCAACAAGCAGTAACGCCAGACCCAAAACCTCCTGTTGTTGCAGCGCCTGATGTTCCGGCCGATCCAAGTGCTGCTGATAGCCAAGGCACTGGAGATGTTTCCATTGGGGAAGCTGGTGATATTCAAACCGAAGAGTTAACTGCCGAGCTCGCGCGCAAAGCTTTGGATGGTTATGCACTGGTGCATGAAAAATATCAGGACTCACCGCTGGAAGACTATACTGACCTTCAAGAGTTTGTGGATAAAGATGCCAAGGGCAAACAGTTTGAGGCCGACATTAAAAGTTTTGGCTTTACCTCCGTGAATGATTGGAACCTGGCTGTTACGTCGGTGAGCGTGGCTTATAATAATGTGCTGGATGACCAGACGGCCGACATCAAACAACAAATTGAAGAAGTGCAAAAAAGCACAGATATGGCGCAGGATATGAAAGAGCGGACGGTTAAATCATTGCAAGCTTCAATCCCGTCCGAAAATAACACCAAAATTGTGCAGGACATCATCAAAGACTCAATATACGGCGCCAAGATTAAACTGCTTGAGACAACCGAAGAGTAAATTTGTGGTTCGCTGGTCTGATTACTATGACAGATGAAAATTATAGTGATGCAGACCTCATTCGCATTCTGAACACAACAAAAACCATCGCGTTAGTTGGGGCGTCGCAAAAACCAGAGCGGCCATCAAATGGTGTGATGCAATTTCTGCTGCAGCGTGGCTATCAGGTTATTCCGGTCAATCCGGGTCTGGCTGGTGGATTCATTCACGGTCAGCTGGTTCATAAAAACCTGGCGGACATTTGGCACGGCGTCGATATGGTGAATGTATTCCGTAACAGTAACGCCCTGTCCGCGCTCGTAGACGAAATAATGGGCCTGCAAAAGCCACCTAAATATATTTGGACGCAGCTTGGCGTTTATGATTTGGGTTCGGCGGCGCGGGCCAGAAGGGCTGGTATTGAAGTGGTAATGAACCGCTGCCCGGCAATTGAAATTCCGCGACTAGGGTGTGTCGTCATTTGAGCCAAACAAGCGCACAGGCGAGATGAAGGCCGGCGAGAAAGTTTCGTGCGGTTTTTTCGTAG
>JAYVCU010000214.1:0-10132 GCA_043749835.1 Hyphomicrobiales bacterium
GCCCTCCCTTTTCCGGCTGCAAGGCAGCCAGAACTTCAGCCAGCATCACCGGCACGTGGCGGCGATCCGTTGACTCGGATGTGATTGATTGAGAAGACATGAATTTGTGGCGCAGTCATAACTTGTTAACCACCTCAACATGCCTTGAGCAGTCTTAACAAATCGTTTCAATTGCGATTCATTTCAAGGATTTGGCGGTTTAACAGAGTGAAATGCCAGTTGGCCTGTAAGCCGGGTTCTGTCCACATGAGTTGCCCCACGCGGGATGACCATTCATCTGGAGCCCAAGTTACCATGGGCTTCGTGCAACCTACCCGGGCAGCGGGCCGAAAAAGCCCTGACGGCGAACCGCCATGCCACCCCTATTCGGTCTTGCTCCAAGTGGGGTTTACCTGGCCCACCCCTGTTACCAGAGGCGCGGTGCGCTCTTACCGCACCTTTTCACCCTTACCGCGCATAGACGCGGCGGTTTGTTTCTGTGGCACTTTCCCTGGGGTTACCCCCGCCGGACGTTATCCGGCACTTTTATTCCGTGGAGCCCGGACTTTCCTCCCCTGCCTATCTTTCGATATTGGCAAAGGCGGCCATCCGGCCAACTGGCGCTTGTGGCGATAGGCTGGGCTGAGCTCCAGGTCAACCGGCTCTTGAATTGCGCGGTTAATTCGCCATCTACGTCTTGAACTTGAGGTGGAAGAAGTGACCGAAGCCGAAATCGTCAAAACCATGAAGTCACTGCGCTTGCTTGCGCGTTTTATGGACAATGGCTGGGGCATTCCTTTTACGCGTTTTCGTTTCGGCGCGGATTCGGTGATTGGTCTTTTGCCCGTGGGTGGCGATATTTTGACAGCGCTGTCGTCGCTGTTCATCGTGCTCAAGGCCTATGAGATGGGTGCATCACGCCAGGTGATTTTTAAAATGATAGGCAATGTGGCACTTGATACGGGGCTGGGGGCAATTCCCATTGTTGGCGACATCTTCGACATGTTATTTATGTCTAACGTCAAGAATATGGACATACTTACTGAATTCATGAAGCAAAAAGGGTATCAGGTTTAAACCCGCACGGTTGCTTGCGACAGTGGACATGTGATTGAATTTCATTATACTTTGACTATGCGCTGTGTTTTTTTTACCACCCTTTCTCTTGCTTTCATATTAACTGCTCATGCCCATGCCCAAGAACGGCAGTGGACCCTTGATTCTGTTAACGAGCAAGTTTTTTTGGTTTTTGGCGTTCCTGAAAGTGATGATGTGGGCTTGAGCTTTTGGTGTGATATCGGCAAGTCAAAGGTTCAAGCATTTTTGCCTGAGACAATTGCCGCGATACACCCCGGCGAAGTCATCACGATTGGTGTGGATATTGATGGCCATTCCGAAAAGATTTTAGCCAAAGTCGCGCCAGATAAGGGCGGCCAAAAATTAACAGTCGAAACAGTTTTTGCTTTAACAGGTTCGTTGATGAAAGCACTTCGCGCCGGGCAATCTCTGGGGATTAATGTGAAGGGACACATCTCCAGCTTTCCGATCACTGACGCAAACTTCGACGGATTGGTGGACGCCTGCAACGGCATCGACCCGGCTGGTTAAAGGCTGCGCAACAACTTGTGCAATGTTGCCACTGTTGAAGCATCAGCAATGCCATCCACGCGCTCTTGACGGAAATGACGCTGAAAAGCTTCGATTACTATGCGGGTGCGCTTGTCAAATGTGCTACCCAATTCTAAACCGTAGCCATAAAATTTCAGCATGGTTTGCAAGGCCAGCACAGGTTCACCCACATCACCCTCTTGCAAAAAGCTGCCACCAGAAATCGCTTCTGGTTTTACCCAGTGGCCAACGCCCTGCTCGTGTAGCAGATGCCAGTTAAATTTTTCCCCAGGATCAACTTTGCGCCCCGGAGCCACATCGGAATGAGCCAGAACATGGCGTGCCTCAATTTTGTTACGCGTTACAATATCTTTACTTAGCGCCACAACCACTTGCATCTGCTTTTCGTTAAAATCGTGATAGCCCAGCGTGTGGCCCTTATTTTGGATTTCAATGCCGATGGATGCTGAATTAATATCTTCATCGCCTAACCAACTGGAAACGCCTGCGTGCCAAGCCCGTTTGGTTTCGTCAACCATCTGCGTGATGTCACCGTGCTCACCCACCAGATAATGGCACGACACTTGGCTTTCTTCACGACATAGCCAGTCACACGCTTGCGCAGTAGTCTCCATACCAGTGTAATGCAAAAGTAAAATGGAAATGGGCTTGCCCTCTTGCCTCTTATTGATGTTGGGCGAGAGTTGTACGCGCTTAGGTAAGCTAGTGCCGATCACGACCGATGGGCCTTTTCAATTTCGGCATAGGCTGCATTGATGCGGGTTAAACGCTCTGTAGCCAGTCGCACCATTTCGACTGGCACGCCAGCGGCAATTTGTTTGTCAGGGTGCAACTCTTTTGCCAGAAATTTATAACGCTTTTTTACAGCGGCCAAGGTTGCATCTGGGCTAACATCCAATATTTCATAGGGATCATCCTTAACGGCCACATGCCGCGCACGGATGCGCAGCCAGTCATTTTGTTTGAACCCAAAAATTTCGCTCACACGTTGCAGGAACTCAAGTTCACTAGGATGAATTATGCCGTCAGCTTTGGCAATGTGGAACAGGCCGTCCATTACCGTTTCCAACACATGAGATCCCGGGCCAAACAGCTTGGCTACCTGCGTTGCGTAAGTTTCATAACCGGCCATATCTTGCTTGGCCAGATTGAATACGCGGGTTACTGCCGCCTGGTCTTTTTCAGGCACATGGAAAACTTGTGAGAAAGCCAGAACTTCGTCATCCGTCACAACACCATCGGCTTTGGCCATTTTGGCACCAAGGGCAATCATGCCGATCGTGAAGGCAATGGATTTTTCTGGCGCCTTGCCACTGTGCGACAGTCCTTCCAAAGTAGAAGCGACCCCACCTCCTAGAGATTGAGCAAGTTCAGTGATGCGGGTCCAAACAGTCATGCCAACACTTTAATGGATTCGCGGAATGTGAAAAGGGTTAGGCGCGAGCACGCCAATAGTATGCTGTTGTGTAAACAGGGCTATCAATGTCTAACCCTTGTGCCAAACGCTGTTCCACATGCCAGGCGCGGCCTGCGGTCCAAAATGTAATCCATATGACGGGAATGGAAACCGCTGCCAGCAGAACCCAAATAAAAACATCCGGCAGGCCCAACAGTTTCGAAAAGGCCCATACTGAAGCCACGGCTGCTACCCCTACAAGACAGAAGGTCAACAACGTGGCACCAGCAGCAGCCAGAAAACAGCCAAAGGGGCTAAAGGCCTGTTGGCCGGATCTGGGTGTGCGGTCGGGCTTAATTAATTCTTGTTCCATTACACACATATGCCGATCTGGGGCAAATTAATCAAGCTTGGGATGTTACCATTGCTGGCAGTGACAGCAGTGTTAAGTTGTCAGGCTGCGGCATCCTGTGCCCCTACCCCAAAGCCCAACATGCGGCAAATCGGATAAACAAGGTCCGCTCGGTTCAAGGTGTAGAAATGAAAATCTTCAATACCTTCGCGCTGCAAGGCTTGCGCCTGTTCGGCTGCAACCATGGCAGCCACTAGATTTCGCGCTTCGGGCTCGGCATCAAGGCCGGCAAAGCGTCTAACCATTTCGGACGGAATATGAGCGCCGCATTTTGCTGCGAATTCTTGGGCTTTGGCAAAATTGGTAATGGGTAGAATACCCGGAATCAACTTAATCTCGATGCCGCGCGCAGCAATGCGGTCACGCAGCCGTAAGAAGAACGCGTTGTGAAAGAAAAACTGCGTGATGGCTTGGGTGGCGCCGTGATCAGCTTTGTCTGCCAAAAACGCTAAGTCTTCCTCTATAGAAACCGATTCCGGGTGTTTCTCAGGATAAGCGGAAACGGAAACTTCAAAATCGGCAATTTCTCGAATGCCGCGCACCAGGTCAGCCGCATTGCGATAGCCATCGGGGTGGTGCAAAAATCTTGCACCCACACCTTGCGGTGGATCGCCGCGTAATGCCAGTATATGACGGACCCCGGCTTTGTACATGTCGCGCACCACCGTATTCACTTCTTCCTTAGTGGCACCAACACACGTTAAATGCGCGGCAGGCTTTAAGGTTGTCTCATCAACAATGCGCTTCACTGTTGCCAAAGTGCGGTCACGCGTTGTTCCACCTGCACCGTAAGTGACAGACACAAAGCGTGGATGAATGGGTTCAAGTTTACGCAGCGTACGCCACAGACTGGCTTCTGCCTCATCTGATTTGGGCGGAAAGAATTCAAACGACACTGAAAGTTCGCTCATTGCGCTATGGCCTTTGGTAAAGCGAATAATTGGGATTGGATGACTGGCAACTCAGCCAACCAGAGCGAAACTGTTAGGCCCGTTCCAGCTTTTAACCAGGGTGGCAGTAAAACCCGGTGTTCCCTCAAAATTAAGCCTGTACGCGCCAGAAATCCTGACATTTGCTCCGCTGAAATACCCAACCTGCGATGCGCATGCTCTGTGCGCAGCTCTTCCAATTCATGCGGCGCAAAATCAACAATTATCATTTTTCCGCCTGATTTCAGGATCCGGCGTGCCTCCAAAAGGGCGCGTTGCGGATCATCTAAATAGTGCAGCACTTGGTGGACGGCAATCAAATCAGCACTGCCATCAGCAAAAGGCAGCGCATAGATATCAGCTTGGCGCACCTGCGTGTTTTTTAACCCGGCTTTTTCAATATTGGCGCGCGCCACGTTCAACATATCCCTGCTCAGGTCTATGCCCCACGCACTTGTGCTGCGGCCTGCGAGAAGTTCCAGAATGCGCCCTGTGCCCGTGCCAAGATCGAGTACCAGTTCGTAAGTTGAGGTTCCAAGCATGGCCAACAATGCGTCTTCAACCGCGTGTTCCTGCACGTGAAGTGAACGCAGCTTTTGCCATTGAGCGGCGTTGGCAGCAAAATATGTGGATGCCAGTTTTTGGCGTTGTGTTCTTATCGTTTCCAGGCGACCTAAGTCTTCGCGCAAGAGCTTGTCATGGCCCGGTAACATATCCACCAAAGCCCGCGCCAAGGCCCCGCCCCTGCCTTCTTCACGCAAACGGAACAAAACCCAATTGCCTTCCTTGTGCCGCGAGATCAGTCCAGATTCCGCCATTAGTTTAAGGTGGCGCGATACACGAGGCTGACTTTGCTCTAAAACATGGGTCAATTCGGTCACGTTCATTTCACCGTGCGACAATGCAAAAAGAATGCGCAGCCGTGTTATTTCGGCAATAGCCTTCAAACCCGCTAATAATTCTTCCATCCGTCGCTTCCATTCACCAATTGAATCTATATAAACATATCTTTATATAGTTCGCAAGATACTACATTATTGACCGTATCTCCTTAGATCTTAACTTTTTTCCGCCACTTGAATTTCTAAAAAAGACCTTCACATTGCCACAGTGTGAAATCATCTTATTAAGACGTTGAGGATTTTTTCGAAATGGCCTATTCGCGCCGCGTATTTTTACTAACAAGTTTAGGCCTTCCAGTGCTGAGTTCTTTACCTGCCTTGGCGTTAACGCCAGCTGAGGACTATGTGCACCAGTTGGGTACAGAAGTGTTGCGTGTGGCAGCGGGTGGCCACCGTGGTGACAAGGCGTTGCAGCGGCGTTTTGCTAGTCTACTTAACCGCTATATCAACATTCCCAGTGTTGCTAATTTTGCTTTGGGACGGTCTAAAGGCACCTTGCCAGATGGCGAAAAGGGGCAATTTTATGATCTTGTTGCCAATTATGCCGCTGCGTTATTTGTTTGGTATGTTGCAGATTTTCAAGGCAGCGATTTGAGCGTGACAGGCTCTGCTGAGCAAGGCAAATTTATCACAGTTGACACTGCTGTGGCTGGCCGAGGCGAGCAGTTGCGTTGGCGCGTTTCGGGCACACCCGGAGCGTTCCATATTGTGGATTTAAATGTAAAGGGTATTTGGCTTTCTATCGCCATGAAGAAAATGTTTGAGGATACGCTGAATTCTTCACGTGGTGATTTTAAGCCTCTTTATGCAAAATTACGTGAAGCTGAGACTTGGTAATTTACCCCGTGTTAACTATAGCAGGGTGAAATCGGGGAGAGTATTCGAATCATGATTTCACGCCGCTTTTTTATAGGGCTTTTGCCTGCAGCTTTTGCAACTCGCGCTTTTGCCGAGGTGCATCCGTCTGTTTCATTCATGAACCGCATGGGCGAAGAAATGTTGCATGCGCACCGCCAAGGCACGGTTTCGGCCTTCATGCGCGTTATCCAACGCTATGCAGATGTTCAAGCCATTGCTGCTCAATCAATTGGTGACTATGCAATTCCGAGTGGCGAAAATAGCCGTTATCGGCGCGGCGTTGCGGCTTTTATCTCACGCTATATGGCAGACCAAAGTCGCAATTATCCTGTTGCTAAGTTTGAAGTCGGTGAAGCCACCGTCGACAAAGACAAAAACGTCTTAGTGGATTCCAAAGTGTATATGATGGGCGGGCAGATTTATTCCGTCAGTTGGAAGCTCAACTGGTCTGGTGGCGGCTATAAGGTAGAAGACGCCAGATTTCTTGGCTTTTCGATGACCAATCAAGAGCGAAGCCTGTTCACCGCTTTCATTGCAAAACACAATGGCGATGTGAAGCTGCTGATTGACCGTCTCAACGGTTGATGATTTTTATTTTTAATCGAGTTGCCATTTTCATTGTCATTATTTTTCTAACGAGTTGTTCTACTGGTCGCCGAAACGCAGAATTTACGCTTGATGGCGTGCAACCTGCTCCGTCAGTTTGTGCTGCTGATCCACGCACATTTGCAGACGCCATAGCTATTCCAGATTTTCGGGAAGGCAATGGCTGCGGCATTACGCAAGGTTACCAGGTGACTGCTCTCGACAGTATCGTATTCACTGAACCGGCTCGGATCACTTGTGCTGAAGCTAATAGTGTGAAGGTTTGGATTGAAAGTTCAGTGCAAAAAGCAGCCCGCGAAATTTATGGACAGCACATTGTCGGCATTAACGTTGCCGCATCTTACGCATGCCGCGCCCGCAACAATGTGCATGGCGCAAAACTTTCAGAACACGGCCATGGCAATGCGATTGATATTGCCGGTTTCACTTTGGCCGATGGTCACGAGATTGTGGTGCTGACGGGATATTACGGCAATGCACAAGATCAGCGCTTTCTGCGCACCGTGCGGGCCCAAGCTTGCGGGATTTTCCACACTGTTCTTGGGCCGGGATCAGACAGCTATCACCGCGACCATATTCACTTAGATATGCAAGCCCTTCGCCATAATGGCGGGGTCTATTGCCATTAATGACCACTTACTTGCCAAAGCAAAAATGCTGTGGCTAATCTCTCTGGCAACTTGAATTGGCAGACACATGTCAAACAAGATTCGGAGGGAACATGAAATATATTTTGTTGTTGATACCGTGCGTTGCTGCACTGGCGGTGCCATTATATAATAGCGTTGAGCCGCAACTTTTTGGTTTTCCCTTGTTTTACTGGTTTAATCTCCTGCTCATTCCTGTTTCGATGCTGTTCATCTATGCGGCGGACAAAGTGGGAGACCCACAATGAACGTTGTTGCCACAACCGTCTTTATTTTCTTCTTCTTGTTGGTCACCGTGCTGGGCTTCTGGGCCTCGCGGTGGAAGGCGGGTGATCTTAACTCAATTCACCAATGGGGCCTTGGTGGACGTCAGTTTGGCCCATGGGTAACGTGGTTCCTGATCGGTGGAGATCTTTACACCGCCTATACCGTTATCGCTGTGCCTGCTCTGGTTTACGGGCTTGGTGCTTATGGCTTCTTTGCCGTACCTTATACCGTTTTGATTTATCCCCTCGCCTTCTTGCTCATGCCCCGGTTTTGGAATGTATGCGCACGACGCGGCTATGTGACGGCTGGCGACTTTGTGCTCGGCCGGTTCGGCTCTAAATGGCTCGAACTTGCCGTCGCGATAACTGGCATTCTCGCCACCATGCCCTATATCGCGCTGCAACTTGTTGGTATGGAAAAAGTTATTCAAGCCTTGGGTTTCCATGGTGAGGGCCTGATGAGCCATATACCATTGACCGTCGCATTTTTAATATTAGCGCTTTACACTTATTCTGCGGGTCTTCGCGCCCCAGCCGTGATCGCCTTTGTCAAAGACATTATGATTTATGTCTTTGTAATTGTCGCAGTCATCTACATTCCATACCAACTCGGTGGCTTCGGTGCGATCTTTGACAGCGCTGGAAAAGTTTATGACGGCATGGTTGCGGCGGGTGCCGCCGCCACACCGCCGAAAATTGTGAACGTTGGATTGACGCTGAAACAGGCCCAGATTTGGCCATTTATAACACTGGCATTTGGATCAGCTTTAGCGCTGTTCATCTACCCACATTCGCTCACTGGTGTTCTCGCCGCCAACGGCCCGAAGGCAATCCGCTTTAACATGATGGCGCTGCCGCTTTATTCACTGGTGTTGGGACTTATCGCCCTGCTCGGCCTGATGGGCCGCGCTGCCGGAATTGAAATCAAGGCTCCACAGACAGCTCAAGATATCGTGCCTCTGCTGTTCTTAAAATACTTCCCAGATTGGTTTGTGGGCTTCGGTTTTGCGGCTATCGCCATCGCGGCTCTGGTGCCCGCGGCCATGATGTCCATTGGTGCGGCAAATACATTTACGCGAAACATCTGGCGTCCATTTGTCAACCAACACATGACTGATCATCAAGAAGCGCGTATGGCGAAATTGATTTCGCTGCTGGTTAAAGTTGGGGCCTTGCTCATCATTCTCAGTGTGCAAACACAATTCGCCCTGGATTTCCAAACGCTGGGCGGTGTGATCATGTTGCAAATTTTCCCGGCACTTTGCTTTGGCCTGTTTACCCGCAAAGTTCATGGCCAACCGTTGCTGATCGGTTGGATGGTGGGAACTCTTCTGTCGGTTGTGTTGATTTGGATTTCGAAAAACCCAACAACCGGGGCCTTTGTACCCATTTTGCCAGCTTCCTATTTGGGTGTTGGGATCTATATCGGCACTATCACCGTGGCGGTGAATGCGTTGGTTTCTTATGGTTTTAGTGTGGCCATGCCAAACCGGGGCAAAGACGAAACCAATGCGGCGGATTATCTTGATGCTAAAATATAATTGAACTTTATTTGATTGCGGCCTTGCGTCCGAACCAGACGCAGGCTGCGATCAGAACCGCAAAGATCACTGCGCGTGGCGTGATGGCTTCACCCAGGATGAGCGAAGCGGCCACCATTGTTATGGAGCTTTGCAACAGCTGAACCTGGCCAACTCGGGCAATGCCACCCATCGCGAGGCCACGGTTCCAATAAAAGAAACCTGCGAGCTGGCTCATCAAACCGAGGTAAAGAAAACACAGCCAGCTTGGCAGTGCTTCATGGCCGGTGAGTTTGGTAAATTGCCACATTGTGAGGGGCAATGAAACGGGCAACGCCCATACAAGCGCCCAGCAAATCACTTGCCATCCGCCAAGCCTTTTTGACAGTTGGCCTCCTGCGGCATAACCCATGCTGGCGGCCACTACCGCCAGTGCCAACAGCGCATCGCCCGCATAGAACTCAACTGTTTTGTCGCCCAACGCGAACGCGATCACTAAAAATGAACCCACGGCCCCCCAGACCCAAAATTTTGGCGACGGTCTTTCTCCAGAAAAGTAAGTGCTCATCAGCGCTGTTGACAATGGCAAGGCGCCCAAAACCACCCCGCCATGTGACGAGGGTACGGTTTGGCTGGCTATCGCAGAAAGAATTGGAAAACCGAACACGACCCCCACAATAACAAAAGCCAGCATGCGCAAATCATTTAGGCTCGGACGAGTTTGGCGGGTCATAAACAGAAGTGGCGCGGCAACCAAAGCTGCAATTACAGTTCGTCCAATGGCTAAAAACAGCGGTTCAAAATCACGAAGCGCATAGCGTGTCAGCGGCAAGGTCAGGGCAAAAATGGCAACGCCAACAAATCCAAACCCCAATCCCTTTTCCTGCTCGGTCACGGCTTAGGCATATCCTTTTGATTGTCACAATTAACAGCTATAGCGTATTCACTTCCGTTCAGACTTAGGACATACATGGAACAAGCCGTCTTG
>JAYVCU010000215.1:0-16139 GCA_043749835.1 Hyphomicrobiales bacterium
ACCAGCCGAAAGTACGTGCACAACATCTGGAATGATGTGGTCGAGCAATCGTTGATAATGGGTAATGACGATGATGGCGCGCGTCGGTGAGCGTAACGCATTCACACCTTCGGCCACAACTTTCAGCGCGTCAATATCAAGGCCCGAGTCAGTTTCATCCAGCACGCAGAGCGAAGGTTCCAACACCGCCATTTGCAATATCTCAGCACGCTTTTTTTCGCCGCCGGAAAAACCAACGTTGACAGGGCGCTTCAACATGTCCTGGCTGATGTTCAACTTCGCCGCACGCTCTTTCACAAAGCGCATGAATTCCGGAATCGACAGTTCCTTCTCGCCCCGTGCCTTGCGCTGGGCGTTGAGCGCCACTTTCAGGAATTGCATGGTTTGCACGCCGGGAATTTCGATGGGGTATTGGAACGCCAGAAACAATCCTTTTGCGGCGCGTTCATTGGGCGACATGGCCAACACGTCTGCGCCGTTATAGGTGATGGAACCTTCCGTCACATCATAGCCCGCGCGGCCCGCCAGCACGTAAGACAGCGTGGATTTGCCCGACCCATTAGGCCCCATAATGGCATGGACTTCTCCGGGCTTCACGGTGAGTGAAAGACCTTTGATGATTTCGCGATTTTCGTCGGCGAGTTTGACGTGGAGGTTATTGATGATGAGCATAGTTTTTACCTTCGATTCTTAAACGTCTGCTCCCGTAAAACGGGAGAAGAAAGGGGCCCATTTTGCACTATGCAAAATGGGATAGATGAGGGGCTGAGGGTTGCCGCCGGTCCCTTACCTATCCCACTTTGCATTCGCAAAGCGGGCCCCTTTCCTCTCCCGCTTCGTGGGCGAGGACGGTAAGCACTACCCGACACTTCCTTCCAAACTAATTCCAATCAGCTTCTGCGTCTCCGCCATGAATTCCATGGGCAGCTGTTGCAGCACGTCACGCACGAAGCCGTTGACGATTAAGGCCACAGCCTCTTCCTGCGAAAGCCCGCGCGACATGCAATAGAACATTTGATCATCGCTGATCTTCGACGTTGTAGCTTCATGTTCAAACTGCGCGGTGGAGGTTTTGGCCTCGATATAGGGCACCGTATGCGCGCCGCACTGATCGCCGATCAACAATGAGTCACACTGCGTGAAGTTGCGGGCATTGGTGGCTTTGCGGTGGGCCGAAACAAGGCCTCGGTAGGTGTTGTCGCTGCGCCCTGCGGCGATGCCTTTGGAGATGATGCGGCTGGATGAGTTCTTGCCCAGATGAATCATCTTGGTGCCTGAATCGACCTGTTGCATCCCATTGGAAATGGCGATGGAATAAAACTCACCGCGCGAACTCTCACCACGCAAAATGCAGGATGGATATTTCCACGTGATGGCTGAACCCGTCTCCACTTGCGTCCACGAAATCTTAGAACGGTCGCCACGGCAATCGCCGCGCTTGGTCACAAAATTATAAATGCCGCCCTTGCCTTCGGCATCACCGGGATACCAATTCTGCACGGTGGAGTATTTAATCTCGGCGTCATCATGAGCAATCAATTCCACCACTGCGGCATGCAGCTGGTTCTGTTCGCGCATCGGTGCGGTGCAGCCTTCCAGATAGCTCACGTAAGATCCTTTGTCGGCGATGATCAGGGTGCGCTCAAACTGGCCGGTGTTTTTGGCGTTCATGCGGAAATACGTTGAAAGCTCCATCGGGCAGCGAACACCCGGCGGCACGTACACAAACGAGCCATCAGAGAAGACGGCGGCATTCAAGGCGGCATAATAATTGTCACCCTGCGGCACCACGCTGCCCAGATATTTCTTTACCAGTTCCGGATGTTCACGCAGCGCTTCAGAAATTGAACAGAAAATCACGCCCGCCTTGGCGAGTTCATCTTTGAAGGTGGTGACAACAGAAACAGAGTCAAACACCGCATCCACAGCCACACGCGATTCATTGATCTGATTGCCTTCGTCATCCAGCTTGCTCTTCTCGCCCTGCTTCCTCACACCTGCGAGAATTTCCTGCTCCTTCAGCGGAATACCAAGCTTGGCATAGGTTTCTAAAAGTTTTGGATCAATCTCGTCTAAACTCTTGGGCGCAGACATCGATTTCGGTGCGGCGTAATAATACAAGTCTTGAAAATCAATTTTAGGGTAATGTACTTTCGCCCACATAGGCTCATCCATGTGTAGCCAAACGCGGTAAGCCTCAAGGCGCCACTCCAGCATCCATGCAGGCTCGCCCTTTTTAGCGGAAATGAAACGCACGATGTCTTCGTCCAAACCCTTGGGCGCATAGTCGCTTTCAATGTCCGTCTCGAAGCCATATTTATATTTATCAACTTCAATGGTTTTAACGAGATCGATGGTGTCTTGATCGGCCATTATGCTGCCCTCGCGTTTAACCGCGCCTTGAATTTTTCAGTGGTTGCGATGAAGTGGTTAATGTCAGTTTCTGCAGTGTTCCAACCCAGAGAGATACGAATGGCAGACCGCGCTATTTCAGTTGGCACAGCCATGGCTTGCAATACATGGCTGGGCCCCACTTTGCCGGACGAACAGGCCGAGCCCGATGAAACGGCAATGCCTTCGAGATCATATTTTATCAACACTGTTTCAGCAGACAGCCCAGGCGATGCAAAACATATCGTATTGCAAAGTCGCTCTACGCCATTACCGAATATGTAAGCACCATCGAGGGCGGCTTCAAGCTTGTCGGTCAACTCATAGGTATCCAGCTGCGGCTCATCAGCCAGTGCCGCAAAGCCTGCAATGTTGATCAGGTTTTCCGTGCCAGCGCGGCGACGCAGTTCCTGGCCACCGCCCTGCAACAAGGGTTCAACGACTAAGCCATCACGAATGATTAAAGCGCCGATGCCGGTTGGCCCGCCAACTTTATGGGCCGCCACCGTCATCATATCTGCGCCGAGCAAACCAAAGTTCACTTGGCGCTTGCCCACCGCTTGCACCGCATCAACATGCAGCAAACAACCAGCGGCGTGAACCAGCGTTGCAATCTCGTGAACAGGCTGGATCACACCCGTTTCATTATTCGCAGCCATCGCCGAAACAAGTACCTTGCTGCCAACCAGCATTTTTTCCAAAGCTGCCAAATCAACCCGACCAAATTTATCGACGGGGATGATTTCAAGGTCTTTGCCAGACGCTTTGGCCGCTGCCATCACCGATGGGTGCTCCACCGCTGAAATCAGAATGCGCTCCACCGCAACCCCGCGCAGCGCCATATTATTGGCCTCTGTACCACCGCCCGTAAAGATCATCATCTGCGGCAGGCAGCCCAACCAAAAAGCCAGCTTTTCGCGCGCATCATCCATCACTTTACGCGCAGCCCTGCCCTCCGCATGAACAGAAGAGGCATTGCCGCCCACATCCATGGCTGCCACCATCGCGGCTTTCACACTGGGGCGAAGTGGGCTAGTGGCGTTATGGTCAAAGTAACTTCTCACGCTAATGGCCTCACATGGCGATCTTTGGCCTGCTTGATCGATGCAGCCAAAGCCAGATTGCGCTTGGCAACCACGTCTTCCAACGTCACACTTTCAAGAAAGTGCATCAGCTGGCGGCCCATGCTGCTCCACAGGTCATGCGCCGAACAGCGCTCACCCTTTACACAGCCAACCACCGCGTCGCCGGAACAGCGCGTTACTTTCAATTCTTCATCCACCGCTTGAATAACGTCAGCCATGGCGATTTCATCAGAGGCCCGCGCCAATATATAACCACCACCGGGCCCACGTGCCGAGGTTACAAGTCCAGCGCGGCGCAGTTTACCAAAAAGCTGCTCAAGATATTCCTGGCTGATGTCTTGGCGCTCTGCAATATCGGCCAGTGATACGGGCTTGCCCGCGCTATTCTCGCCGATATCGATCATCGCCATCACCGCATAGCGGCCTTTAGTACTCATTTTCATAGAGTTTGCTCTTTCAAGTCACGAAAGACTTGCTTTTTGCCCCCTGCATCGTGCTAAAGCGCTTCAAACTCCCTGCAAAGGTGAGAAGAATTGAGCTATTTCACAGTCAAATAAGATATCCGAGTGCATTAGTCAACTATTAGATTTGCACAGCAGGATTGAAAATCGGGATCAGCGTAAACCATGCCAGAAGTGATTTTTAACGGCCCTGCCGGTCGCATTGAAGCACGCTACAATCAGGGGAAATCGGCGGGGGCACCGACGGCCATCGTATTGCATCCGCATCCGACGTTTGGCGGCACGATGAACAACCAAATTGTACACTCACTGTATCAGCTTTTCCAATCGCGCGGCTTCTCAGTCTTGCGCTTTAACTTCCGCGGCGTGGGCCGCAGCCAGGGCATGTTTGACAATGGTGCCGGAGAATTGGCCGATGCCGCTTCAGCGCTTGACTGGCTGCAAAGCTTTAACCGCGAAAGCCGCACCTGCTGGATCGCCGGAGTATCGTTCGGCGCGTGGATTTCGATGCAGCTGTTGATGCGCAGGCCAGAAATTTCGGGCTTCATCTCGATTGCTCCTTTGGCCAAGCATTATGATTTCTCGTTCCTGGCTCCTTGCCCAGCTTCGGGATTATTTGTGAACGGTGGCAAAGATACAGTTACGTCTCCGGAAGCGGTGCATACTTTGGTTTCGAAGCTGAAGACGCAAAAAGGCATCACCATCGAACACACAGTCATGCCGGATGCCAACCACTTCTTCCAAGACCGCGTTGAAGAGCTGACGAAAATTTGCGCCAGCTATGTGGATAAGCGCTTGACGATGGAATCGTAAAGCGGTTGGCGCACTTGTCGTTCTGTGCTTAGGCCCTTTTGCACTCTCTGCCCGGCACCCCCGCGCAGGCGGCGGCCCAACTTTCTATTCAACTGAAAGAAACTAGCAGGGTCCCCGCCGCGGGGATGGCGATATTTTAAATGGAATCAGTAAATGACCGAGCAAAAAATTGATTTAAAAAGTTGGCTTTTACTCATCCTCCTTTCCTTCATCTGGGGCGGATCGTTTTTCTTTATGGGCATTGCTGTAAAAGAACTGCCAGCCCTGCTCATCGTCTTCGCCCGTGTCGGGATTGCTGCCCTTATCCTCATTCCCATCCACCTTGTGACCCAAGGGTCATTGCCGCGTGACCGCAAAACCTGGGTGGCATGTGGCGGCATGGCGTTGCTCAATAACATTCTGCCTTTCACCGCCATTGCATGGGGCGTGCATTATATTGACAGTGGGCTGGCCTCAGTCGTTAACGCCACCACGCCGATGTTTGCGGCCTTGTTCATGGCCATGTTTCAGTTGGAGCGGTTAATCCTGCGCAAAGCCATTGCACTTGCCTTGGGCCTCGTCGGGGTCCTCATTCTCAAAGGCGGCAACTTTGGTGATCTCAGTCTGCAAAGTTTGGGTATTTTCGCCGTTACATTTGCCTCCTGCTGCTACGGTCTTTCCGTAGCCTGGTCCAAAACGCGGTTGATGGGCATACCGCCCATGACCACAGCCACATGCCAGCTCACGGTTTCCGCCATCGTCATGGGCATTCTGGCTTTTGGCTTTTCCACGCCGTCGCTTTATTTTGCTGCCAGCGCTGCAACTTGGGCCGCACTTATTGCTATTGCCACCTTATCAACTGTCGTCGCCTATCTGATTTTCTTCCGTTTGATCAACAGCAATGGCCCCAGTTTTACCTCGCTGGTCACCATGCTTGTGCCGGTTTCAGCCGTGTTTCTTGGCATCACATTTTTGCGTGAGCCATTCGGCGTCAACGAAATCATCGGCGCTGCCATCATCGGGCTGGCACTAGTGATGATCGATGGGCGCGCACTCAAGCGGTTTCAACTCAGTGCGGCCTAGCTAACACACCGCCGGTCATGGGTTTTGCAACGCCTGTCGTTGCGGGAAAGCTAATTGGCAAACCTTTGAGCGAGCGCACCGCCAGATAAGCCCAGGCTTCGGCTTCCACCGCGTCACCATTCAGCCCGATACCATCTGCCGAGGTGATGTTTGCCACAAGCCGTGACAGGCCCTGCATAATTGCAGCATTGTGCCTGCCACCGCCACAGATGATCCATTGCTTAGGCGTTTCGGCAAACCACGCAGCAGATTTTGCAATGGAATGCGCAGTAAAAGCAGCCAGCGTGGCAGCGCCGTTTTCAAACGTCAGGTCATCAAAATTGAGTTGCGCAAAGCTGTTGCGGTCCAATGATTTTGGCGGCTTCTGCGCAAAAAAGCCATGTGCTAAAGCCGCTGCAAGATGAGGCTGGGATATGTGCCCCGACAAGCACACCGTGCCGCGGTCATCAAAAGCCAAACCTTTGTGCTTCATCATCCAATCATTGATAAGGGCATTGCCGGGGCCCGTATCAAACGCCACAAGCACACCATCCTTACCTATAAACGTCACATTGCCCACGCCGCCAATGTTTACAAAGGCGCAAGGCCGCCTTGGGGCCAATGCGGCATGATAAATCGGTACGAATGGTGCGCCTTGTCCGCCAGCCGCGACGTCTGCGGCACGTAAGTCATAGACTACGGGAATGCCCGTGGCCTTAGCTAAGGCAGCGCCATTTCCCAACTGAACGGTGAGGCGGGCCTCTGGCTTATGCCAAACCGTCTGCCCGTGAAAGCCGATTACATCAATATTTGAAACGCTTGCGCTATATGCTTTAAAAAAAGAGTGAACGGCCTGCACATGCCATTCAGTCAGCTCCGTTTCAACCGATGCAAGATTGCCAGGCCTGTCACCGCGCTGCTTAATCTCTAAGGCATCGTGCAATGCGCGGTGCAGCTTGTGCTGCTGGCTTTCACTATAAGCATAAGTCGCCGATGGTCCGCGCCTCACCACAGTCTCGCCGTCGGTTTCCAACAGGGCCACGTCAATCCCGTCCAGCGATGTTCCAGACATCAAGCCGATAGAGCGAAGGATTTTTGACAAGCGGTGCACCTATGTTAAGAGGCCCAAATCATGGCTCACTATAAATCAGACTTTCTTAATACGCTATCAGAGCGCGGTTACATTCACCAATGTTCGGATTTTGGGGGATTGGACGCGCTTGCCGCTGCGCACCAGGCCGTGGGCTATATTGGTTTTGATTGCACTGCTGCCTCGTTGCATGTGGGCTCACTGGTGCAAATCATGCTGCTGCACTGGTTGCAGCAAACCGGCAATAAATCTATTGCGCTAATGGGCGGTGGCACCACGCGGGTTGGTGATCCTTCGGGCAAAGACCAGTCGCGTAAAATTCTGTCGCTTGACGATATTGAGCATAATAAAAACGGCATAAAGCAGGTCTTCACAAAGTTCCTGAAATTTGGCACCGCCCCAATGGACGCAGTCATGCCGGATAATGCCGAATGGCTGACGAAATTAAACTGGATTGAAATGCTGCGCGAGGTGGGCACGCATTTCAGCGTGAACCGTATGCTGGCGATGGACTCCGTAAAGCTGCGGCTGGACCGTGAGCATGAACTTTCCTTCATTGAATTCAACTACATGGTGTTGCAAGCTTATGACTTTGTTGAGCTTGCCAGACGTGAAGGCTGCAACTTGCAAATGGGTGGCAGCGACCAATGGGGCAATATCGTTAATGGTATCGACCTTGGCCGCCGCATGGGAACCCACCAGCTTTATGCTTTGACAACGCCTTTGATCACTCTGGCGTCGGGTGCGAAGATGGGGAAAACCGCAGCCGGTGCAGTGTGGCTGAACGCTGATATGCGTTCGCCCTATGATTACTGGCAGTTCTGGCGCAACACCGAAGACGCTGACGTGGCACGCTTCCTGAAATTGTTTACCACTTTGCCCCTTGGTGAAATTGCCAAACTTGAACGCCTTGCTGGTTCGGAAATTAATGAAGCAAAAAAGATTCTCGCCAATGAGGCAACTCAACTGCTGCACGGCACAGAAGCTGCGGCAACGGCAAACAAAACAGCGCGCAAGACCTTTGAAGAAGGCGGTGCCGCAGACGGGTTGCCAACGGTTTATGTAGCCTTGCCCGTAGGTATTGTGCAGGCCCTGGTTTCAGCGGGCCTCTGTTCGTCCAAAGGCGATGCCAAGCGGAATATAGCAGGCGGTGCGGTGAAGGTGAATGATGCCGTGGTGGTGGATGATAAGCTGATGCTTACGCAAACTGCGATCACTGCCGAAGGTGCCATAAAATTATCGCTTGGCAAAAAGAAACATGTTCTGTTGAAACAAGGCTAAAGCTGCCAAAGCCCGTCATACTCCGCGCTGGCGGAGTATCTATCTGTACTGAGTTGAAGGTGGATTCCCGACTTCGCAGAAATAACGATTTTACTTTCCTCCACTCACTTTGCGTTGAAGTCAAACAACCTTCTAAATATGCCCGGTGCTAAAACCGACAATGGATTGAGTTGAATTTTCGGGTCAGCAAAGGTTCCCCCCATGGCATAAGTTAAACCAAAAATACCTTCATTGTTATTTCCGCCGCTTAAAATGTCACCGATGATGGGAACGTAGTTGAAAGCCCGTGAAATTCCGCAGGCGGGAACCACGGTACCCGAAATATCCAGCGCGTTGTCGGCTTTGCGGATTACACCTTCCGCTGTTGCACACACGGTTGGCCCACGAATCGTGCCCTGTTTGAACCGAACAAATTTGTCATCGGCCGAAAATGGTAAATAGAGTAACTCAAAGCCCACCGCTTCTGAACGCGGGCCAGACTTGCTGGGCTTGCTGCGCTGGTCAAGCTCCCCCAATGTTGCTTCATTGCGCACTTCAAAACCACGAATGGTCAAATTGCCATTGCGCAAGGGAGAGCCATCTTCATTGCCAACCAGGGCGGAAAATTCCAAAAGGCCGCCTGCAACTTTGGAATAGAAGTTGGCTGCCCGCAAAGCCGAACCTGCGTCCGGGCTGCGCACTTTCAGTTGTCGCCCTTCCGGCAAAGGCACCACCGTTGCCGTGATGGGTTGGCCGTTAACAAAATTTCCGGTGATAGTGGCTTCGGCAATGCGCCCGCCGCGAGCCCGCAACGTGGCTGCAACATCTTTGAGAACTTCGCCGCGGTTGGCAATCACTTTATCAAAATGCGCGCGCATGGTAAAATCTTGCGCATTACTTTTACTCGGCAATCCGGTGGGCTTGGGAGGTGATAAGATGGCTTTAATATAAGGTCTGGCATCAAAGTTGGTACCGCTGATGGTAAAATCAGTTGTGTCCTCACCAGGGATCGCCTTCACACTAAACACATTGTCTTCATCCAATTTGATTTCAGACATGTTGACGGCTTTCACTTTGCCGTCTTTATAAAGCTCTAAAGCCCCTTTCAGGTGTAAACCCTCACCGTCCAGTTTGAAGTCACGAATGCTGCGGCCCAGGTCGGTACTGATCAACTTAAAGCTGGCAACGGTGCCCGCGGTCGGTGCTCGTGCCCAGCTGATCGTGGCCACGCGCAGCGCGGCCAGAGAGAGGTCGGCCTTGATATCAAAAACCGTGTTGTTGGCTTGATCTTTGCTTAATATGGCGTCAACTGAAATGGGCCCGGTCATGTAGTCATCTAGTTTCATGCCCAGTTTGCCGCGCGATTTTTCGTCCAACACGGCGCTGATCTGGGCCGATGCTACGCCACCATCGCGTGGTTTTGACCATGAAATTTTGGCGGGTTGGCCGTTCAGTTTGACAGGTCCGGAAATGTCGATCTTTTCTTGCGAAAAGGCAATGGCCAAATCGCCATTGGTCAAATCCACACCGGGTGCCAAAGCAGTCACGGTCGCAGCTTTCAATGCCACTTCCGTTTTTACGATAACGCGTTCTTTGGGCGGGTCTTTGATCAACGGCATCTGCAATTGGATTTTAACATTGCCATTGCCGCTGGCTTTGGGCAGGCTGGCCACTTGTTCGGCGTTGAGCATCTTGATGTCAGAATTGCTGGCCACAGCAATCATGGCCGACAGTGGCGCATCCAAATCAAGCGTAAACCTGGCCTGAATTTCTGCTGTCTGCAAATCTTCAGCATCAAAATTGCCAGAACGTAATTTTATCACATCGCCATTTTCGAGTTTCGCTGTGGCCGCATCAATATCCAGATTAAAACTATTGTCTTTCACATGGCCTTGCCCCGATGCCCCCTCAATATCCGGCATGGATTTGTAATAGTGCGCGGTGAAAGACTTTAACGAAAATCCGAAGTCGATGGAGCCTGCTGGGTTTAGATGTTTCTCGCGCGCTTCGGCTAATTGGTTCTCGTCAAAATTGATCTGAAATGTACCCTCAGGAATGATTCCCGCTTTCACATTCTCAAAGATCCATTCGCGTGAACGTGGTGCCACGATGGGCGGCCAGAGCGTTTTCAACAAATCTAAATCAATGTCACGCAGGCGCCCCGCCAGGTGAATGGCTGGCGAGGCTTCACCGCCTGCTATATTGCCGCGCATGCGCAGGCCTTTGCTGCCCGATAGAACGACAAAATCATCAATATCAAGTTGCGCCTTAACAATGCCAGCTTTACCGCTGAATTCGATGCGGTCAATCAAGTCCGCTGCCTGCGGATCGCCTTTAGCGCCCTGCTCGCCAGGCGCACTTACCGTTGTCAACTTAATAGCCAAAGCGTTCAACTGACCATTTGGTGCGCGTTGCGGCTGAATGGTTCCGCTCAGTGCCACGTTGCTGCCCTCCAGTTTGAGCGTTGAGTTATCCAGAATAAAACTTTCACTTTCGGGCGCATAGGCCACGCGAAAAACACCTTGGTCAATAGCAATGGTCTTGGCAAAATAGTCGGGCAAGGTGATTGCACCCTGTGCCGCTTGAAACTCACTGGTAGCGGACAGTAACTTGCCGGAATTTGTTAGTGCCATCTCCACATGTCCAGATAGCGGCGTGGTCACTGTGGCAAAGTTTGAAAGGGCAAAAATTTTGCGTGCCGCTGTAGCTGGTATCACATTATCCAGCGTGGCGCTGATTTCGAATTTTTGTTCGGCGTGTTGATACGTTGTTGAAACCTCGCCGTGCCAGGGCTTGGCATTGGTTGCCACGTCGCCCCGCGCTAAAATTACAAAACCATAAGGTTTCTTTTCGTAGGTCAGATCAATAGACGGTGCAAACCAGGTGGCAGCGTTGACATCGTCATAAAACCGCAACTGGGCATCGCTGATACGAATTTCGCGCAAAGCTGAAATGGGGTTATTGTCATCGTTGCTATCAAGCAAATTCAGCAAACCAGCACCGGTTGTTTCTTCTGGCTGGTCTGCAGAATCTGGCGCTGGCTTTGCTGAATCAGTGGGTGTTGCGGCGCTGTTTGCATCAGCACCAGATACTGTGGTGTTAAAGCCCAGAACCACCGAGCCATCAACATTGCGGCGCACTGAAATGGCCGGGCCAATCAAATCTAAACTGCGCGCACTCACGCGGCCTTGCACTAGCGCCCAAGGATCAAGACTCAGTGCGGCTTGTGGGGCACTGGCGATCAAATTATTTTTGAGGTCTGAGACAAAAAGATTTTTAAAGCTCACGCGCGGCGTGTAGGTTTTAGGATCGATAGCCAAAAATGCATCGCCTAATTTAAAATGCAAATCCGGCATTTGAGCGGCCACTGATTGCTCGATACGGTCGCGCAAAAATTCAATAGACATGGGTCCCTGGGTCAGGCGCACGTAAAGCAAACCAGCGCCAAACACTAAAAGTGCCAGAGCGGCCACCAGTGCAAAGAGCACATATTTCAGCGCCCTGACTTTCAATCCGGCCAACCTTGTCGACACTGCATGTTTTTGCCGTTCACCGTACGCGAATCTTTAATACTGATTGTCCCACTAATATGTGATCAATCCAAGGGTAAAGGCCAACAAACTGAGGCAAAACAGTGGCGCGGGAATGTCTGTTTGTTCATAATTGCACCATGACAAGCAGTTTAAAAGCGTCTAGTCTTGCCCATAATCAGTAAAGGTGTTTCATGATTTTTAAACGCAACAAGCCTGCTCCACGTCAAGAAGTTGCGGCCATTGAACCTGTTGTTGCTGAGACTGCAACCGAACCGTCTTATATTGGCCGCGACACAACGGTTGAAGGCAACATTTCAACGGCAGGGGAAATTCATATTGAGGGCGAACTCCGTGGGTCAGTTCGCGCTTATACGTGTTTGATTGACACAGATGGCCAGGTAAATGGTGGGGTTTCTGCACAATATGTAGTGGTGCGGGGCCGCGTTTTGGGGCCGATCACGGCAACCCATGTCACCATTCAAAAAGGTGCCCATGTTGAAGGCAATGTCGTGCACGAAGGCTTGAGCATTGAACATGGATCCTTCGTGATGGGATCAATTACTCAAAGCAATCTTTCTGATACAAGCAACGTGTCCACAAATTATGCAGCAAAATTTGCCAATGGCTACCAGCCTTTAAACGCTGGTGTTGAGAGTCATTATGAACCCACGCCGCTGCCCGACATCTCTTTGCTGAAGAACACAAAATAAAAAGTAGGGTTTATTCTATATCTTCGATTGCCTCTTCACTGCCACCGCGGATGCGGTGGGCCAGAGAGGCTTGAATGAAATCTTCGATATCACCATCCAAAACTGCGGCCGTGTTGGAGGTGGCATGGCCGGTGCGCAGATCTTTCACCAACTGATAGGGCTGCAACACGTATGAACGTATCTGGTGACCCCAGCTGTTTTCGGTTTTCTTGGCATTGGCCGCGTCCACTTTTTCCTGCTTTTTCTGCAGTTCCAATGCGTACAGGCGAGCCTTCAACATTTTTAATGCAGTGGCTTTATTCTTGTGCTGGCTGCGTTCGGCTTGGCAGGCCACGATAATTCCTGTCGGCATATGGGTGATGCGCACGGCGGAGTCTGTGGTGTTCACGTGCTGGCCGCCCGCACCGGAAGCACGGTAGGTGTCGATTTTCAAATCGCTGTCAACAATCTCGATGTTGATGTTGTCGTCAATCACCGGATAGGCCCAAGCCGATGCAAACGATGTATGACGCCGGGCATTGGAGTCATAGGGCGATATGCGCACCAGGCGGTGCACCCCGCTTTCGGTTTTCAGTTTGCCGTAAGCATTGTGGCCTTTGATTTGCAGCGTTGCACTTTTAATGCCGGCTTCTTCGCCGTCATGCTGGTCAAGCACTTCGACTTTAAATTTGGACTGGTTGGCCCAGCGCACATACATGCGCATCAGCATTGAGGCCCAGTCCTGGCTTTCAGTTCCGCCAGCGCCTGCATTGATTTGAATGTAACTGTCATTGGCGTCAGCTTCGCCGGAAAGCAAAGCGTCCTGCTCGGCCCGCGCAATATCCACTTTCAGGGCACTAATCGATTTTTCGGCTTCCGCGACAATTGCGCCAGCGCCCTCGGCCTCGCCCATTTCAATCAATTCGGTATTGTCGTTCAGCGCCTGTTCGATTTTTAAAATGCCGCCGATGCGGTTATCCAAATCCTGGCGTTTGCGCATAACCTCTTGGGCTTTTTGCGGATCATTCCAAATGGACGAATCTTCGGCCTTGGCGTTTAATTCTGCAAGTTCGCGGACCGAATGATCCCAGTCAAAGATGCCTCCTCAGCAGGCCTAATGACTGCTCGATCTCGGAAATGTCTTTAATGGTTTCGGCGCGCATCGTTAACTTTCAAATCAATTTATCGCCGCTCAATAGAGGCCATTGCCGCCACTCGTCAACCCGCCCTGCCCTTGCGCAGCTGGGGCCTGGGCTGGAACAGTTTGGGGAACCAACACAACGCCCGCAGCTGGTGGCGCCGCTTTAAGTGCGGAGCCCTCGCCAATCACTGTCGCATTCGAAGGCGGCTCATCGCCGGGCTTGAAGGCTTCCAAAATAACGCCGTCGTTTCCATAAACCGCGCGCCTGCCGCTTTTCACTTCAATGGGGATCAGTTCAATGCCGCGCGGCACACGAAAGGGAATAGCCGCTTTGTCGCGCAGTGCGAGGCGCATAAAATCGGCAACAACCGGGGCCGCTAATTCGCCACCCGTGCGGCGTTTGCCCATGGGCTTGGGTGTGTCAAAACCTATATAAACCCCCACTACAAGATCCGGGGTGAAGCCAATGAACCATGCGTCTTTTTCATCATTGGAGGTGCCGGTTTTGCCAGCCACGGGCTTGCCCACAATTTGCACTTTCTTGCCCGTGCCGCGTTCAACCACACCTTCCATCATCGAGGTAATTTGATAGGCCGTATAAGGGTTCATCACCTGCTCACGGTTATCAATTAAATCAGGCTCCGGCATGCCTTGGGTGTAAACATCGGCTTTGCACGCCGTGCAGTCTCTCATATCGTGCTTAAACACCGTGTGGCCAAATCGGTCTTGAATGCGGTCAATCAGCGTTGCATCTACTTTTCTGCCGCCATTGGCAATATCGGCATAGGCCGTTGTCATTTTCAGCAACGTGGTTTCGCCAGCACCTAGGGCATAGGATAACTCGTGCGGCATGTGATCGTAAATTCCCAGGCGCTGCGCCAGATCGGCCACCTTGGTTATGCCCATGGCATCTGCCAACCGCACTGTCATGGTGTTGCGCGATTGCTCTATGCCGCGCCGCAACGTTGACGGACCAAAGAAATCCTTCTCGTAATTTTTGGGCTTCCACACTTCACCATTTTCCAGTTTTATTTCGATGGGCGCATCAAGCACCACCGATGCTGGCGAATAGCCATTGTCTAAAGCCGCAGCGTAAACCACAGGCTTGAATGAGGAACCCGGTTGACGTTCGGCTTGCACAGCGCGGTTGAACTGGCTCTGGCCATACGAAAAACCACCGACCATGGCCAGAACGCGTCCGGTGTGCGGATCCATAGCCACAAGTGCGCCCTGCACTTCTGGAATTTGCACCAAATGAAATTCATCTTTGTTGCCAGAAGGGGCCACATAAACAATATCACCAACCTGCAACAGTTCACTGGCCTTTTTAACCTCGGGTCCAAGTTTCTCGCCGTCCACATATTTTCGTGCCCACTGCATCAAAGCCAAAGGAACCAAACCTTGGTCGCGCTCTCGCCCACGGCTTCCGTCTTTAAGAATGCCGGGTTGTAAACCTACTGTTGCACTGAGGTCATTCACCTGCAAAACCACAGACACACGCCACGGCGCTTCGTCCGGCGGTACATGATATTTTTCCAGCACCCTGGCCCAATCACCTGTCACGTCAGCCACATGATCATGGGCCCCGCGCCAGCCGCGCTTGCGGTCAAAGCCAATCAGACCACGGGCCACCGCCTGGCGTGCGAAAATTTGAAACTTCGGATCAAGCGTGGTGCGCACGGAATAGCCACCCGTATCCAACTGGTCTTTGCCATATTTCACAATAAGTTCGCGGCGCGCTTCTTCAGCAAAAGACTCAGCAGAGAACAATTGCGCACCAAAGGGCCTCGGGTTCACTTTCAGGGGCTTGGCCGCTGCATCTTTAAGGTCCTCAGCAGAAATATATCCGTTGAGCTGCATTTGATCCAAAACATAATTACGCCGCGTAATGGCTTTGTCATAGTTGGTGAACGGGTTGTAGTTATTGGGCGCTTTGGGCAAGGCGGCAAGGTAGGCCGCTTCTTCATTGGTCAATTCATCAAGCGGCTTTCCAAAATAGTTCAAAGCTGCGGCCGCTACACCATACGAATGGAAACCCAAATTAATGTAGTTCAGATAAAGCTCCATAATCTGGTCTTTGCTGAAACTGGCCTCTATGCGCTGCACGACGAGGGCTTCACGCAATTTGCGGGTAATCGATCTTTCGTCGCCCAGCAAAAAGTTCTTGGCCACTTGCTGGGTGATTGTTGAGGCGCCAATCACCTGCCCATGGCCGCTCAACTTCACTTGGATATAGCGCAGGCCGGCCTTGGCAATGCCGCGCCAGTCAAGCCCCGCATGGGTATAAAAATTCTTGTCTTCAGCCGAAACATAGGCGTTTACCACGCGCTTGGGGATCAGATTGATCGGCACAAACAAGCGGCGTTCGGTTGCATATTCCGCCAGCAGAGACCCATCGGCGGCATGCATGCGCGTCATCACTGCAGGTTCCCATGATGCCAGCTGTTTATAGTCGGGTAAATCTTTAGACACGTCCCAAATCACGTAAAGTGCCGCAGCCGAGAGGCCGAGCGTCACCATAAAAAGACTGCCGAATAACCACCCAAAAAAACGAGCCATGCCACCCTTGTCGCTGTAAACCAAATCACGAAAGCAGATGAACTAGCACACTTCAATCTGCGTCAAAACGGATTTG
>JAYVCU010000216.1:0-15536 GCA_043749835.1 Hyphomicrobiales bacterium
CTGACAAGGACAAGGCTGACAAGGACAAGGCTGACAAGGACAAGGCTGACAAAGACAAGGCCGATAAAGAAAAAGCTGACAAAGACAAGGCTGACAAAGACAAAGCTGATAAAGACAAGGCTGATAAAGACAAGGCTGATAAAGAAAAAGCCGCTAAAGACAAAGCTGATAAAGACAAGGCTGATAAAGACAAAGCTGATAAAGACAAAGCTGATAAAGACAAAGCTGACAAAGACAAGGCTGACAAAGACAAGGCTGACAAAGACAAGGCTGACAAAGACAAGGCTGACAAAGACAAGGCTGACAAAGACAAGGCTGACAAAGACAAGGCCGATAAAGACAAGGCTGACAAGGACAAGGCTGACAAAGACAAGGCCGATAAAGACAAGGCTGATAAAGAAAAAGCTGACAAAGAAAAGGCCGATAAAGTCAAAGCTGAAAAGGACCAGGCTGAAAAAGATAAGGCTGCCGCCGACAAAGCCGCTTCTGATAAAGCTGTTGCAGATAAAGCAGCCGCAGATAAAGCAGCCGCAGACAAAGCTGCCGCTGACAAAGCTGCTGCAGACAAAGCTGCTGCTGACGCCACGGCTAAATTAAAGGCTGATGCAGATGCTGCTGCCGCAAAAATTAAGGCTGATGCCGACGCTGCCGCAAAAGCATTGCTCGATGATGACGCGACAGGTTTGCATTTTATTGGCGTTGCCGCAATTCAAAATTTCACGGGCACTGCTTTGAATGATTGGGTGTCCTACGCAACTTCAACTTCAGCCGTCACTGTCAATCTTCTCACCAACACGGGCACGGGCGGTTTTGCACAAGGCGATACTTATCTGAGCATTGAGAATATGCACGGTTCAAAATACAACGACGTGTTGATTGGCGATGACAAGGCCAATGTGATCTATCCCAATAACGGCAATGACACTGTTTCTGCTGGTGGTGGAAATGACAAAGTGGTGTTGGGGCAGGGCTTCAGCAAAGCCGACGGCGGTGCCGGCACTGACGTGTTAAGCTATGGCAGCATGAAGCACAGTGTCACCGTTGATATGAATAAAGGCCAAACTATATATGACGGCGTGGTGCATGACACCTTTACCAACTTCGAAAACCTGCAAGGTTCAGGCTTCAACGACGTGTTGATCGGCGATTCCGGTAATAACGTTTTGAATGGCGGCGGTGGCGATGACATTCTCACTGGCGGCTTGGGTAGAGATACGTTCGTATTCCAGGGTAACTTCGGCCACGACACGGTGACTGATTTTACCCATGGCAAAGACCACCTCAAACTGGCTTTGACCAATTTGCATAATTTCGCTGATGTATTGGCCCATGCTGAGCAAACCGCCAATGGCGTTGTGATCCATGTAGACGGTGTGCTCAAGCTGGTTGGTGATGCTGATGATGTTGTGCCAGATGCTGATGATCATTGGGCCGTAGTTAACGCTGCGCACGGGCAATCTGGTGCAGCGCTAGTGCATGACACGATCTTGTTAACAGGTTTGCATCTCACGGATTTGACGGCCAGTGATTTTATTTTTGCCTAAATCTATTGGCATATTCCAATAGCTGTCATACGTCGCGAATGCGGAGTATCGACAGCACCGTCAAATCGTTGTTGAAGATGGATTTGCGCGTTCGCGGGAACGACGGATTTTGAAGAAGCGCGGAAAGTTGCTAACTGTTATTGTGCCCGGGTTGAAACTAA
Source organism: Hyphomicrobiales bacterium (assembly GCA_043749835.1). Taxonomy (GTDB): domain Bacteria; phylum Pseudomonadota; class Alphaproteobacteria; order Rhizobiales; family Aestuariivirgaceae; genus Aestuariivirga. The sequence goes on from JAYVCU010000216.1 coordinate 1,706, forward strand.
AACTTGCGGAGCAGATTTCTGCAAGCTCACCCATTCGTTTGAACTGGGCTGCGATTGGCGTTTTAAAAATTTATAACCCGTGGCATCCCAGCGCATCATTTCGCGACGGCGGTTGTCTAGAATATAGTCGCCCTGTGCCGTTACCACAGTGAGGATGGCGTGGCCTTCATTGTGCTCATCAAGCACCACGGTGATCAGCAACTCATCAGCGTTAAAGCCGAGCTCGATCAGGTAGCGCTTTTTCAGAAGCACATAATCTTCGCAATCGCCAGCGTCTTTTGGATAAGTCCAATAATCTGCCTTGCCGTAAAGTTCCATATCGCTGGCAGGGCGGATTACGGTGTTCACAAAACGGTTAATCTGGTCGATCTGGTCCCAGTTTTCGCTGGTTAGCGAAAGGGTTTCCACTTTGCCGCCGTGGAATTGGCATTCGGCTTCGCCGCGACCGCAGAAATCCACATAACCCACGGGCGGCAGGGATTTGGCATAAACGCTGGCACTCGCGACGCCCTTCGTGGGCAACTCAAAATGCCCGCGCATAATTTGCACAGATGCCGTCTCAGCCAAAGCCGAAGGGGCAGCGACAACCATCACCCCAACAACACACGCAATACACAAACGCAAAACCCACACCATAGGGTTAACATATCATTAATCAGCCACACGAACGACACAACAGTTAAGAGATGGTTAATAAGCGTAATTAGGGTGTAACAGATACTTCCAACCTGCGACTGCGGAATCCAGGTACGCTGTGGCTGTAATTCCCGCAAAACGGGAAGGTGGATCGTATATCACGTGCAGAATGAGAATGACGTGCCATATCTTAAGAAATGCATGGTGGTTGCGCCGGATTAAGTGGTTTTCGGCTATTGTCCGAACAACACCTTAGCTTGGTCTTGAACTTCATTTTATAATTCAGGAAATTCGTATTAAAAGGCAGTTTAACTTAAGCCTGAAACTTCGCTTGCGTGGAAACAGCGGTTTAAACCCGATGTCCAATACTCTTTTTGCAAAACAAAAGGCCCCAAGCATTGCGCTCAGGGCCTTTGATTTTGTCGGCAAGTCACGAACCCTGAGGCTCAGTAGACCTGCCTTGTCCCGCAATTCTATCGGGCGATTACGCAATCTTGCTAGTGGCGCATCGTGTCAAGAATATGACGCACCACGTTGATCAGGCGACGTGTGCCATTTCAATTTCGTGGCTGGCCATTGGGGGTGCACCTTCGCGCAGAACGTAACCACGGCCCCAGACGGTCTCGATGAAGTTCTTGCCCTCGGCGGCATTGGCCAACTTCTTGCGCAGTTTACAAATAAACACGTCAATGATTTTCAGTTCAGGCTCATCCATGCCGCCATAGAGGTGGTTGAGGAACATTTCCTTGGTGAGGGTGGTGCCTTTGCGCAGCGAAAGCAACTCAAGCATTTGATATTCTTTACCGGTAAGGTGCACGCGTTGGCCCGCCACTTCAACTGTCTTGGTATCAAGGTTCACCAGCAATTCGCCAGTGTGGATAACTGATTGGGCATGGCCCTTAGAGCGGCGCACCACAGCGTGGATGCGCGCTACCAATTCGTCTTTATGGAAAGGCTTGGTCATATAATCATCGGCACCGAAGCCTAAGCCTTTCACCTTATCTTCAATCCCAGCAAGGCCAGAGAGGATGAGGATTGGTGTGCCCACTTTGGAAACGCGCAGCGATTTGAGAACTTCATAGCCAGACATATCTGGCAGATTGATGTCGAGCAGAATGATGTCGTAATCATAGAGCTTGCCTAAGTCGACGCCTTCTTCGCCAAGGTCAGTGGTATAGACATTGAAACCTTCCGATTTCAGCATTAGCTCAATGGATTGTGCCGTTGCCTTATCATCTTCGATCAACAAAACCCGCATTGTGGTCCCCTTGTTATTCAGAATCCCGCGCCGGAAATCCTGTCTGTCTTCAACGGCTGCGATGCCGCACACGAAACTTTAACTCTGTTCATTAAGATAGACTTAGAAAGGTTAACAAAACCTAAGCCAAATCGCTCGTTTTTAAACCGTTTAGCCACAATAGGCTGTGGCCATCAATATATGACCACAACATCTTGAAGCTAACTGACTCGAGCACGGCAGGCAGAAAAACGCCCTCACAAGGTTTGCGGGATTTACCCGAACTTAAACCTGTCTGTTTATCATACATTGTTGATGACCGACTCTGCACAGCTAGTTGATTCGGTGAATCGTGAATAGGGTCTTTGGTAGAAAGTTTTGAAACCAAAAATTCGGGCTTGGGCGGAGCTTAGGCCGTGTCAGTCAGTGCGTAGGAGTAAAGTAAAGATGCGTTCCAGAGAAAGTCTTTTGCGGCTCAATCGTTTTCGGGTTGAAGATTGCCGTCGACAAGTTGCCGATATGGATTTGATGATCAATGATCTGATGCGCAAGCATGATGATCTCGACAGTCATGTAAAATTTGAAGAACAGCGCACGAGTGTGTCTGATCCACACAATGTGAATTATTCAATGGCCGCCAAATCCTTGCGTGGCCGGCGTGACAACATCCTCGCCACAGTGGCAGAACTGCGCGATCAACATGAAACGATGATCGAGCGATTGAAAGAAGCAGAGGCCGATTTGCGTAAGGTTGAAATGCTTGTGGAAAAAGAAACGCCAACGGCCAAATCAATTGCTGGAATCGGAACGGTTATGCCGACAGCTGTGTTGGCAAGGTAAAAAATCTATAAATTGTCATTCCAGCGCAAGCGAGAATCCAGGGCTACAACAACCTCTGTTGCAAAAATGGATTCTGCGCTTTCGTGGAGGATGACGTTAATGGGTCGAATGTCACTGACTTATTTCACTTTATCTTCACAGGCTGCACATCATGCATCCTACTATAATCAATCAGCACTTGGCCATCTGCAGTGCGTTGCAAAATATCGGCGAAGCGGTGCTGCCATTTGATTTGATTGGCTGCGTAAGTGTGTCTTGCATGCAAATTCATGCCGGACGAGTCGTCCACACCTGTCAGCGTGAGAATAATTGAGGCGTCTGAATCGAGCAAGTTTTCCTGGGTGGCTTTGTATAAGGGGCTCGTCGCGTCGATGACATGAAACAAAGTCCAAGACAGCGCAAAGACCGGATTTTCGGCACGCAGCAAAGGCAACGCGATAAATCTGCGGCGCTCGGCACCGCCATGATCCGTTTCATTGCGCAGCAACCATAGCCTGGCGTTTGCGCCTGATATGGAATTTTGTCGTTCATTGGCAATGCGGATCATTAAGGTTTGCTTGCCATCTTCGGGGCCGATCACGGCGTCACGCGCGAACATAAAGCGTGCGGTTGGCCGCGAGAAGCGCGCGAAAATCAAGCCGGTGTAAACGGCCAGAAAGCTGAGACCGGTGAAAATCTCAACCGTGGCCACCGCATGGCCCCAATGGGTTTGCGGGTGCATATCGCCATAACCAACAGTGGCCAGCGTTTCGATGGAGAAATAAATCAGCCAGATCAAACCGCCATTAGGCGTATTGGCGATAGGCTTGTCGCCCAAAGCATAGAGACCTGCAAAAATGAAGTTGAAGCTGAAGAAGATGACTGCGGCCGATACGAAGAACAGCGGCCACGGGGCCGTCATGGCGCGGTGGTTTAAGTCATTCCAAAAACTTTGGCTCAGCCCGCGGGTGAGGAGTGTGCGGCTTCCTATGTTGATGCGCCGCGTTGCGGTTTTGTGTTTTTTCATGTTGCCTGGTGTGAATGTTTCAGCAGCCGCTCATAGTAAGGTCTTGCCTCATCTGCGATGCGTTGCACATGTGAAGGCAGAGATATGGCGGCACTTGACGATTTTTCGAATCCTGTTGAGGCCCAAGCTGCATTATACCAATGTGGCGCCCACACGCCGTCACACGTTTTTGGCCCCTTAGGCCAGTGCAACATGGCTTGATCAAACGGAATGGCCAGTGCGGCGCAGAGCTTTTCCAAGCTTGCACGCGGGTTTTCCAGATGCACATCGGCATCCACCACAGGGGGCGCATGGCCCAAATGTTGCGCCACTAGGTCAAAAATTTGCGCTTGTTCCGCAAAGCCAATGGCGTGCAGGGATAATTCATCGTGCTTCCTAGCATAAGACGCGAGAACTTTCTCAGGTGATCTGATCAGAAAGGCATTTGTCAGTGTACGGATGAATGTGCGATCAAACTGCGGCAGCATGTGATGCGTCATGTGCTTCTGATAGAACACCGATTTCGCCGCGGGCCGCGAACAGGCTTCAGCCACTGTGCTGAATTCGCATTCATGGGCGGCGATGATCTCTGCATACATCGGGTGCTTCAGACCCGTGGCTTTCAGATAAGCCCCATAAAACGGCTCATCCCAACCCACACAGTCCGCGCGATTGGCGAATGAATACATCATGGCCGTGGAGATATTGCGCGGGCCAGACCACATGGCAACGATGGTCATAATGTTCGCGCCGCATTCTTCGCCACCAAAACTTTATAAGCTTCTGATAACTGGCGTGTAATTGGCCCAGCACCCGTCCATTCGTCCGTAGACAGAGGATTTCGCACCACACGCCCGTCAATCACGCGCACCGGTGTAACACCTGCAAACGTGCCCGTGACGAAGGCCTCATCCGCGCCGTACACATCATAGAGTGAGAACTGTTTTTCAAAAGCCGGAATGCCCAGTGATTTCGCCACGCGCAAAAGGGCCGCCCGTGTAATCCCCGGAATGCAGTATTGCCCGGTGCTGGTCCATAGCTCACCGCGCCTGACAATAAAAAAATGCGTGGAATTGCACGTGGCCACAAAGCCCAGCGGGTCCAACATCAACGCCTCATCAGCGCCCGCATTTGCGGCCTGAATACAAGCAGTTATGCAATTCAGCTTAGAATGCGAATTAAGCTTTTGGTCTTGCACATCGGGGCTACCTCTTCGCACATTCACTGTGTGCAGCGAAAGCCCGCGCTCTAACACATCGGGCTTTGGCATTTTAAATTCGGGAATGATCACGATGGTGGCCTTCCCAATCGTCACGCGCGGGTCTTGATAGGGCGTGGATTTCACGCCTCTGGTCACCATCAAACGAATATGCGCGCCGTCATGCATTTTATTGGCGTCAATGCAGGCGAAAAGGCGCTGCACCAGTTCAGCTGGCGATAGCCCCACATCCATGAAGATGGCCTTGGCCCCTTCATAAAGCCGCTCCACATGGTCACGCAAAAACGGCACTCCGCCATTTACAAGGCGCAACCCCTCCCACACGCCATCGCCGAGGATGAAGCCCGAATCAAAAACCGAAACGACGGCTTTGTCGCGCGGGAAGAGTTCGCCGTTAACGAAGATGAGGATGGACGCATTGCGCGGGTCGAGTGCTATGTCGTGGATATTGGCGGCGGGGACGAGGGTGTTCATGGTTGCAGCATGCCAAGGGCGCGGCCAAAGATAAAGGGGGCACGATTGAAGCTAAGCCAGCTCACTATTCTTTGTAAAATACCTCAACCTTACCCGTCACTTTCAAAGTCATCGGGTTGCCGTTGCGATCTTTCGACTTGCCGCCGGCTGGCAGGCGCACCCAGTTTTCGGAGATGCAATATTCTTCAACATTGGTTTTTTCCACGCCGTTAAAGCGAATGCCAATCTGATGTTGCAGCACCGCTTCATTGTAAAATGGGCTTTTGGGGTTGGTGCTCAAATGGTCTGGCAAAGCGGGCTTAATATCAGTCATTCAAACGACTCCTATGAATTTTCCGCATGCTCTAACCACATTCAAAGATTTATCGCTAGGAGATTTAATTCTATGGCAAGGCGGTAATTTACAAGTTGATTGGGTTGATGATCGCGTACCGAATAATAGAATGCACTGTCACCGTAATCCCGCGAAAGCCTCTACAAAGCACTGAGTGCTGATGGCAATCCTGAGTTTGCAACGATTTTGAAAGTGATGAACGCGCTGAATTTGAAGCTGGTGGTGGCGGGGTAAAGATTGCTCCGCCCTCATGCTGAGGTGAAAGCGCTTGCGAGCCTCGAAGTATCAATCAATGGACAATTGGAGCAGGAAATAAGCAAATCAGTCCTTCTTCACCAGATTGCCAAGCACGGCAACCAGAAGCAAGCTGGCCATCCAGCCGAAGAGAATTTCAAACTGCATGACTGTGCGAATAATAATGCCAGACCAAATAATTTCGCCTTTACCAGAGCTGACTATGGGCGACCAATCTTTGTCTTGCTGTAAATCGACCAAGGGCAAAATGAGATCGAGCGAATACCAATATGGGTTAAAGGTTGTGTAAGTCTGGGGGAGTGCGTCGCATCTTGTCCATAATGTTTCGCGATTTTTTGTGCCTTTGCCGCAGGCAGCGGCGATGTCTCGGTTGCTCTGAATTATCGCAGAAGAGGGGCCCATAAGCCCTATCCCGTCTGCCCAAAGAAAGACATCTCCGGCAAAAAGCAAAACAAATAGCATAGCTATGATTGTGTTGATGGGACGATAACCATAGCCCGCAAGCCATCCGTAAAGCTTCTGCCAGATTTTTGCTGCGCCTTTAATTTTGCCCGCTTTGAACAAAGCATCTTGTTTAGCGATTGCAACTTTATCAGCGCCATCCTCGTGGCCCATGTCGCGCAGAACATTGATAAGTTGCTCCCACGGTTGGGGACGGAAATCAGAGCCAAGGTGTTCGGAAGGCTGTCGATTAAGCCACGTAATGCGAGTTTCGGCATCGGCCGAGGCTATACCTCCCAATGAAGTATAGGTGAAGCCGTCTAGTCTTAGTTGAGGAGCGGCAAGAGGATCATCAATCAGCGAGCCGAATTTAGCACCATCAAAGTCCACGGTGCCTTGAATTTTGCAACCTTGACCGAAAAACACACTGCCTTTGATCTGGGCTTTGTAGGCATCTAACGCGGTTCCTGTTGTATCCCGGAGACTCGCATTGCGGCAGGAGAAAGCTCCGCCAATTCGCGCATAACTAAAGTTGACCGTGCCAACGGCCTTAAAACCACGGTCTAAAAAGACGCTCCCACCGATGTTGGCACCTGCAGCATTCAAGACATTGCTGTCATTCCCATTAAAACTTGCATTGTGGCAATCAAGATCAGAACCAATTCGTACTTTAAGAAGTCGTATCTCACCAGTTGCCTTGAAACCTTGGCGCAAGTGCAGACTTCCTTTTATGACCGCGCGGTCCGCGTTGATTCCGGGTACTTGACAATTTATGAGGACCAAACTTGGTATTGTGCAGTCCACAAGGTGCATTATTTCCACAAAGGTTGAATTGAACATGCTAAGAGCAACTTTACACCGACAGAATTGCAGGTAGACGGTGTCTTCAATCCATGCTCCGAAAATTTGCACGCCTATCTCATGCACCGGATGTTCAGCGTCACCGCCGAGAAGTAAAAAGCGAATTAGTCCAGCACGGATTGTGTTAACGTCTGTTGACTTCTCAGGGCGTGTGCCATCGGAAATAAGAAGCGGCACGCCAATCCGGCAAGAGGCTATGAGACTTTTTTCTATGGCACTCAAATTTGGAAAATCACCGAGGGAGCGACCGTGGGCCTTAATGGGTATTTTCTTTGTCGCCATTGCGTAATGCTAGAGTGATTAAACTAGGTGCGCAAGTTGTGGAAGTCGGCGACAAACATTTTCGTTAGCCACATGCATCTACATATTCGGCAATGCTGGTCGGCTGCGGAGTAACCAATCCATCTTCACGCATCCCATTAATATGAAAACGGATTGCGCCCTTCATTTCGGTTTCGACTTCACTGCGCGTTGTGCCGGTGTCGATGCAGCCGGGCAGATCTGGTACAAAGGCTGAAAAGCCTGTGGCGGTTTTTTCGATTACGATGGCATAGCGCATGGGTTAGAGTTTTGCGGAAATCGAAGTGAGTTGCAATGCTATTGGCGCTCAACTCGTGTTATCAACAGAGCGGTTGGAAAAGCTGATGAGGGCCCTTGGCCGCGAGTCCAATTTTAGAATTCGACTTGTGGATAAACTTCTCCCAAACAGCAAAAAGCCGGACTTAAAGCCCGGCTTAAACTTCAAAACCCACCGCGCTTAATTCGCGCGGTATTGCTGGATGCGCGTGGTGCGTAACCCTGCCAGCCCATGCTTCTCAATCGAGCGCTGCCAGCCGAGATATTCTTCGACGGTTAAAGTATAACGGGTGCAGGCATCTTCAAGTGAGAGCAAGCCACCTCTGACGGCCGCCACCACTTCCGCCTTGCGGCGGATCACCCAGCGATGTTGGCCGGGAGGCGGTAGATCGGCGATCGTCAGAGGGCTGCCATCGGGCCCGATGACGTAATTGACGCGTGGACGCAACTGACCATTCATTAACGCATACTCACAAACTAACCTTGCGGAACCGAAGCCAACAGGGCCGCCAACCGCACCTCGTCACCATGACAGCCCCGCATTAAGAATGGCCTAAATGGATATAAACAAATTGCAAATTGTGTGGCTCGATGTGCCTCAAATCGGCACAGAACGGGGCTTAAGTTGTGCTGCTTGCAAGAAATATCGAAAAAGTGTGTAAGACCTCATGAAAGTTGCCTCCCACATTATAGAACAAGTGCACCACGCCATGGGGCTTGCCGGCGCACCTTCCTCGCACCGCGTTGTCTGCGCCATGTCAGGGGGAGTGGATTCCTCTGTCGTTGCCGCGCTGCTCAAAATCGCAGGCTATGATGTGGTGGGTATCACGCTGCAACTTTATGACCATGGCGAGGCGAGCCGCCGCAAAGGCGCGTGCTGTGCCGGCCAAGATATTCACGATGCGCGGCGCGTGGCGGCGGCACTGGATATTCCGCATTATGTTTTGGATTTTGAATCGCGCTTCCGTGAAAGTGTGATTGATGAATTCGTGGAAGCTTATGTGCAAGGGGCAACACCGATCCCATGTGTGCGTTGCAATCAAACGGTGAAGTTCGCTGATCTGTTGGCGCGGGCGCATGATCTGGATGCATCTGCATTGGTGACAGGTCATTATATTGAAAGCCGATTACGCGGCGATGGCAGTGGCCACCGTGATATGTTCACGCCCGCCGACGTGGCGCGCGATCAAAGTTATTTTCTGTTTGCAACCACGCAAGAGCAGATGGATTATCTGCGCTTCCCATTGGGCTTGCTCACCAAGCCTGAGGCTCGCGCAGTGGCAATTGAACTGGGATTAATGGTGGCCGATAAGCCAGACAGTCAAGACGTTTGTTTCGTGCCGGACGGCAATTATGCAGACGTGATTTTGAAATTGCGGCCCGATGCAGCCAAGTCTGGCGAGATTGTGGATATGCAGGGCCACGTGTTGGGCCACCATGACGGTATCATCCATTTCACCATAGGCCAGCGTAAAGGCCTTGGCATTGGTGGCGGTGCGCCGCTGTTTGTGGTTGAACTTGATGCAGCTAACGCACGCGTCATTGTTGGCCCGCGTGAAGCCTTGAAGCAAAACGAAATCGCCATCAGCGATGTAAACTGGCTCGGCGATGTGCCTTTGTCGGATGAGCCGCAAGGGGTATTTGCCCGCATCCGGTCAACGCGAGCACCTGTGCCCGCGACCATTCGCAGAGGTGATAATGGCGCAGTGCTGATTATCGATGAAGGTGAATTTGGTGTATCTGCGGGCCAAGCGGCAGTGTTCTACGGCGGGCAAGGCAGCGGCCAGCGTGTGCTTGGAGGCGGCTTCATTGCAGCAAAACGCACCCGCGTGGCCTTCGCTCGCAGCGCCACGGTTGCGCTTTCGGCATGACTTTCTATAGTGGAAACCGGGAGATCTGAATGGCCAAGCTGAACTTGAAGCCAAACATAGAACACGAAATAAAAAAAGGCATGGCCTGGTCTGTCCATGCTTTCACCACCAGCGGCATTGTGTTGGGTTTTTTGGCATTGGTTGCTGTGCTTAAAAACGACGCCGTCGCCGCTTTTATGTGGCTGGGCCTTGCCCTATTTGTCGACGGGGTCGATGGCACTCTAGCCAGGCGTGCCCGGGTGAAAGAATATACGCCGAATTTTGATGGCTCGTCGCTTGACCTGGTGATTGACTTTTTCACCTATGTGGCCGTGCCCGCATTGATGATTTATTGGTTCAACATGGTTCCAGTGCCATGGCTTTTTGCGACACAGACGTCGAGCCTGATTTGTGGGGCGCTGATCATGGCTGTGTCCTGTTACACATTCGCCAATGTGAATATGAAAAGCTTTGATTATTATTTTGTGGGCTTCCCAGCCATATGGAATGTGGTGGTGTTGTATTTCTATTTATTTAACACTGGCTGGCTGGTTAATCTCATCACTGTGCTGGGCCTCAGTATTCTCACGTTCGTGCCGGTAAAGTTTGTACATCCCTTGCGTGTTACACATTGGCGCAACATCACCATACCGATGACAGTTTTATGGGCCGCGCTGACTTTAAGCTTGATTATTTCAAGCAGAGACCCGAACTACGCTGACTGGGTTTATAAGTTAGAGCTCGCGTTATTTGCGCTGTCTTCGATCTATTTTGCGTGGATTTCTTTGTGGCGCACATTTGTGGTTACCGACAAAGACGATGAAGAAAGCCAAAGTCAAGCCGCCGCTTGACTTTGGCCCGCCCAACTAACTATACCCCCGCTCATCAGGCGAGGTAGCTCAGTTGGTTAGAGCACGGGAATCATAATCCTGGGGTCGGGGGTTCAACTCCCTCTCTCGCCACCACTTATTTAGGACGTTTTTAGGGCCTTTTTGGTTCGATTTCGACTTCCATTAAACAATCAGCTATCATTTAGATATGGATCAACTCTTCGCACAAAAAGCCTATATTATTGCGGCGGCTCTGGTGGTGCTGTTCGTGGCTGAACGTCTCTATCCGGCGGCTCGGCAGCGTTGGAATAGTGCACGCCTGGGGCGTAACTTTGCACTCGCTTTCATTAACTTTATGCTTGGGCCGCTTATTGTTTTACCTCTCTCGGCCTATGCGGCCATGCACGGCCTGGGCCTGCGCCCGGGCTGGTGGAATATAGGATTTGATCTGGTAGTGTTGGACGGGTGGATTTATGCGTGGCACCGCCTGAACCATAAACTACCGTTCCTCTGGCGCTTTCATGAAGTGCACCACCTTGATGAAGCACTTGATACAACAACTGGAGTTCGCTTCCATTTTGGTGAGGTGGTAATGTCGGCAGTGGTGCGGGCCATTGTCATATGGGCCCTGGCCATTCCCCTGTTCACCGTTGCGATATTTGAAACGCTTGTTGTGCTGGCCGCATTATTTCAGCATTCGAACTTAAAATTGCCTTCAATATTTGAAAATTTGCTGTCTAAATTCATCGTAACGCCCAAATTGCACTGGGTGCATCACCATGCTTTGCGTGAGGATACTGATAGCAATTATGCGACTATGCTTTCGTTCTGGGATATTCTTTTCCGCAGCCGAAGCCCGCATGCAAGGCGCACTGACATGATCATTGGCGTTGAGGGAAAACCTGAGAAGGGTTTGATAGCGATACTGTTGATGCCTTTCAGCCGGCGCGATTAAGGTTATTGGCCCCTTGCATGCAGCGACACTGGGCATAGCGAAGTGTCAGTTGTAACTGGCACAATATGGGACAGTTATGGCGGAGTTAAATGCATTAACCACGGCGCTGATTGAGGCGCGGCTTGCGCAAGCGGCTCAATTTGACGCAATTGTGCGCGTTCACGATGCCCGTACGCTGCGACTTGAGGCCTTGCGCGATTCTGTTTTGCCAGAACTTACGTCTTCTCCATACCTGCGCGAACTCGTTGCAATCAACCTGCAGGAAGGTGAAATTCCTCGTCTGTGGATTGATCTTGTAACGCATGTGGAAATGCAGCCTGATCCCAAGTCATACCGAATGGTGCAGCTTTGCGATCAAGGGCGTGAGACGATTTTTGAAACACGTGATGTTTCGCAAATGAAAAATTATCTCATACGCCATATTGCGCACCGGGCGATTGTTCTCGAGCGTGCGGTTGCAGGAAAGCCTTCGGCACGCGACGCACGAAGAAATACTTACACTTTAGGCGAACTTGTCTATGTGTGGCTCACTGGTATTGCTTTTGGTGCGTTGGGTTTTGTGGCCTATGCAGCGGCCACGGGAATAATCAAGCTCTCATCATCATAAATTGCCGTTACAATCTGAAACACCATGTGATTTCGCGCTTTGGCCAAGGCGTTGGTAACTTAGTGACCGAGATTCACTCAAAGGTGAAATGATGAGCGGCACTTTGGCATTGAACGATAAGGCGAATTCCAACCTTTTGGTGAAAACGCCAACTTTAAACCAGAGCTTGCCTCAACGCATTGCTGATTTTGCATCTTTGGCCGAAGGCCTTGATTATGCAGCGCAGGGTGGCACCGGACTGAATTTTTATTCAGGCCGTGGTGCTTTGGAACAGGTTTTGTCATATACGGAACTGCGTCGCCGCGCATTGGTTTTAGCACGCAAGCTGATGTCGACGGGACTCAAGCGCCTTGACCGTGTGGCCATTGTGGCTGAGACCGGACCTGATTTTGTCATCACGTTTTTTGCGTGCCAATATGCGGGGCTGGTGCCGTGCCCCATTCCATACAGCATGTATATTGGTGGCCGTGAAGCTTATGAGCAGCGCATTGCCGGAATGTTGAAAGCGGCAGACGCGCATTGCGTCATCGCCCCAACTGACCAGGTTGAAAGCCTGCGCGTGGCGGCGGCAGCAGTCGGTGGGGAAATGGTGTTCACCCACGATGAACTTTCGTCGTTGCCTGAGTCTATTGCAAAGTTACGGGGTTTTGGTTCAGACGATGTGGCGTATATTCAGTATTCGTCCGGCTCTACGTCGGCACCTAAAGGCGTTTTGATTTCGCAACGCGCCGTCATGACAAATTCGCGAGGCATGTTGGTGTTTGGCATTGACGTGAGGCCTACAGATCGCGGATTTTCATGGCTTCCCTTCTATCATGATATGGGATTGGTGGGCTTTTGCCTGGCACCCTTGTTATCGCAATACAGTATGGACTATCTTGCAACAACAGCTTTTGCCAGGCGGCCGAGTTTATGGCTGAAACTTATTTCAGAAAATCGTTGTACGGTGTCTTTCTCGCCAACTTTTGGCTATGATCTCTCGTCGAAACGTATTGGTGCAGAAGTTGAAAAGTTGGATTTGTCATGCTGGCGTGTTGCCGGCATTGGCGGCGATATGGTTCGGCCTGATGTTTTGACTGAGTTTAGTAAAGCATTGGTAGGCTCAAAATTTTCGCCCGAGGCATTTTTGCCCTGTTACGGGATGGCGGAATCAACCTTAGCTATTTCCTTCCCAACTGTTGGCCGACCAATTCGCATTGATACCGTGTGCAAAAATGCCGTGCGCAATGATCACAAGGCTATTGCAGTGGCACCGGGATCACCGGATTCGCGTGGATATGTGGTTTGTGGCCGCGCAATTGATGGCCATGAAATGGAAGTGCGCGATGCTGCTGGAGCCATTTTGGGTGACCGCGAAATTGGTCGCATATTTTTACGCGGGCCCAGTTTAATGAATGGCTATTTCAATGACGCTGAGGCTACCGATGATGTTATTGACGCCGAAGGTTTCTTAAACACGGGTGACATGGGTTATGTGTTGGACGGTGAAATTGTGATTACCGGCCGTGCCAAGGATTTAATTTTACACAATGGCCGCAACATTTGGCCGCAAGATATTGAATGGGCTGCCGAAAAATATGCCGAATTGAAATCAGGTGACGTGGCCGCTTTTGCCATCGAAGGCGATGACGGCGATGATGAAGTGGTCGTTCTGGTTGAATGCCGCAGCACGGAAATTGCAGAGAAAGAAAAGTTACGTCGCGAAGTGAGCAAGCTTGTTCACCAGGGCTC
>JAYVCU010000217.1:0-4780 GCA_043749835.1 Hyphomicrobiales bacterium
TTGGTGATGTTGGCAGCTTTGCCGCGATCCCAATCGCCTGGCAGTGACGCAACAATGGTGAGGCCAGGTGCCAATTCCTTGAGCTTGTTGGCAAAACCATCAGCGCGCTTTTTGCCGGTGATATTGCCTGAAAGGCCTTCAATCACAAGCACAGGGCCCTTGGCATTTTTGCCAAGCTTGCCAACCAAATATTCAGCTCCTTGCGCGCCAGCTGCCATGTTGTCGGAGCCAATGTGGAAGGCCACATTCACGCCAGCATCTTTCGTGATCTTCGGATCAAGATTGCCATCCAGATCAACAACCGGAATGTTCGCAGCATTGGCTTGCTTCAAGCAAGGCAACAAGTTGTTGGAGTTGATCGCAGCAGTGATCAAAGCCGTTGGCTTCTTTTCCAACATGGTGTTGCAGGCATTCAGCTGTGGTTCAGCGGCTTGGTCGCTTTCAACGGCTTGCAAATCATATTTCACACCAGCGGCTTTGGCACCGTCTTCAACACCTTTTCCCATGGCCCCCCAAAATGGATTGGCCAATGTTTTCATTAAAATTGCATAGTTGGCATCCGCGGCATGCACGCTTGTGCTCAGCGCAATGATCGATGCAGCCAAAAACAGTGATTTCATTTTCATCATGGTCTTCCTCCCAAACTGTGGCGCTGTGTTGGATGTGTTTTTCAATCGACAACACCAACGCGTGAATGCTGCTCTAATCGAGGGGCCAAAACTGGCAACCTGAAGCAATGCTAAGCAAAAAATTTTGCCCTTGTAAACCGATTTACACATTGCATCGCACAAGAGCGCTTTCTCATACACCAAAATTAATGAGAATATGAAAACTGGATAAGAAAATAGCACATTTGAGCCTGCAATATGATTCTCAGATCATCCGGTTCAGAAATTGCCCCGCTTCATGATTTATCCTTGAAGCCACATGTAAAACGATTTAATGATTACCCACAAAGTATCCTAATTCACACTCTTCGAAAGTATTTTTCTTTGCCACGCCCCTTGATTTTAATTGACCCTCTCCCCCGCACTATGGCCTCAATCTTTGAACCCGCAATTCAGGCAAAGCTGGAATCGCTAGGCGAAGTTGTCGTCCATGAATCATCACCAATGCCGGATGACATGATTGAAAAATATCTGCCCGAAGCAAGCATCATCATGGGCCAAACGAAACTGCCGCGCGAAAGGTTGATGAAAGCCAAGAAGCTGCGTGCCATCGTGAATGTTGAAACCAATTTCACTGATGCCATTGATTATGACTATTGCTTCGCCAATGGCATTCATGTGCTGACACCAGGATCAGCTTTTGCAGATGTTGTGGCAGAGTCGGCCTTAGGCATGGCGATTGATTTGGCGCGCGGCATAACCAAAGCAGACAGGGACTTCCGTGCGGGCACGGAGAGCTATGGGCTTGATGGCAATGTCGGTGCATTTAGTTTACGTGGCGAGCATGTGGGCTTGATTGGTTATGGCGATCTGGCGCGTTCTTTCCACAAGCTTGTGGCCCCGTTCCATTGTCAAATCAGCGTCTATGATCCGTGGGTGCCTGATTATGTGTTGGAGAAAAATGGCTGCATACCAGCCAAGCTTGAAACCATCCTCAGCCAATGTCGCGTGATCTTGGTGTTTGCGGGTGTAACATCTGAGAACCAAGGATTCATTGGCCGAAAGGAACTCTCTTTGATCAAGCCCGATGCAATATTCTTGTTAATGAGCCGCGCTGCCGTGGTTGATTTTCCGGCCTTCATTGAAGCTGTTCAAGCAAGGAAATTCCTCGCCGCAACGGATGTTTTTCCGATCGAACCAGTCGGCAAAGGTGATCCCGTGCGCAAAGTCGATGGGTTGCTGCTTTCAGCCCATCGCACAGGCGGCATGCCAGATGCACTATTTGATATCGGCAGACAAGCTGTGGCCGACTTGGAATTGATCTTGAAAGGGCTGCCTCCCGTGGTGTGCCGCAAGGCACTGCCCGAAACGGTTAAACGATTCCGCAGCAAGCCTGTCGATATCACTTAGGACCATATGAGCGCGCGCGAACAAAAGCCGAAGAAAAAGGTTCCGACTATTCGTGATGTGGCGACTTTGGCTGGTGTTTCAACGGCAACAGTATCGCAAGTTCTCAACGCCACAGGTCGAGCGAGCGCCAAAGCAAATGAGAAGGTTCTCGATGCCATAAGCTCCCTGAATTTTAGGCCCAACGGCAATGCGGCCAGTTTGCGCAATCGCAAAAGCAAACTTGTGGGCCTTGTTGTACCTTCTATTACCAATGCTTTTTTTGCGCGCATGGCGAGCGAGTTTGAACAATTGGCTTTTACACATGGCTATGAAATTGCGGTTATCACCAGCCATGAAAACCCTTACACCGAGCGCCACCGCATTTTGACTTTGATGTCGCGTCAACTTGAAGGTTTGATTGTCTATCCTGCTTCAGACAAATCCATCGGTGGCGGCCTGGATCCCCATATCATGCCACCAATGATCGTGATGGATCGTGGGCTCGGCATAAAAGGAGTTGACACCGTTGGCCTCAAGAATGAAGCGGCGGGAGAGTTGGTGGCAAAGGAGTTGCTATCACTCGGCCACCGCCGCATCGGCGTTTTACTGCCGAGTACAGACCTTGCCTCAAGCAGAGACCGCGCCACGGGAATTGCAAAAACTGTTGCAGCGCTCAATCAACAAGCTGAATGCCGCGTTGTTACCGGCGGCCATGTGATCGATGGGGCGCGAAGTGCTATAGAACAAGAGCTGCGCCGGCAGGATAGAATTACCGCACTCGTCGCTTGCACCAATGTGACCACGCTTGGCGCAATCAAAGCCATTCAAGGCCTGAACCTCAGAATGCCCGACGACATTACGCTGATTGGCTTTGATGATTTCGAGTGGATGATGGCCTTGCGGCCATATGTGAGCGCAGTTGCGCAGCCTTTTAAAGAACTGGCCTCAAAAGGCTGGGAGCTTCTGTTGGCGCGCATGTCTGGAAAAGCTGCCACTGGAGTGTTCCAACGTATTTTGCTGGATGGCGAATTGCGTATCAGAGAGACATCTGGGCGCCCCGCCCTAAAGTAATACGATTTCCTTTGGGTCGTGAATACACGTTCGCAAATGTCGGCTCCGGGTTGATGCTGTCGGAAAAGTCGAAAAATCGATCAGGCCAAAAATTCCTCCGAATGAAGCTTGAGATCATCAAGGTAATGAACGTTGCTTCATGGATCAAGATGACTAGTCTGAAGAGACAATTATTTGTCCTATTACTCGCTGTTCTTGTGACGGTGGGAATGGGCTTGTCTGTTGTTCAAGCCGATACAATGCATCAGACCAAAATGAATATGTCTTCCGAAATGAATAAATCGGCTGACATGACCATGTCTGGTTTAGGTCACTGTCCTACTTGCCCAAAAACAGCTGACGGTAAAAGCATGCCCGGCTGCTTAGCTTCTTCCTGTGCTGCCCTTGTAGCCGTTTTGAATTCACCCGTTGAACAAATCAACTTGGTGTTCCGCTCAATCCAACGGTTTGATCAAACCCTTGCACCTGATGGCGCAGGCTCTGAACCTGCACGTTACCCTCCGCGAACCATCCACATCGGTTAACGCTCCTCCTGCCGTCTTTGCGAGCAGGATGAGCGAACTGGCATATGCGCAAGATGCTTCCATTTTGAACTCTGCGCTCATTGTCTGTTATCTCATGTGACTTCGGAAGGTTTATGCTTTGAATTCCAGATTTATAAAAACTCTGTCCCGTAGGGACATCTTGCGTATTGGTGCAAGCCTGCCACTAATTGGCATTGGTACGTCACGCATTGCATTGGCCCAAATCTCTACCCAATATCAATTGCGGGCAGCACCCAGCGTCACGCATCTCAATGGCGACGATAAAGCAACTACCCCGGTGCTGGCTTACAACAACAAAGTATCAGGGCCGGTCTTACGCCTTAAGCAGGGTGAACCGGCGCGGATTGTTATCGCCAATAGTCTTAGCCAAGAAACGACGGTTCATTGGCATGGCATTCGCATCCCCAATGCAATGGATGGCGTGCCTGGCCTGACGCAGTCGCCTATCAAGGCTGGCGATAATTTTATCTATGAGTTCACGCCGTATGATGCCGGAACCTTTTGGTATCACCCCCATGCCCATAGTTTAGAACAAATTGGACGTGGTCTTGCCGGGTGTTTGATTGTTGAAGAACACGAAGCCATCAAAGTTGACCGCGACTTGGTGTGGCTTTTACAGGATTGGCGGCTTAACGATGACAACCAAATTGCGGACGGATTTGGCCGTATGATGGATGCGGCAATGTCGGGTCGCGTTGGCTCATTGGTGACCATCAACGGGTCTAAGCCAGTTGATCTCAAAGTTCGCGCTGGAGAACGCATCAGGCTACGGCTTGTGAACGCGGCCCTGGCCAGAATCTTAGCGCTGAAGATCGAGGGTCATCGTCCGGTTATTATTGCAGTTGACGGTCAGCCTTGTGAGCCGCATGAGCCAGAGAATGGTCGTCTGGTGCTTGGCCCTGCGATGCGTATCGACGTAATGCTGGATTTGCAGGGTGATCCTGGACGCAACTATTCAATCATTGATGATTACTACGAGGGGCTTTCCTACAAGCTTATATCACTGAGTTATGACCAACAGTTGCCTTTGCGCGCCCATCCGTTGGAAGCGCCCTTAGCACTCCCACCTAACCCGCTACCGCAACCTGATTTGGCCAATGCCGTAACCCAAGAAATATCCCTGCAAGGCGGTATGATGGGCGGCGGCAAACTGAAGGGTGTAGGGGG
>JAYVCU010000218.1:0-23927 GCA_043749835.1 Hyphomicrobiales bacterium
CAATACTACCTGTTGTTTCCTCCTTTGTTGTTTTTGTTTTGGAAGTTCGGGCGACAGCGCGCATTTGCACTGATCGCTAGCCTTGCAGTGCTCAGCTTATTGCTGAGCGAATGGGGTTGGAGAAATCACCCCAATGCCAATTTTTATCTTGCGCCCACGCGTGCATGGGAATTGCTTGCCGGGTCGGTGTGCGCATTTTGGATGGCATACAAAGCACCAAAAGCAAATGATGCCATGGCGGCCTGCGGCTTGGCGATGATCATTTTTTCAATATTCTATTTTGACAAGAACACCCCATTCCCAAGCAGTTTCACGCTGGTGCCCGTCGTTGGTACTGCCGCCGTCGTGCTATTTGGAAAAGACAAGAATTGGACTGCAAGATTGCTTTCGTGGGGGCCTTTTGTCGGCATCGGGCTGATTTCCTATAGCGCATACCTTTGGCACCAGCCACTTTTCGCCTTTGCGCGCATTGTGAGCCTTCGCGAGCCAAGCACCGGTTTGATGGCGTTTCTCGCGGCACTGTCACTTGCGTTGGCCTATCTCACTTGGCGCTTCATCGAGACGCCATTTCGGCAACGGCCTATGCCACTCCTGCCATCGCGAAAGGCCCTGTTTGGTGCAAGTGGCGCTGCGGCCTTGGCAATTGGTGTTGTCGGACTGGTAATATACTTACAAAAAGGCTTTCCGGCGCGCGGCGATGGCACCATAAATTTGGCCCAACTGGAAGAAAAGTTTGGTGACAACTGGGGTCTCAGTCAAGCCTGTGAAGCCACGTTTAACAATTCCAGCCAATGTTATACATCGGGTAATCCCAATTTTTTATTGTGGGGCGACAGTTTTGCCATGCACCTGGAGCCGGGCTTGGTTGCGGATCGCCCCGACATCAGACTTCAGCAACACACAATCTCTTCCTGTGCCCCGATATTGGGAATGGCACAGGTGGGCGGCCCCACCTCCCCCGTTTGGGCCAAACGCTGCATTTCATTTAACGATTCTGTTTTCGCCTGGCTTAAGGAGAATCCAGCAGTAAAGACAGTCATCCTGTCATCACCATTCTCCGATGTTCTTGAAAAAAATCTTTTTACCCGAGACGGTAGTTACGTTCGACAGGACGCATTCAAGTTCGTCGCCCAACGGCTCTCTGATACCGTGGATAAGATCCGTTCGACGGGAGCACACGTCGTCATTGTCGGCCCCACGCCGCGCAGCGGTTGGGATACGGGACATTGCCTGCTGCGAACCTCGGTTGAGAAATTGCCGCAGGAGCACTGCAATTTTGAACGCAATACCAGCGACAGGCCAACAGAACTTTTGAATAGCTTATCCGAACAGGTACCGATTTATGCGCTTGCCGACTTAATTTGCGACGGAGAAATTTGCCGGGCGACTGCGGATAATATTGCGATTTTCAAAGACACAGCTCACCTTACGAAAGAAGGGTCCGCATATCTCGGCAAAAAATATCACTGGGCTACCCTGTTTGAGGCCATGGCGCGGTAGGCCAGTTGCTGACTGTCTAAAAATATCTTGCTGTCAGACGGTTCAATTCAGAATGACGTCGAATTCTTTCAAAACAATTTCGCCTGCGCCTTTGGCCGGCTCCACGCCGAGAGCCAGACCGTTCAGCCATTCATTCCCCGTAAGAATGTTTTTTTCGACCAGGTAATGCAGAAAATCTTTCCAGTTGATCGCTCCGACGACATTGCCTTCATCAGTGGGAAGGAACATCACAAATGCAGGGGACATTTTGTTGTTGATGTGAACCAGCCATTCGCGCTGAAGCGCGTCTGTATACTTGCCAATCAATTTTGTCTTTTTGAAATAGCGGATGGTCTCTGGCGTTGAGTGGGCAAACAACCCAGTCTCAAACACTTTGCTATCCAGATTACCGGGTGCGGAAGTCAGCCAAAACTCCAGCAAAACACTTCCAGATGAAGGCCCGGACACATATTGAAAATCAAAATTCACTGTAAACTGTTTTAGTCCGGAAATCCGAACAGGAGCAATTGGCCTTTCGACAGGTGTGTGATCATAATTGCCATAAGCAAGATGCAAATAGCCATAAACTCCAGACTTTGCGGCCAATGCGTCGGGCACACGCCACTTCATTGCAGATTGCCTTGGGAAGCTGTCCGGCCGCACCACAATGCTGGATATGAAGTCCTGTCCTTCTACCGCTTTGTGGCCCAGCCCCATCGTTGGATCAATGTTGAGTGACCACATGCCCGCCCAAGCTGCGTATGCACCTTTTGTGTAAAGGTGGAAATTGGACAAAACAACGTCGTCACTTGCAGCACAGACTGCTTTAGGCGAGAAGATTAGCCCTGCGGCTGAGATCAATTGAAATAATGAGCGGCGATTTATCATTGGAACCGATATGATATCACGTGGATTACTGGCCGGATACATTCAATCCACTTTTTTAGTCAGTTGGAGCTGAAAATGTTTTTGCAATCTCTCTTTTAAAATTGGAACTTTTTCGTGATCGCTAATTTCACTAGCACAATGGGCATCAATGCCGGAAAATTCCTGAAGGGTCTTGGCTGGCTCGTCGGGCTGCAGAGAAACCGGGCAGGGAAGGCGGCCTTTAGCAGTCAGCAGCCTGTGATATTTCTTGTTTCCCACAGCTCGCGGGGAGGTGTCCAAGAAGTCTGGCAAAATGTCGTGGAAGGTCTTCGCGTGAGAAATCATGATGTGAGACTTGTGTCTTTGTATCCGGGAGACTCGAGCAATAGTTTCGGCACGATCGCATGGAATTATGTTGTGCCGTGCAAACCGCAAACTCTGTATGAAAAAGTAACGCTTGCTTTTCGCCTGGCCCGAAAGCTCCAAAACCTAAACCCTGCGGTTATTGTTTCAGCAATGCCTGCAGCGAACGTGCTGGGGCCAATGGCCGTGTGCATTGCCGGGCTGAATTCCAGGGTCATCATCACGCATCACTCCCCGGTGAATACACACAGCACTCTGCTTAACAATATCGATAACATCACAGGCACATTTTCAGTGACCCAGATAGTGGTGTGCGTTTCCAAGACCGTTGCAGAATCGCTGAACTTCAAATCTACGCTTTACCGTGCAAAGCGGCGGGTAATTCATAATGCCTTGCCGCCGCATTTAGAGAAACTCATCACCACATTATCTCAAACGCGGCCTCTGGACGGGCGCAGGAAGCGGATCGTAGCGACCGGCCGACTTGGCCCAGAAAAAAACATCGCAGTATTGATACGTGCAGTGGCTCAAATGGTCGGAATAGAATTGGTGATTGTTGGCAACGGCGAGCAAAGGGAAGCCCTAGAAGCGCTTGCCCAGGAGCTTGGAGTGGCGAATTCTGTTCGTTTCCTTGGCCACATGCCCCGGGAAAATGTCTTGGGCGTCATGGCCGATTGCGATATTTTCGTTCAACCAAGCTTTTTTGAGGGTCACAGCCTTTCTCTCGTTGAAGCATCCAAGTTGGGCATGCCACTTATTGTATCTGATGTTCCTGCGCAGATTGAAGGCATAACTGATTCCGGCGGAAAACGTTGTGGCATCGCTTTGAATCCCGAAGACGCCGCGGGCTTTGCGCGTGAGATTACCAAGTTGTTTCACTCTTCATCGGAATTTAACGCCTGGGCTGCACGATCGCGCCACTTGGGATCCCAGTCAAGCTATGAAAAGATGATCGATGAGTATGAGCATCTTATTGTTCAACCGTCGTGAGGCCTGAATTTTGCAGAATGATCATTTCAATCGGCTTTTGCGGGGATACACGTTTACGGAAAAATCCCGCTATCAGGCCGATCGCCAAGAAGTTCCACGACACAAATGAAAATATTCCGAGCACCCATGAGCGGCGCCGGAACGAGAGAATACCGCACGGCAGCGCGACCAAAACGAAAACAAGAAGCGCCTTAATGGCCAAGCCATGTGCAAGGACGAGCGACACCAAAATGCTTATCCACCATAACATGACAATAACCGATATGCGGATGTGGGAGAGCGTTGCAACAACTTGGGAGAAATGTTTTCGCCCCAATGCGCCACGCAAAACTTCGCCATGCGCACCAGTATATCCCGTCTTAAATCGACGCCACATAAGTGCATAGCCATTGGCTGAGTGGCCGAAATGTTGAACGGCAGGTTCATTGACGCGGGCCAGCTTCCAGCCATTTGCGGCCAACCTTGTTGCCAGCTCCAATTCTTCGAACGCATGGAGGTTTCGGTCCGCAAAATATCCCGCCTGTTGAATTGCTGAAACCCGGTAAAGACCACCGCAATCGAGCCTGTCAACGGTTCGAGAGTGGCCTTGGGCTCCATCTAGTGATTGGGCGCGAATTTGAAATTCGTAGGCTTGGGTGTTCATCTCCTGAACGCGGCCACCAACCCCCGCAAACTCCGGATTTTTCTCGAGGAAGGTGATCCCAACCTGAAGGAAGTTTTCGTCCAGGATCATGTCGCCATCCAGAATATAGAAGTAATCGCAGTTTGCAGCCTGAAATGCCAATTGTGCGCCAGCTCCGCAGCACCCTTCGAGGGCATTGACCAGTTGAACAATCCCCACTGGAAAGGTTTTTGCTATCGCCACAGTGCGATCTCTTGAATTACTGTCGGCCAGCACAACCGTGCCGGCGAAAGGCTTAACTGCTGCAAGCGCGCTGGTGATAGCAGCAGCAATGTGGGTTTCCTCATTGCGGGCCTTAATGCCAACTGTGACCTTCATTAATGCGTTGCTCCTTTGAGTTAGCCGCCAATCCCATGGTTACACGTTGGAACTTAAAACGACAATGTGCGTTGCATAGTTCAACAGCGAGGGCATTGTGACAATAACGGATAAGGGCACTTTTCTACCTGCTCTCACAGTATTTCGTAGCCAATATATGGTTCTTGCATTTATTTTGCTCATTGGCTTTTCTGTTCTCTCTCCTTCTTTTTTAGATAATTCCGGCACAGGTGAGGGAAACCTTGGACGGCAGCTTGGATATACCTTGATCTTGCTGCTGACGGTATTTTGCATCAAACCAAAGCCTAATTTATTAGCCCTCGATGTGGTTCCTAATAATGTTCTGTTGGTCATCGCACTTTGCTGGTTAAGTTTAATATGGTCCATTAATCCCGACATTGCCGCGCGCCGGCTGATATTTCTGACAATCGTGACGTGGAATGTTTTTATTTCAGTTCGCCAACTTGGTGTTGCACGCACGGTTGAAGCGTTAAGATATATCCTGCTGTTTGTTATGTTGCTGAATTATGCGGCCGTTGCGCTTTGGCCAAGCCTTGGCATTCACCAATTGGATGAGCTCGGAGATACTGGATTGGCCGGTGACTGGAAAGGGGTTTTACTGGAAAAAAACATGGCAGGTGCCGTCTGCGTAATCCTGTTGATCGTTCTTGTCTTTGGCAACATACAGCGAAGTGCACGCCTGAACTTTCTTCTCATTCCACTTACCGTCTTCTTTCTCTGGAAGACTGGATCCAAGACCGGCATGGGCACGGCAGTTGCGGCATTGGCTGGTGGTGCTATCTTTACCTCCTATCGACCCCCCTACAGGCTGGAGTTCATATTAGGATTTGTTGTATGCAGCGTAGCCTTTGCAGCAGTAGGATATATCTACTGGGATGTGATTTCAGCACCACTTTACCGTGAAGATACACTCACGGGACGTTCTCAGATTTGGTTGGCCCTCATTTCATTCGTTAAAGACAACTGGTTGTTGGGCTCTGGCTTTGGATCATTCTGGAGTATCGGCCCCGAAAGCCCCATCAACATCTATGCACAAAACCAGAGTTGGGTCGGCACCGTCGATAGTGCTCACAATGGCTTTCTGGAACTTGCGCTTCAGCTTGGTGTGCCAGGCAGCATCGTCGTGGTTGTGGCGCTGTGGCTGGTACCATTTTCGCGGCTCCTGGCCGACTGGAACATGTCGGCCGAGCGCCGGGCATTTATAGCGGCCAGCCTGATTTTCTGTTTGGGCCAGAACTTCACCGAAGCAACAATGTTAAATCGCAACTCCATCACGCATGTTTTTTGGATGATTGCGATTGCATTGTGCAGCAGCGCTCTGGCTACGCGAGGTGATGTCGCAGACAAGCCAGGTGTTACCCCGGATCGTAGGTTTTTGTAAGCAGGTGGTATAGCGCCACAGGGTTGGTTTTCAAATACCGCGGCCCAAGTCTCTTAGGCTCCTGGATTGCTCTTACCACCCATTCAAAACCTGCGGTTTGAACCCAGTTTGGTGCGCGCTTGGTTTGCGCGGTGAGATGATCAAAAAGACCGCCACAGGTTCGAATCCATGTCAGGCCTGCAAGGCGGTGCCGGTTCCGCACCGCAAACTCTTCTTGCAATGGACTGCCCAATCCGACCCACAGCACTTCAGCACCCGATTTAAGGATTTTCCCACATAAGCGTTCTTCTTGTTCACGTCGAAAATAGCCATCATGGGTGCCAACTATTTGAAGGCCTGGATGGAGAAGACGTAAAACTTTTGCAGCCTGTTCCGCCCGCCCGGGCTTGGATCCCAACAAATAAAAATTTATCCCCGCTGCGGTCGCCGCAGCGCATGCATCACCGATAAAGTCAGTTGTGGCGCAGCGCTCGGCAAGAGGGCGCCTGCACAACAGCCGTGTACTCCACACCAGCGACATGCCATCAGCGTCAATGATGTCTGCATTTAGCAAGGTATCCCGGAATTCCTTGTCCATATGAAAGGTGTAGATGACTGACCCATTGGAAGATGTGACAATCCGGGGCAGTTTCAGCTGCCCGGTTCTAGCGGCAATGCAATCCAAAACCATACGATGGGCCAGTTCGGCGCGCGTGGTTCGAACAGTTTTGATTCCACCAACGATCAGTTCATCCATGTGGTGTGACCACTTGCACTCAGCTCACCATCTTAGCGTGGCGCTTTCGCTGCTCGCGCATGAGGGCAAGCATGATGCCCAAAACAAGGCCAAGGGCGGTTCCGCCCCCTACAAAAATTTGACCATTTGGAAATACCGCTCTCAGTGGAACGGTGGCTTGTTGCACCACACGTGCTGTCAGCAGACGCGCCTGCCTGAGGTTCTCAGTTATTTGCACATCCACGGTGCGTTTGGAGAGCAGGTTGACATTGTAAACTGCCAAGTCAAGGTTACGCTTCAACCTGTTGTATTCAGCCTGATGCTGGATCAATGCGGCTAGCACCTTTTTGTTTTCCGATAATTCATTTTCTTGCTGGTGCTGAAGTTCGCCAAAACCCGCAATTTCACCATTTACTTTTAAAAGCTCTACCATGGCATCTTGATAGACCTTGATCATCAGCAAGGGGGGATCGCGCGGGAGGTCACCACCTGACGGCAACGACGAAGGCTTTTTCAGTGTGTCCAGGGAATTGCCAGTATTTTCGCCGAGCTTATCGACAAGTCCCACAACGTAGCTCGATTGTGTTACTGGCTTCAGTAACTTGAGCTGGGAGACGAGCGCTTCTTTTTGGCCCAATTTTTCAGCGATTGATCCCCGGGTCTGACCCAGTTGGGTGGCAAGATCGTTTTCGCGCTTGAGCTGCAAGCCAAGTTGGACGGCGATGGAATACGTCGATTGCTTTTTTACGAAATCGTCAAAAAGCTTTGTATTCCTGTTCACTTCGTTTTCAAAATTATCTTTTTGAGCGCGGTAGAAATCCACAGTTTCAGGATGCTCCATAAGCTGTGCTTGGCGACTGATAAAAGCCCAAGCGAGAGCATCTGCAAATTTGGCGGCGAAGCGGGGATCACCATTCCTGAATGAAATGATCAGCGATTCGGAATTGGGCTCAGTGCGGACCCTGACCATACGGCCATAATCTTCTGTCATCACGTCAACATTTGCGATCTCAATAGGGGGGTCGGCGTCTTTCTCTCGCTTCACCATCTGACGGATTTTGGCGCCCAGCCCCTTAAAAGGCGAAGGCTGAACAGGAGGCACGTTTTGCAGGCCGATATCGAGCAGTGCAGCCTTAACAACATCCACACTTTCAGCAATTTGGGCCTGTGAACGCACTGTCATTTGCATTTTGTTGGAGTTCTGACCCGAATCATCGATGCTGTTGGGCCCGACCAGCAAAACGGTTGAAGCTTCATACACCGGAGATATGTAAACATATGCCAGAATTGAGCCAGCCAATGTCAGGGCAACAATAAATGCCACAAAAAATTTATATCGCCACCACACTGACAGGATCGGAAGAAGACCGAGGTCATCATTTGGGAATCGGCGCGAGAAGGCGAACATGCTTTCCTTGGCGTTTTGACGAAACGGACGCGGCGGCGCAGAATCAACCGCGCTGCGAGCCGGATTGCCAATCGGTCTTGCTTCATTGCTCATAAACGGAATTCCCGCACCGCTAGTGCCCAGTTCCGCTGGACAGTTCATTCACGATGGTTCGCGCAATAATTTTGATATCGAACCAGACCGAGAACGTTTGAATGTAATGAAGATCCAAGACGACCCTGCCCACGGCAGCCTCAAGATCAGTTGTGGGACCCCGAAATCCTTCAACCTGCGCCAGGCCAGTAATTCCCGGCCGCATGAGATGTCGGTGCCCATAATTACCGATCAATGTATCATAGGGAACGCCGGCGGCAATCATGCGTTCAACGTGAGGTCGTGGCCCCACCAATGACATATCGCCCTTTATGACGTTAAAGAGTTGGGGCAACTCGTCAATACTTGTCCGGCGCAACACTTTGCCCAAAGGGGTAATGCGTGAGTCCTGCAGGGACGTTTGATTGATCCCGGAATGATCGCATTTCTCTGCGTACATTGACCTGAATTTCAATATTTCGAATGGTGTCCCCCTAAGGCCGAGCCGCTTCTGACGAAAGAAAACCGGCCCCTTGCTCGTGCTTTTGATCGCGACGGCGACGAAAAATAGGGGAACGCCAAGAACCAAAATACCAACAAGCGCGCCCAAAATATCAATATTGCGCTTTGCAATTAGCTGCCATCTAGGGTGTTGAACCTTGCCAATTTCAGAACTTATGTGAATCACTGAGTCCTTTAGCGTTGTGGTGGGCACTTTCTGCGACCAGAGGTTTGATCGCACGGCTACTCCACGTTTGTTCCGATATGATTTCGGCAGGAACTCACCCGTCGATATGCTGCAGGCTCGTGCGCCCCGCCAATTTTCCGATTGGTCCCTATTAAGATGCTCCATCAAGCTACAGTCCTCACACATTAATTCATCCCCATGCTTGTCTGCAGCAGGTGGAGGGTTAACTCTGGTGGCTGCAATCGGTTCCGCGCTCTTTGCAAAGTCCGCAACTTTTTCAGAAATGTCAGAAAGTTGTCGAATAACACGTGCCGTCTGGTGCGGCGGCGCTAAGGATGCGCACAACCCTCGCGCAATTGTCCCATTTGGCGCCAAATCCAGCCGGCCATGACGAGCTCGCCGCAGGCAACGCCGGCAATGGACCAGACGGGGCCGCCCCAAAGAAAAAAAGCCAAGACCGCCACAACGGAAAAAACCGATGAAATCATGCTGCAATAGGCAAGCCAGCGAAACATTCCCGAAGCTTGGAGCACAGTACTCTCCGGGGTACGGGCAATGCGGATGGCAACAACGATAAGCCACAAAAAGGCGCCCAACTTTACGTATGAAGGGTCATAGCCTTTGGGAATGAGTAGTTGCGGAGCGCCACTAAACAGCAAAACTGCAAGCACCACTGAACCCAACCATCCAAGCATCAGAAAAAGCCTGAACGAATAAGTCATCTCCATGGCTTCTGAGCGTTGTTGTTGCCCAATGTGCTTTGCCATGCGCGGGCGTTCAAATTCCGACAACGCGTTCAACAGCACCATGGTGGGGCGAATCACAAGAGCACTGGCCGCAATCCCTGCAAAGGCTGCCGAACCTGCCAACAGGGTTACAATGTATGAGTGCGCATTCACAGTAAGCTCAGTCGTGATTACGCCTGTAAGGGACCATTTAGCGTGTTGCGTCCAAACCTCCCGGTAACGGCTGAGGTTGGTTATTGACATTGAAGTGATGTGATCGCGAAGCATGGGCCTTCCGAATGGCATCAGGCCAACCAGGGTACCGCCCAACAAAATAAAACATGCCAAGGGTGCAGCCGACAGCGAATTCGCGTTCAAAAGAAACGCACCTGGAAGAAGGCAGGAGCTGTACGCAATATCTGAACTGATCGTTCGATAGGTGGCGTCCACGGCATAGGCGTAGGCCCGCAGAAACCACCGGAAAGACGCCAGCGATGCATAAATTCCAAACAGTAAAGCCGAAATTTGGCTCAAGGATAGTGCCAAAGCCATCAAACCAAATACTACCAACATCGCCGCAGAAAACAGACAATTTGCTGCATTCAAACTCAAGATTTTCCCCTCACGCAGCCCAGCACCTTTTTCTGCAATTAATGTGGCAAGTGGGGCGCAAAACAATGCATTGGAAATCCCAAAGCTGAATTGAAGTCCCACAAGAAGAAATGAAAAAGCTCCGAATTCTGGTGGCGCCATGGCGTGAAGCATGATGATGGTCAACAGAAATTGAGATGCAGCCATCGCAATTGGGCCAATGGTGGCAAATATGTAGCGTAGCCAAGGAGAGGCAACCATTGTCGATCCGCGTTGTCTATTTTATAAGTTGTCGATTAGCTAGTGAGCAGACCCCAGCTCAACATAACTCAGAGAAAGCCATTAAGTTTCCATGCATTGCATAAATAAATGCAGCCACTTATTTTTTTGGAATTTCGGAACGTTGCCGACCGGAATGAATTCGCTCATTCCAAAAGTTTGAAACGCGGCTGTGAAAAAACATTTTCCCCAACAGTCCGGCGAAGACCGCTACCTGGAACATGATCATGGGGAGCAATCCCCAAAAAAATGATGTAACGTTTTGGAGCGGCTGTCCAATCAATCCGACAATTAAAAAAATAATGCTCAAAAAGAGAAGGGAAAAAAACCCTATGTTTCTTGATACCGCCAGCCCTGTGACGATAGAAATAATGATCAGGATCATGTAAGGCCTCGCCGCAACAAGCCACTTTGACTCCCAAGCCGTTTAAAAACTCTTGCCAAGTTTCCGGTCATCGAAACGCTTGTATACTGGCATTCGGCGCTTAATGCGACAGCCTGTCAAGACCTTCTGACCACAAAATTTACCGGAGCTGAGATATTGCAGGCGCGGGGCAAGACAATTACCGTTGCTTGCAAGGAAGCCGGAACGACTTGAGCAAAGCTACTATCGTTCGCGGAATGAATATGGAGGGCTTGCGGTCGATCAGCCTAAACGGCTGAAACAGCTTAAGACCCAAAATGGCATTCTCATTCCGTCAACTGTTTGGCAGAAGTGCAGCACGCACCCCAGTTGCTTTATCAATAATCTCATTTAACACAATAATGGCGTCAGCAGTAAGCCACTTTGACGCTTCTTCCGGTCTAGGCCGGGGGAATGTTGATAAAGGCATATCGAGGCCATGATGATTTCTTGCGTCTTTAACCGCGCACCCGTGCCGATTATCAAAGGTGCTTCTATTACCTAAAGCGCATCGAAGACGCGCCGCTGACATCACTTAAAACCACAACGATAGTCAAAATTCGCGATGAGGCGGGTAAAGCCTAAAGCCGCAAATGGGGAACCTACGCTAAGACCACGCTCTTACTGCTTTTCAATTGGGGCAAAGAGCGCGGGATTACCGATCGCACCTGATGTTGTATCGCGGCATCGATTCGATTGACATGCCCAGCCGCACAAAACTGCGACTCAAAACGGCCACATCAACATCAAGCGCAACAAAACAGTGAGCCGATTTGGGTTGCGTTGCGACATGCCGCAATCGAGGCGCTAGAGAATATGCCAAAGCATGATGCTATCACACTATGCGCGGCAAGCAGGGTACACCTTGGTCAAAATCCGGTTTTGAAAGTATGTGGGGCCGGATCAAAAAGCCATTGCGGAAAACGGGGGCCATTCCGCTGGGACTCACCTTGAAGGGTTAAGACACACCGTTGCAACGATTTTGGCTGGGGCGGGAGGGATCGAACCTCCGAATGCCGGAATCAAAATCCGGTGCCTTACCGCTTGGCGACGCCCCAAAGCTGGCGCTGCTATAGCGATAGAAATTGCGAAGGGCAATCACCTTACTGCCGCTAATTTTGGGGTGGGTAATTACGTCTCAAAACGTGGTGCAGAATACGGTGAACGCGCACCATTAGCGCTTTAAACCACTCCACAGCCCCGCCAAGCCGAGGCCAGCGATGGTGGCTTTCAAAATATCTGCAGGAATGAATGGGTCCATGCCCTTTACATAAGCAAATTGCATGGCATCAAACGCCGTCAAATGTTGTGAGACCGATGCCCAGATCGCCAACCAGATCAAGCCCGGAACATAAACCAGCACCGCGCCAATGAATGTTGCGCCAACCATATTCAAGGCGGACGACATCGCACCGGATTGGGCAAATCGGCCAACGATATAAGCTGCCAGGGCAAAGCCAATCAAATAGCCAAAGCTGGAATAAGGCAGAAAGGCAATATGAGCATCAAAAATGCTGTTTCTGCCACCTGACAAGAAGGGCAAACCGATGGCCCCTTCCAATGCATAGAGTGCCAGTGTTGCAGCACCCAATCGTGCGCCATAAGCACCACCGATGAGTAACACCGCCAGTGTTTGCATTGTCATCGGCACTGGCCAAAACGGAACTTTCACCTGCGCTGCAGCGGCCACCAACAAGCTGCCTCCAATAGCAAGTAGAATGTTGCGCACAGTCGCATTGCTCATTGGTAAGGCGCGTTGGGCCAAAGTGGCGTTCATCGGAATCTCCTGTTGTTGGGCTAAGCTTTAGCGTCGCGCCATAGCCACTGCAAGCGTGTTAAGTTGGCCACCGGGTCGTGCTAGATTATCAACGATGGTGCTGTGGTTGGCACCTGCCAGATCAATCAACTCAGGTGAAAGGCGGGCCCAGCTTTTTGCCAGTTCAGTGGATTGGCGGTGAAACTCATCGGACTCATCCTGCCCGACCGCCAAACAGAGTTCCGAAACCGCGTGCAATTGCGTGGTATTCAAGTTTAAACTTATGGCCTGTGCGGCATCAAGTTTGAGACTTCCATTCAGAGACGTATTGATGAGAGGTTCTAAGTTAAAAACGCCTGACAAAGCCAACACACCCGCAATAGGATTTTGCGGCAAGCTGTGCACCACCCAATCCTCCGTGAGGTAAGCGGCAGCCAGATAACCTCCGGCAGAATGACCCGTTACCACAATAGCCCGACGCTCGGCAGCACCGAACACATTCTGATAGAGATGCACAAAGGCTTTAACGCACGACGTGCGAATATCGGCAATTTTCACCTCAGGGCAGAGCGGATAATTTATCAATGCCACCGAAAGCCCCTGCCCCACAAAGCCTTCCGCTATCCAACTGGTATCAATTTTAGAGAAAGCCCGCCAATAGCCGCCGTGAATGTAAATAACGCAACCCTGAGCGTTTGTTGCTGGATAGAAATCCAGTATCTCGCGTGGGTGCGAGCCATAAGCAATGTCGGCTTTGAACGGCAGCTTGGCGCGGGTGGCCGCAGCGCGGAGTTTCCAGCTTTCAAAAATCGCATTCGCATTGGGGATTGAAAGGCTGGGGAGATATTGCTTGTCGTGCCAGGAGGGTTCATTCATTTGACTCCACCAAAAGCCTTTACAGCTGTGCGGTCAATACGATAATTTCACGTCACCTAGGAGATTGAGATCATGAATGCACCCATCACCCGTGAACCTGCCGGATCAAACAAAGCTTGGGTTGAACGCCGCACCAAAGCGGTTTCGCGCGCCATCGGCATGAGTGCAGCTGTGATGGCTGAGAAGGCCGAGAATTCCGAAATCTGGGATATTGAAGGTAACCGTTATATTGACTTTGGTGGCGGCATTGCCGTGGTCAACACTGGCCACCGCCACCCGTTGGTGATGAAGCGGGTTTATGAGCAACTTGAAAAGGTAACCCACACCTGCGCCATGGTGATGCCCTATACACCGTTCATTGAAGTGTGCGAAAAACTCAACGCAGTTGCGCCGATCTCTGGCGAGAAAAAATCCGCCTTGGTGACCACAGGTGCGGAGGCCGTGGAAAATGCAATTAAGTATGCGCGCGCCTACACCGGCCGCAGCGATGTAATTGCATTCCATGGTGGCTTTCATGGCCGCACGCTTTTGGGAATGGCGCTCACCGGCAAGGTGCTGCCGTACAAAGCCAAGTTCGGCCCCATGCCTGCAGGCATTTGGCATGTGCCTTTCCCGGTGGAACATCGCGGCATCAGTGTTGAGGATTCCATTCACGCCATTGAGCTGTTGTTCAAATGCGATGTGGAGCCCCAGCGCGTGGCGGCGATTATCATTGAGCCGGTGCAGGGCGAAGGCGGGTTTTACGTCGCGCCAAAGGAATTAATGGTGCGCTTGCGCAAGCTGTGTGATGAGCACGGCATTTTGTTGATCGCTGATGAAATACAATCGGGTTTCGGTCGCACTGGAAAATTCTTCGCCATGGAGCATTTTGGTGTGGAGCCGGATTTGATGACGGTTGCCAAATCTTTGGCTGGCGGCTTCCCGCTTGCTGCTGTTGTTGGCAAAGCTAAAATCATGGATGCACCAGACCCTGGTGCTATCGGTGGCACTTATGCTGGTAATGCCATCGCCTGCGCTGCGGCCTTGGGCGTATTCGAGGCCTTTGAAACGGAACATCTGTTGGCAAAAGCTTTAAAGCAAGGTGAGACGATTATGAAGCGCCTGCATTCAATTAAGGCTCAAGGCAAAGGCATGCCGATGGGTGATATCCGCGGCCTTGGTGCAATGTGCGCTTTTGAACTGGTGACCAAACATGGCGGAGATGAACCCGATGCAGCGGCCACAAAAACGCTGACCACAAAATGCCTGGAACGCGGCCTGCTGATTTTAAGCTGCGGTGTTTATGCCAATACCATTCGGTTGCTTACGCCGCTGACAGCACCAGACTTGGTGTTGAATGAAGGCCTGGATGTTTTGGAACGTGCAATTTTGGGAAATTGATCAGTGCTGCCAGACTTTAAGAGGTGAATGTTTGGCAATATGACCAAAGTCATTGTCAGTTGTCAGAATTTCAACATTGGCGCGAATGCATAATTGCGACAACAGCGCATCAATCGTGCCGCACTGAATACCGCTGCGCCTGCACAAATTGCGCAAATCTGCGGCAGCGGTATGATCTTGAAGCGTCGGCCAGATCATTGGAATTGCCTTAAAATGTGAAAGTAAAGTTACTCGGGCTTTTGGTCCATCGAAGCCTTGCAGCAATTCCTGTAAAACCATACCTGTGGATAACACCATCTCGTCTTGCGACAGAGAACGCATCAATTTTTTGACTTGAGGCGCTTCCAAATTACCATCACGGCGAAACGCTAACGACCACACCGAAGTGTCGACAAAAAGCGCCATTAGCGCGACCGTTCGACCTTGTAGTCGAATTCGTGATTGTAATCCAACTTGCCAAGAAGATCAGCCATTTCCTTTTGCTTTCTTCGGGCGACAAACTCTTCAAGTGCACGCGTAACCGCAGCACGCTTCGTCTTTTCGCCACTAACAGAAAGTGCCCGATTCACAAGTTTTTGATCTAATGCAAGGTTGGTTGCCATGTGTGAACTCCTACACATAGATAAGCATACGTTGGCGGATATGACAAACGGATTTCTCATCCTCGACATTAGTGAACGCTGGATGAACTTCGTGTTCTGATTGAGTTCAAACGGCGCGGCCTAATGTGTGTTTCATGAGCAGCTATCAGGCTGTTTTTAAAACCAACTGGAGATGCACCATGTTTACAAAAGCCCTCATCCTCGGAACCGCACTTGCCATTTCCGCTGTTTCATTTTCGACCCTTGCTTCGGCTATGCCGTTGGAGCCAATTCTCATCAACTGCGCAATTCTTGGCACCTGCCCCATCATCACGCCCTTGCCATTTCCATTGCCGCCAACCCCTGCTCCTGCGCCATCAGGTCCCGATTTTAATCTGAATGTCAATTTGGGTGGTGGCGGATATGGCGGCGGCTATGGCAGTGACGGAATCACTTGCGGTCAGGGTCGCGCCATTGTGCGTCATCATGGCTTCAAACATGTGCACACGATGGATTGCAGCGGTGATGTGTTTGCTTATTCCGCCTTTAAACATGGCCACTCAGTCGAAGTTGATGTTGATGCAAATGGTGGCATTGTGGATGTCAGTTCCAACGATTAAGAGCAACGCCGCCTTGATTTCACTGCAAACCCACGGGAAGGGGCAAACATGAAGTTTGCCCCTTTTTTCTATATTACGGTGTTTGCATTATCAGCGCCGGCACATGCCAAGGCTAAACTGATTGAATACCACATGCAGATGGAGCCTCATGATGGCGGCAGTCGCGTGGCGCTAACATTTGACGCCTGCACGGGCAAAGTGGATCAGCGCATTTTGAACGCCTTGATAGAAAACTAGATTAGAGCCACCATCTTCGTCACTGCACGCTGGTTAAAACACAATCCAGATGCAATTGGTACCCTCAAGGCCCATTCGGAATTGTTTGAAATTGAAAACCATGGGGCTCAGCATTTGCCGGCGATTGATGTTCCAATGCAGCTTTTCGGCCTTAAAGCGGCGGGATCAGCTGATGCCATAAAAACCGAAATAGAAGGTAGCGAAACAGCAGTAAACGAAGTTTTCAACACCAAACCAACCTGGTACCGTGGAGCAGGAGCACAATATACTGAAGCATCGCTCGCGTTAGTCCGTACACTGAATTTTAAACCGGCTGGCTTTTCAATTCTGGGTGACGGTGGAGCGTTGTGGTCGTCCGTTCATGCTGCCAAAGCAATTGCCGAAGCCAAAGATGGTGATGTGATCATTGCGCACATCAATCAACCCGCTAAGCCAGCGGGCGCTGGCGTGGTGGAAGGAATTTTGAAGTTGCGAGCAAATGGTTTCACTTTCGTAACGTTGAACGAGGGATTTTAATTCTGGTTTGGCGTTTTTCTGGGGCGATAGCTTTAAGCGTGGCCACGAAGGCCATTATATTTTTACGCAATGGGCACAATAGGTGTATTCGTAACTGCAAATTTGCGCATCAAAGCTGTGTGGCGAAGATCTTTGTCGCATAGCTCACAGTTCAAGACGACCCATCAGCGTGGCAGCGTGCTTTCGCCCATCAGAAATTCGTCAACTGCGCGGGCAGCTTGTCGGCCTTCCCGAATGGCCCAGACGACGAGCGATTGGCCACGGCGCATGTCTCCAGCGCTGAACACTTTGTCAACAGAGGTTTTGTAATCTTTTACGTTGCCTTCGACATTGCCGCGGGCATCGATTTTCACGCCAAGGCTTTTGAGCATACCTTCATGGATGGGGTGCACAAAGCCCATGGCAAGCAGAACAAGATCAGCTTTCAGTTCGAATTCTGTGCCAGGCACTTCCTTCATGTCGGAGCCAAGGCGGGCGCATTTCAACACTTTCACTTGCCCATCTTCGCCGACAAGGCTTTTGGTCAGCACCGCAAAGTCGCGCTCAGCGCCTTCAAGATGTGATGAAGACGTGCGCAATTTCATCGGCCAATTGGGCCAGACCAGAGCTTTATTTTCCTTCTCAGGAGGCCTGGGCATAATTTCAATTTGTGTGACCGAGAGCGCACCTTGGCGGATTGATGTGCCAATGCAGTCTGAACCCGTATCACCACCGCCCACCACCACAACATGCTTATCCTTTGCCAGTATCGGGCGATTATCCAGCGGGCTTTCCTTGCTCACGCGGCGGTTTTGTTGGGGCAAGAATTCCATGGCGTAGTGAACGCCATTAAGATCACGCCCGGGGATGGGAAGATCGCGGGGTTTTTCAGAACCACCTGTCAGCAACACTGCGTCAAATGAATCCGCCAGCTGCCTGGCATCCTGGGTCACACCAATATGCGCACCATAATGGAAGGTCACACCTTCGCCTTCCATTTGTGTCACACGCCGATCGATCAGATGTTTTTCCATTTTAAAATCAGGAATGCCGTAACGCATGAGGCCTCCAGCCTTGGCGTTCTTTTCAAACAGATGCACTTCATGGCCAGCCCTTGCCAGCTGTTGGGCCGCTGCCATGCCTGCAGGGCCGGAGCCAACAACAGCCACCTTCTTGCCGGACTTTTCGGGCGCAATCATTGGCTTTACCCAGCCGTTTTCCCACGCCTTATCAACAATGGCACACTCAATTGTTTTGATTGTAACAGGATTATCATCAATGTTCAGCGTGCAGGAGGTTTCGCAAGGTGCCGGGCAAACGCGGCCGGTGAATTCCGGAAAGTTGTTCGTGCTGTGCAGGTTGCGCGAGGCCTCTTCCCAGTTATTATGATAAACCAGATCATTCCAATCGGGGATCTGATTATTCACGGGGCAACCCGTATGACAGAACGGAATGCCGCAGTCCATGCAGCGCGCCGCTTGCTTTTTCGTGCCTTCATCGCCGAGCGGAATGAAGAATTCATTGTAACTGCGCACACGGTCAGCCGCTGGCGCATATTTGCGCTCTTGACGGTCAATTTCAAGAAAGCCGGTAATTTTGCCCATTGTCGTGTTCCATATCTAACGTTTATGCAGCAGCAAGAGATTCAAGGGCGGCGGCTGAAAGCTGTGTTTTAGCGTCAAGCATTTCCATACCAACAATGCGGCCAAGGGCATCGAAATCAAGAATAATTCCAGGGCGCAGTTCCTCAGTGCTCACGATTTTCTCGTCTGAAAAATACACATACAAGGCATTTGCTTCTTTATCGTAAGTGGTTTTCATTTTCGTTTCTCCTGGTTCCGATCAAAAAACGCTGTGACAACTAAA
The DNA here is from genome assembly GCA_043749835.1 of Hyphomicrobiales bacterium. Taxonomy (GTDB): domain Bacteria; phylum Pseudomonadota; class Alphaproteobacteria; order Rhizobiales; family Aestuariivirgaceae; genus Aestuariivirga. The sequence goes on from JAYVCU010000218.1 coordinate 18,794, forward strand.
TGCGTGTGTTTGTCCATGCGATAGACGACCCTAAGCCATTTGTCTCCAGCCTGTTGAATTTGTCCGAACGCATGGTTCAAAGTTGGATCACTTTCATCAGCTTTATAACGGTTGGCATGCGTAAAGTATCCTCCACCCATTCCAATGCTATTCCGCGACGACGCAACATATCCGCCGCATGAATCGTGAGTCGTGTGGCAGTCAGGGCCATCAATCATGCGCTCCTCTTCACGCCAACGGTCATGCCGTTGCTGCTTTCTTGCGCCTTTTCCAAGTCGGCTAAGGCGCGCGCATATTCAACTGGCATGACTTTCACAAATTTGGGCAGATAGTTAGCCCAATCATTCAGAATGTTCGCTGCACGCGTTGAGCCTGTATATTTCAAATGCCGTGCCAACAGTTCATGAATGCGCGCGGCATCGTTCTTATCCATGCGGCTGGTGATATCCACCAAGCCATGCGATTCAAGATCACCGCCATGATGCTGGATTCTCTCAATCAACTCTTCCTCTTCAGGTATGGGTTGAAGGTCAACCATGGATAGGTTGCAGCGCTTCTCGAAGCTGCCATCTTCATCAAGCACATAGGCCACGCCGCCAGACATGCCAGCGGCAAAGTTGCGGCCAGTTTGGCCGATCACCAGCACGCAGCCGCCCGTCATATATTCGCAGCCATGATCGCCGGTGCCTTCAACGACAGCAACAGCGCCAGAGTTGCGCACGGCAAAGCGTTCACCCGCCACGCCGCGGAAATAAGCCTCGCCGGTAATGGCACCGTAAAGCACAGTGTTGCCCACGATAATGGAACGCTCAGGCACAAAGCCTACATTTTCATTTGGCTTGATGATGATCTTGCCGCCCGAAAGGCCCTTGCCCACATAGTCATTGCCTTCGCCCGTAAGATCAAGGGTTACGCCGCGTGCTGCCCATGCACCAAAGCTTTGGCCCGATGTGCCGAAGAGTTTCACCAAGATGGTGTCTTCCGGCAAGCCGTCATGGCCGTAACGTTTTGCCACCTCGCCAGAAAGCATAGCACCTGCCGTGCGGTCGCGGTTTCTGATCTTGGTTTCGATCACAACCTTCTCACCCTTTTCCAGTGCGGGCATGGCCTTGGCGATCAACTCACGGTCCAGGATTTTATCGAGGCGGTGATCTTGCTTGGACACATGTTTGGTAGCGACCGGGCCCGTTACATCAGCCTTGGCAAACAGCTTGCTAAAGTCGAGACCTTTGGCCTTCCAGTGGGCAATGGCTTTTGTGGTGTCCAACCATTCGGTGGCACCAATTAATTCCTCATATTTCCGAATACCCATCGACGCCATCAGGTGACGCAATTCTTCAGCAACAAAGAAGAAGAAGTTGATCACATGTTCTGGCTGGCCTTTGAACTTCTTGCGCAGTTCTGGGTCTTGCGTTGCAACTCCTACAGGACAGGTGTTCAAATGGCACTTGCGCATCATAACGCAGCCTGCAGCGATCAGTGGCGCTGTGGCAAAGCCGATTTCATCAGCGCCCAGTAATGCTGCAACCAATACATCGCGGCCAGAGCGGATGCCACCATCAGCTTGCACAGCAATGCGCCCACGCAAATCATTGGCAACCAGAGTCTGCTGGGTTTCGGCCAAGCCGATTTCCCATGGCGAACCAGCGTGCTTGATGGAAGTTAAAGGTGATGCACCCGTGCCACCTTCATAGCCAGAGATGGTGACATGATCCGCATGAGCTTTGGAAACACCTGCAGCGACTGTGCCAACTCCAACTTCCGACACCAGCTTCACTGATACGAGGCCAGTGGGGTTGACGTTTTTCAAATCATAAATCAGCTGTGCCAAATCTTCGATGGAATAGATATCATGATGTGGCGGTGGCGAGATCAAACCAACACCCGGCGTAGAATGCCGCACCTTGGCAATGACTGAGTCAACCTTGTGGCCGGGCAACTGCCCGCCCTCGCCAGGCTTTGCACCTTGCGCCATTTTGATTTGCATCATGTCAGAGTTGACAAGATATTCGGTGGTTACGCCAAAGCGGCCAGAGGCCACTTGCTTGATGGCCGAGCGCATCGAATCGCCATTTGGCAGTGGCTTGAAGCGATCCGATTCTTCGCCGCCCTCACCGGTGTTGGATTTGCCGCCAATGCGGTTCATGGCAATAGCTAAAGTGGTGTGGGCTTCGCGGCTGATGGAGCCATAAGACATGGCACCTGTTGAAAAGCGCCGGACAAGATCTTTGGCAGATTCGACTTCTTCAATCGCTATTGACCGCCTGCCCATGTCTTCAGCTGTCTTGATGCGGAACAGGCCGCGAATAGTTTTCAGCTTTTCATTCTGCTCATTGATCAGGCGGGCATATTCTTTGTACTTTTCAGACGAATTGCCCCGCACCGCGTGTTGCAGGCTTGAAACCGTTTCAGCCGTCCACACATGGGCTTCACCGCGCACACGTTGGGCATAGTCACCACCTACATCCAGTGACGTCGTAAGAATGGGATTAAGACCGAAGGCATCTTCGTGGCGGCGGAACGCTTCTTCCGAAATTTCGGCAAGGCCCACGCCTTCAATTTGCGTGGCAGTGCCGGTGAAATACTTCTTCACAAATTCAGTTGAAAGACCGATCGCGTCAAAAATCTGTGCCCCACAATAGGATTGATAAGTGCTGATGCCCATCTTCGACATCACTTTCATCAGGCCCTTGTCAATGGCCTTGATGTAGCGCTTCACAGCTTCATAGGCAGAAACCTTTTCGTCCAACGTTGGCAGCATCGCTTCCAGTGTTTCAAAAGCCAGATATGGATTGATTGCTTCTGCGCCATAGCCAGCGAGCGTTGCAAATTGATGCACTTCGCGTGGCTCTCCTGATTCCACTACGAGACCGACAAGCGTTCGCAAGCCTTTGCGGATCAAGTGATGATGCGTAGCAGATGTCGCCAACAATGCAGGAATGGGTGCACGCTCGGCCGACACGGCACGATCAGACAGGATGATAATATTATAGCCATCGCTCACTGCCCGTTCGGCCAACATGCATACGCTGTCCAAAGCGGCCGCCATATAACCCGCACCGTTAGCCACATCATAAGTGATATCTAACGTTGCCGTGCGGAACGGATTGTCACGCACTGAACCGATGTTTCGAATGCGTTCCAATTCTTCATTGGTGAGGATGGGTTGCGACACTTCAAGGCGCATGTGCTTGGACGTGCCCTTCAGGTCCAGCAGGTTTGGGCGCGGGCCGATGAAGCTCACAAGGCTCATCACCAATTCTTCGCGGATGGGGTCAATTGGTGGGTTGGTTACCTGCGCGAAGTTCTGTTTGAAGTAGGTATCAAGCATTTTCGGGCGATCAGACAGGGCCGCAATCGGTGCGTCATTGCCCATTGATCCCACGGCTTCCTGGCCCGTTTCAGCCATAGGCGCCATCAATACAGATAGATCTTCCCTCGTGTAACCAAAGGCTTGCTGACGATCCAACAAGGGAACAGTGATCTTGGGCCGTGCAGTCTTGGCCTTGGGCAAATCACGCAGCACCACTTGGGTGCGCTTCAGCCATTCCTTGTAAGGATGTGCTGTTGAAAGTTCCTTCTTCAAGTCTTCGTCTGAAACGATAGCTTTCTTTTCAAGATCAATCAGCAACATCTTGCCGGGCTGTAAACGCCACTTGGTGGTGATCTTGCTTTCGTCAAAATCCAGGCAACCCATTTCAGAGGCTAACATCACATGGCCATCTTCTGTCGTGAGATAACGCGATGGGCGCAAACCGTTGCGGTCCAACGTGGCCCCGATCAATTTGCCATCGGTGAACACCATCGCGGCCGGGCCATCCCATGGTTCCATCATGGCAGCGTGATGTTCATAAAATGCGCGGCGATCTTCGTCCATCAATGGATTGCCAGCCCAGGCTTCGGGGATCATCATCATCATGGCGTGAGGCAGCGAATAGCCACCCATGGTAAGAAGTTCCAGCGCGTTGTCAAAAATCGCTGTGTCAGACTGGCCTTCAAAAGAAATGGGCCAAAGCTTTTCCAAGTCGCCGCCCAGCACATCGGACTTCATGTTTGCCTGGCGTGCCGCCATCCAGTTAAAGTTACCGCGAACGGTGTTAATTTCGCCGTTGTGACAAACAAATCGGTAAGGATGCGCCAAGGGCCAGCTGGGGAAGGTATTGGTGGAGAAGCGTTGATGCACCAGTGCGAAGGCCGATTGCAAACGCTCATCTTTCAAATCGAGATAGTATTCCGATACATCCTTACCCAGAACCAGGCCCTTGTAGACAATAGTGCGACAAGAGACTGAGACGGAATAATAAGTGCGGGCCTTTTCGTCCAAAACTTCGTGGATGCGGTTTGACACAACTTTACGGCAGACAAAAAGTTTGCGCTCAAACTGCTCTTCCGAGCGAATTGTAGGGCCTTTGCCGATAAAGATCTGGCGGTGGAAAGGTTCTGTATTTTTCACCGAATAACCCAGTACCGATTGATCCACCGGTACATCGCGCCAGCCCAAAACCTTCAAGCCTTCGTCGCTGGCGGTTTCGCGCCAGATGCGTTCGATGTCTTGGCGCAAAGCGGGTTGGCGGGGCATGAAGAGGAACCCGACACCATATTGGCCAGCAAAAGGCAGTGAAAAGCCAGCTTTTTGAGCTTCAAACACAAAGAAATCATGCGGAATTTGGATCATAATACCAGCGCCATCGCCGGCTTTTGGGTCTGCGCCCACGGCACCGCGATGCTCTAAATTGCGCAGAATATCGAGACCACGTGTTATGATTTCGTGACTCTTCTTATTGTGGATGTTGGCATAAAGGCCAATGCCGCAAGCATCATGTTCGTTGCGCGGATCATAAAGACCATGAGCTGGCTTCATGCCTTCGGGCAGGAAATTTTGTTGCGCCATGGATCTTCCTCCTCAGGAAAGGGACAGGTGTGCTGTCGTTCTTTTACGCCAAATTGATTTGATAGACAAGGAAATAACGATTAACAAGTATAAAACGAAATAAAATTTCGTTAAATACAGCCTTAAATTTATAACTGGCATGGACTAGATGGATGGATCAAGTTCGTCCATGGACCATCTGGTGGTTGGCCTACGGCAAATGCTTCAGCCATTTGCGCCCTGCATTACTTCGCCGAGTTTTTC
>JAYVCU010000219.1:0-2498 GCA_043749835.1 Hyphomicrobiales bacterium
TGTGCCAGTGTTTCGCCCACGTCACTGGCGCTCAAATCCATCTGATAAAGTGCTTGTACGGCACCCAACCGGGCAGCGGATTTAGCGGTGGGTGGTTTGCGCGGCGTGGTCATGGTGCTTGGGCCTTAGCGGTGGTTCATAGTGCTTGCAAGGGCGGCGGGCGCATACTATCTGAGCGTTGCCGGAATAGTCCGGCAAACTCAGGGCGGGGTGCAAGTCCCCACCGGCGGTAGAGCCCGCGAGCGCTTCCTTTATTGTGAAGGGAGGTCAGCAGATCTGGTGAGACTCCAGGGCCGACGGTATAGTCCGGATGAAAGAGCTAACGGGCCGCATCGCTAATGCGACACGGCTTCCCGACAGTGCTGACGCATTGCGGGTATGCGTCCTGATTCATGTTGCCGACAAAGCTTGCGCTTTGCGGCCAATAGAAGGGACGACCTACATGGATCAGATATCCGGAATTTCTACACCACTCAAAGGTGCCGCCTATATGGTGGGCGCTGGCATCGCGTTTGCAGCGATTAATGTGATTACACAAACTGTCACGGGTGATGCATCCTATGGCGGCTTGGGCTTCAAGCCACAATCTGATGCCTTCTGGCAGTATTTTATCGGGCTGATTGTGGCCCTGCCCTTCATCTGGCGCAATGGTTTGAGCGCGATGAAGACCACTCAACCTGTGTTGCATATTATTCGCGTTGTTCTTTCGGCACTCGGCGTGCAAGCCTTCGTTATGGGCCTGGCACACGGGGTTCCGATTTGGCAGGTGATTGCCTTGGTAATGACATCACCGTTTTTCATTTTAATTGGGGCGACATTCTTTCTAGGCGAAGACGTCAACGTTGATCGGTGGATTGCTGCCGTGATTGGCTTTGTGGGCGCAATGATTGTGTTGCAACCGTGGAACACAGGTTTCAACACATGGTCACTTGCTCCCATCGCAGCAGCCGTGTTATGGGGTGCAGCTTCGCTGATGACCAAGAAACTCACAGGCACGGAGTCTTCGGAAACCATCACCATGTGGTTGTTGTTGTTGCTCTCACCCATCAATTTTGGTCTATCAGCCTATGCAGGCTTCGAATGGCCGCATGGTAGTATTTTGTGGCTGTTGCTGGTGGGCGGTGCCATTCAATTCGTGGCACAGTATTTCCTCACCAAAGCCTATTCAAAGGCCGATGCTTCGTTCCTGCAACCCTTTGATGATCTGCGCCTGCCCTTTAATGTGATCGCTGGTTTTATAGCGTTCCATTATTTGCCCGAAGGTAATTTGTGGGTCGGCATTGCGTTGATCATGGCAGCATCGGCGTTCTTGTTGTGGCGAAATAATTCGAAGATTGCTGTAGCGGCTTAATTCAAATTGCCCTTCCCTATTTGGGGGAAGGGAAGCTGAACCCCGGCACCATCTGAACGTTGGTAAAGCTCTTCATGTCACAAGAAAAACGACTGATACTGGTTCTCGTTCTTAATCTTGCGATGATTGCGGGCCTTGTCATTGTGGGATTGTCGTCGCATTCTCTCGGTGTGTTAGCGGCTGGCGGTGATTATCTGGCCGATGCCGCAGCCATTGGTATAAGCCTGTTGGCTTTGTGGTTGAGCCGCCATCCCGCTGGCTTTCCGAAAATAACGTCTTGGGCTGCACTCACCAATGTTGTCTTGCTTTTGGCAGTTACAGTTATTGTTGGCGTTGAAGCACTGCGGCGCTTATTTGCCCAGACTTATGAGATTGACGCACTGCCCGTGGTCATCGTCAGCGCAATCGCCTCTGTTGTTATGATAGTGGGTGCATTTATTCTTGGCGGTGACGGGCAAGACGAAGATTTAAATATGCAGGCCGTCATGCTTGATACGATAGCTGACGCCGCCGCTGCGGCAAGCGTTGCGATAGCTGGCGCAATAATGCTTGCCCTTAACGGATACTACTGGCTCGACCCAGTCGTCGCGTTGGGTGTTGCGGGCATTGTTGGCTATCATGCTTTGAAATTGTTTGCCAAAGTGATCCGCGAGTTAAGATCACACTAGAAGAATGTCGCTTGTTGCGGCACCAAGCAGTTAAAAGCCAAAGCATCTTGCTTCACCGGCAAATCGACAATTAGCTAACCAAGAGTTCAAGGGCTAAACAGAGGGGAGTTGCTATGAAAAAGTTACTGGTTACAGGGGCACTTTTAGGACTGATGTCGACCACGGCCTTCGCCGAAGACGGGATTTATGCCAAGTTATTGGGCGGCGTAAATTTGGAGGCACCTCAATATTGGGGCGGAGCCTACTACAACATGAATACGGGATTTGCTGGTGCGGCTGCTTTGGGCTATTACATTGCTCCGCAGGTCTCGCTTGAAGCTGACGTGATGTACACGAGTTCGAGCTATAACTGTTGTTCAACCAACACGCTTTCAAGCCTCAGCTTGATGGGCAACGCAATTTTCCATGTGAACGACACGGGCCCCGTCCAATTTTATCTTGGTGCAGGTTTAGGCGTGGTGGATTTAAGTTACACTGCA
>JAYVCU010000220.1:0-2176 GCA_043749835.1 Hyphomicrobiales bacterium
TGACCACGTTCTAAAACTTCAACTCCTGTAGCGCGACCTTTTTCAATAATGATGCGCAACACCGAGATATCGGTTTTCACTGTGAGGTTCTTACGTTTCATCACAGGTTTTAAATACGCCACAGCAGCTGAGCAACGGCGGCCATTGCGCGTTGTGGTTTGATAAAACCCGGTGCCAGCCTGCTTGCCCGAATTGAAATCCGGATTGAACGGCATACCAATATCTATGCATCCCTGCACGTAAGCTTGACTCACCACGTTGGGCACATTATCCGAAACAGTGAGTGGTCCGTCAACACCATGGTCAGGGCCGCAAAGGCGCGTGTTGCCCTCGGATTTCACAAAATAGGGTTGCAAATCTTTTGAGCCCCAACCTGTGCAGCCATCTTCACTGGCCCACGTATCATAATCTTCCGGGCACCCCCGTGTGTAAATTTCCGCATTGATGGAAGACCCACCGCCAAGCACGCGCGCTTGAGGGTAAACAGCGGTGCGATTGTTGGCATGTTGCAAAGGAGACGTTTCATAACCCCATGTCAAAGGCCCGCTCGTCAAGAAGGCAAAGCCCACTGGCATGTGGATATAGCGGTTCGTGTCTGTTGGCCCAGCTTCCAGCAATAGAATGGTCGCATCAGTCTCGCTCAACCGTGCCGCAAGAACGCAGCCTGCCGAACCCCCGCCCACGATAATATAGTCATACATACTTGCGTTACCCAACCAGTTGAACTAATCATAAATAACTATTTGGTTATTTCAAGAGCCCACTTTGTCCAAAGCCAAAAAACAACTTCGAGACCCGGATAAAACCAAGCTTCGCATCATGGCAGCAGCTACGGTAGAGTTTGCCAAAATGGGTCTTGGCGGCGCCCGCGTTGACGTGATCGCGGCCCGCGCCAAAGTGCAAAAACGCATGATGTATCACTACTTTGGCAATAAGGAGACGCTTTACCGTGTGGTGCTGGAAGAAGCTTACGCTAAATTTCGCGCTGCAGAAGCAGCATTGGAAATTGAGAACGACCCACCACTGTTGGCCTTACGACGGTTGATGGAATTTACGTGGAATTACTATCTTGAAAACCCTGAATTTATCTCCTTGGTCAGCACGGAGAATCTCCACAGAGCCATGTTTCTAAAAAAATCACCGCGCCTTGAACTTCTCAATAAAGGTTTTGTCAAACGCATGGAACGGTTGTTGGAACGCGGCGTCAACGCCGGCGTATTTCGGAGCGGTTTGGACGCGGTTCAGGTTTTGATCGCATTGGCTGGCTTGGGCTATCATTACCTCACCAATCAACACACTGGTGAAATTGTATACAACCGCTCATTGATGACTGACGCCGCACGCCAGGCAAGACTGGCGTTCAATATCGATGTGATCACGCATGCGCTGTGCCGTCCAGAAGCTTTAATCGCTATGAAAAAGGCCGCTTAATGGGGGCAGCAATTGTGACCGGCGCTCAGCGCGGTATGGGTAAGGCAATTGCACTAGCGCTTGCGGCAGAAGGTTATGACCTAGCTGCCGTAGATCTGGAAATATCACCGACGTTAAATGAAGTAGTTGCAGAGGCAAAGGCCAAGGGTGTGAAAGCCGTGGCACTGGCTTGCGACATCGGCGATATCACATCACACGACACCATGTTGAACGCAGCAGAAAAAGCCATCGGCTTCCTTACAACGTTGGTGAACAACGCCGGCGTCTCCGTGAAACTGCGCGGTGATTTGTTAGACGTTACACCCGAAGCATTCGATTATTGTATGGATATTAACACCCGTGGCACATTCTTTCTTACCCAAGCCTTTGCCAAACGTGTGCGCGGTACTGCTGCAACCTGCCATCGCTCTATCATCACCATAACCTCGGCCAATGCGACGGCCGTTTCAATTGAACGAAGCGAATACTGCATTTCAAAAGCCGGCGCATCGATGATGTCAAAGCTTTTTGCAGCAAGGTTATCGGACGAGGACATTGGTGTTTATGAAATTCAACCCGGTTTTATTGACACAGATATGGTGAAGCCTTCAAAGGCTAAATATGATGCATTGATCGACAACGGCCTGACCGTGATCAAACGCTTCGGCAGACCAGATGAAGTGGCCCGCATCGCCGTCACGCTGGCCAATGGCCTACTGCCTTACACCAGCGGCCAAGCCATCCAGGCTGATGGCGGGCTTCTCAC
>JAYVCU010000221.1:0-5890 GCA_043749835.1 Hyphomicrobiales bacterium
CTCGGACGTTAACCTCAGTTCGTATGCGGCGGGCCGTTTTCAAGGCTCATACGCACTTCGGCAGCCATTTTACCACGGTTTGAATCACCATAGCGAACATAAATCCAGGTTTCTGGTACAAGCTCAGCAATACCTGTCTTGCGCAAAATTTCCATATGCACAAATATATCGCCCTGGCCTTCACCCTCAGTAACAAAACCAAAGCCGCGCATGCGGTTAAACCATTTCACGCGCGCGCGAACCCAGGCACTTTTTGCAGTAACTGGATTATGGGTTTTGGCAGGCCGCTCAACCGGATGGATGGCGGTTGAATGATCAACACTCAACACCCGCAAACATTGGAAGCCTTTTTGGCGCGCCGCTACTTCACACGCCACACGTGAGCCTTCCAGCGGTGCATCAAAACCATCGCGCTTCAAGCAACTCAGGTGCAACAATATATCTGGCAAACCATTATCTGGAATGATGAAGCCATAACCACGGCCAATATCAAACCATTTTACCAGTCCATCAACACGGATAATTGTAACACCGTGTTCGTTATCAATTCCCACAGACGCATTTACAGCGCCTTCAAATTTAGCCGCTTCCGACATGTATAGACCCAACCCATCCCTTGAAGCGAGTAGCCTCCCCGCTCCTATAACTCCCAAATTGATCAAATCTTTCTGCTTTGTACAGAGGAAGCTGTGCGAACCATGGTGATTTAGGTCGACACGCCTGCGTTAAGTGTACAACTGTTGCAAACAAGTCGCGATTTTAGCACGTGAATCATTCTGGCGCATGATTATAGCACACCATTACGAAACTTTTGGGTATATATGCAATTAGCCCGCGCAAACCTGCTATCGCACGCGCATTGCGCAAAATTTAGCATATGACATCATGCGATTCGGTGTTGATCTTGGCCGCAACACGAAAAACAGGAGCACTTACACTATGCAATATCTACACACGATGATTCGCGTTTCGGATCTGGATAAATCACTCGATTTTTTTACGCGCATCTTGGGCTTTGTCGAACAGCGCCGCCATGAGAGTGAAAAGGGCCGCTTCACTTTGGTATTTGTGGCTTGCCCTGAATCGCCCGATTGCCCCGTTGAACTGACTTATAATTGGGATCCGGAGGTTTATACCGGTGGACGCAACTTTGGCCATCTCGCCATCGCCGTTGATAACATTTACGATTATTGCGCGATGTTGATGAAGCATGGCGTTGTCATCAATCGCCCACCGCGTGAAGGTCGTATGGCCTTCATCAAAACACCTGACGGGATTTCAATTGAAGTTCTGCAACGCGGTGAAGATACGCATTTGCCGATTGCAGAACCATGGGCGTCGATGCCAAATATCGGCAGCTGGTAATTTAACGTTCAGTCCCCCATCGCCATCAGCGATGAATTTCCGCCAGATGCAGTGGTGTCGCGTGAAAGCACGCGCTCCACTGCGAAGCGCTGTAAGTAATGCGGGCCACCAGCTTTGGGGCCGGTGCCGGATAAGCCTTCACCACCGAATGGCTGTGCGCCAACCACAGCCCCGATCTGATTACGATTAACATAAAGATTGCCGACACGTGCCGCCCTTCGCACGAGATCGACTGTGTCTTCGATACGGGTGTGAAGGCCAAGGGTGAGGCCGTATCCTTTTTCATTCAACGCTTCAATAACATTTGAAAGATGTGAAGCCTGATAGCGCACCACATGCAGGATGGGGCCGAATACTTCTTGTGTCAGTGGCGCAAGATCAGCCAGTTCATAAGCAGCGGGCGCAACAAAACTTCCACGAGCGCAAGCTTGCGGCAGGGCCAGATTAGAGATTGTTCTGCCTGTCTTGGCCATTAACACTTTATGCGCTTCCAGTTTGCCGCGCGCTGCCTCATCAATCACCGGGCCAACATCAGTGGCGTAATCCATTGGATCACCGATGCGTAATTCATCCATGGCACCGCGCAGCATTTCAATCACGCGCACCGCCACATCATCTTGCACAAACAAAATGCGTGCCGCTGAACAGCGCTGCCCCGTACTGTCAAATGCCGATGCCACCACGTCACGCACCGCCTGTTCGGCCAAGGCTGTGCTGTCCACGATCATGGCGTTCATCCCGCCCGTTTCAGCAATGAGCGTGGCCAGAGGGCCAGGCTTGTTGGCCAAGGTTTTGGCAATACCCGTAGCCGTAGCGTTGGAACCGGTAAACGCAACGCCGGCAAGCTTGGCATTGCTTAAAAGTTTTGCACCGATGCGTGCACCCGAGCCCGGCAGAAAATGCAGCACACCACCAGGCACACCAGCCTCGTGCAGCAACTGAATGGCAAGATATGCAATAAGCGGCGTTTGCTCAGCAGGTTTGGCGATGACAGCATTGCCCGATGCAAGTGCGGCAGCCACTTGTCCTGTGAAAATAGCCAGTGGGAAATTCCACGGCGAGATACAGGCGAACACACCGCGACCATGCAAGCTCAATTCGTTTTGCTCACCCGTCGGGCCGGGTAAAGTTTGAGGGTGCTCAAATTCGCTCCGGGCGCGTTGCGCATAATAACGTAAAAAATCCACCGCTTCGCGCCAATCAGCTTGGGCATTGTCCAGGGTTTTTCCTGCTTCACGAATGAGCAGTGAGAAAAATGCGTTACGCTTTTTCTCATAAAGATCAGCCGCACGTTCTAAAATTGCCGCCCGCGCCGAACCACCCATCTGGCACCAGGCCTGTTGCGCCTTGGCCGCATGGTCCATAGCACATGTAATAGCGTCATCGTGTGTTTCAACCACGCGGCCGACACTAAGTGATCGGTCTTGCGGTGACGTAATGTTACGCTCCTCACCGCTACGCATAATTTTACCGTTGATGAGTGGATAAGCCTGGTAAGCGTCAGCCGAGGCCAGACTGATACCCTGCATCACGCTGGCCCGCGCCGCACTATGCCAAAGCGCCACACCACGTGCATTGATGCGGTCATCAAAGAGTGTGGCAGGGTTACGGATTCTAGGATTGGCAATAGGCGACAATGCCCGCACACGGTCCACCGGATTCTGCACAATCGCAGCAACCTCCACATGGCGGTCCGCCAGGCGGTTCACGAACGATGTATTAGCCCCATTTTCCAACAGGCGCCGCACCAGATAGGCCAGCAAATCTTCATGGCTGCCCACAGGTGCATAAATGCGAATGGGTTGTTTGATTTCGCTTTGCGCCACGCGGTCATAAAGCGCCTCGCCCATGCCGAACAGGCGTTGGAATTCAAACATGCGATTTGCCCCTGCCATCACATGCACCGCGGCAATCGTCTGCGCATTATGCGTAGCAAATTGCGGATAAAAACAATCGACCCGGCCCAGCATATAACGCGCACACGCCAGATAACTGACATCGGTGGAGACTTTGCGCGTAAACACCGGGAAGCTTTCAAACCCACCTTCTTGGGCGCGCTTGATTTCAGTATCCCAATAAGCACCTTTAACCAAACGCACCGGCAGCACGCGGCCCGTTTCATGCGCCAACGCCGCCAGCGATTCCAACACCGGCCTGGCGCGGCGGCTATAGGCTTGCACCGCAAGACCTAAGCCGTTCCAACCCTTTAAGTCCGGTTTGCCCGCAAGCAACTCCAAAACGCTGAGTGAAATATCCAGCCGCGCAGCCTCTTCCGCATCAATGGTCAAGCCCATATTGCGCGCTTTGGCGATGAGGCAGAGACGCAGCATTTTAGCGACAATCGGCTCAATGCATTCGGCTTTGTTTTTCTCCTCATAACGCGGATGCAACGCGGACAGTTTCACCGAGATCGACGGCTGCGCAAATACATCGCCGCCTAACTTCGCCGTTTCACCAATCGTCTCAGCGGCCTTTTCATAAGATGTAAAATACCGTTCGGCATCAGCCGCCGTCATCGCACTCTCGCCAAGCATATCAAACGAGAACCGTGTCAGCGCAGTTGCATCCCTGGCCCCATTGCGCAGGGCTTCGGCGATGGTGCGACCAAGCACAAATTGCCCACCCATAATGCGCATGGCCTGCTTCATGGCAGCGCGCACCACAGGCTCACCCGATTTGCCAATCAGCTTTTTCACAAATGATGACGGCCTGTTCTTCGCCTCGCGCCCCAGTTCAACAAAACGCCCGGTCAGCATCAGGCCCCAGGCCGAAGCATTGACAAACAGCGATTGTGATTGCCCCACATGATCAGCCCAATCACGCCCCGCCAGTTTATCGGCAATCAGTCGGTCAGCCGTTTCCGCATCCGGCACGCGCAGCAGTGCCTCCGCCAAACACATCAGCACCACGCCTTCTTCGGAGGTCAGCGAAAATTGCTGCATGAACGCATCAATGCCAGATTGGCTGTGCACATTGGCCCGCACCCCTTCAACGATGTCCGCCGCCAACCGTGTAACCCGCGCCGTATCATCGGGCGCGAGTGTTGCTGCTGCGGCAAGCGCAGTAACTAAAGCCTGCTCATCCGCAAACAGCGCATCGGAAATTTTCGAACGATCTGGCACTGGATAGTCTCCCCGGAATTACGCAGAGGATAATAGAATCGTCAGACCGTTGCACCCCCCTATTACGACACTAGGGATGACGCGAAAAACCCTTAGCGCAGTTCGACGTAATCCTGCGGCGGCGGTTTCATCAGCGACATTGCCTGCATACCACCCCACCCCCGTCATCCTCGCGAGCGCGGGGATCCAGCTTTCTAACAAGGCAAATGATGCGACAGAGTTTCGTCCGGTGGCACTGTATCGCCGCAAGATATGTCCCATAAACGCCTATCTCATTACCGCTAAATTCGTTAGCCATTGAAGCCGCTCAAGTTGTAGTGCTCGAGGTTCTGCCAAAAAGCAGCCGGAAGGGAAAGGCGCGTTAAACCTTAACCCCTGCAGGCGCTGCAGAAAGACCCGGCAATGTAGAGACGCTGTCGACAATGTCCCCTCCTTTGTTTGGGTCCGACTGAGGGAGGAATATAGAGCAGTTGTAGGAATGCGAAAGAGTGATAGGATTTAAATCTATTTTTGTGACTTTTTAGCAACATAGGCCCTTCACCAAACCTTTATGCAGCAAAAGGCGGATAATGAGTCACGGAATATTTTGCTTTTTTGGGTCGGAACGAAGTCGACAGCATCCTCCACTTCGTTCGAATTGGCTTTCAAAGGGGAATACTGCCACTTAGGAACGTATTGCTAGAAGCTATAAATTAGAAATGAGTAAACAGCGAATGCGTACGTTTCAAAACCATCAATCCTACTAAAAGAAAATGGGATACCAAATAAACTTCCACAAACTTCAAAAGAAAAAAGGACGACAGATCAAAAAAGATAATCACAATTGAGACGCCAACGAGCGTAATTGCCACCAAAATTGCGTAGGAAATATTATAGAAAATTTCCGTTATAAAATCTCTTTTTCCTTTAATCTTCCTACTTGCAAGTGCTTGGTTTTCCAAATTAGGTTCAGTGCCGGACCCTGATTGAGGTAATTCAACCGAATTATTGGAAGAAGAGAGAAGCCCCATCATCATAACTTGGAGATTAAACAGTAACGCAGTAAAAATCGAGAACGCTGCAATCACTGCTTGATCAATCGACTGCCCAACACCATTGCAGAGAGAAGGTGCAAAATGCCAATAAAGCAGCACAATAATTGCCGGCAAAAGAAACTGTATGCACAAATCCATGTAGTTACGATCGCCAGTGGAGTAGTCCACCAAGGTACCGAAATGGTCTGCCACAATGCCAGTGATATCAAATTTCGTGCTCATGCTTCAAACTCAATTCAACTCTTCCGCTGACTTAACAATCAGATTTTTGCTAGGGCGTGTCGTCAATTAGGGGATTCGCAAATCAGTTGAAGCGTGATTCATAGGGAGCCTTCTTGAAGGAGGCCTTGATGGTGAAACGCTATGGAT
>JAYVCU010000222.1:0-4708 GCA_043749835.1 Hyphomicrobiales bacterium
GGTATCCAAATCAGCATTGTGGACTGCAACGCGTACGTTGGCGCAAGCGTTGGCCCCGAACATCCGTGTGAATGCCATTGGCCCAGGCCCTGTTTTGCCGCCCAAGGGCATGAGCACCGAAGAACACACCCGAGATGAAGCTAACACGCTTTTGCGACATGGTGTGTCGCCTGCTGAAATTTCCGCCGCCGTTTCCTTTATATTGTCGCAATCGGGGTTAACCGGGCAAATGATTGCGCTGGATTCGGGCCAGCATTTGCTATGGAACACCAGGGAAATGGGTGAGGTGATTTAATGATGGAAAAGTCTAAAATAAGTCATCATGTAGCAAGTGCAGGAGGCCATATTCGCCATGTATTTGTGCGTGATCTTACGATGTTGGCACTCATTGGCATTCACGATGCTGAAAAAATTAAGCCACAGCGCATTGTGGTGAATATCGACTTATCGGTGCAGGAGGTTGACAGTCCGATGCCGGATGATATCAGCCACGTTGTATCTTACGAAATTATCGTCAAAAAATGTGAAGCCATCGTGGCTGAAGGTCATGTGAATTTGGTGGAAACCCTGGCCGAGAAGTTTGCCGAAACCTGCTTAAAAGACAAACGGGTGGCGGCGGCGCGGGTGCGTATTGAAAAGCCGGATATCATCCCCAATGCGCGCAGCGTTGGCGTGGAAATTGAACGGGCACGTGGATAAACCAGTCTATAGCGCCTAAATAGGGCTATGTCCGACTCGCCAACTCTCATCGGTGCTGATCTTATCCGCGATTTTGTCACCCGGCTTCCGTCGAAGCCCGGGGTTTACCGCATGTTTGATGACAAGGGCAATGCGATCTATGTGGGTAAAGCACGCAACCTCAAAAACCGCGTTTCGAATTATGCGCGCGGGCAGGGGCATAATAACCGCATTGCCTTAATGATCTCACTCACCTGCAATATGGAATTTGTGGTGACAGCGAGTGAGGCGGAAGCGCTTTTACTGGAAGCCAATCTGATCAAGAAGTTGAAACCAAAATTCAATGTGTTACTGCGTGATGACAAAAGTTTTCCCTACATCCTTATCGCGAAAGACCACGACATTGCGCAGCTGGCCAAGCATCGCGGCGCACGCAATCGCAAAGGCACCTACTACGGGCCATTTGCATCTGCAAGTGCGGTAAACAATGCTCTTAACACCATGCAGAAAGCGTTTCTGCTGCGCTCCTGCAACAATAGTGTTTACAACAATCGCACCCGGCCGTGCTTGTTGCACCAAATCAAGCGGTGCTCCGCGCCTTGCGTAGGCTACATCCAAAAGCCCGCCTATGACGAGTTGGTAAAAGATGCTGAAGGATTTCTCTCTGGCAAAAGCATTGAGGTAAAGGCCGATTTGGGCAAAGCCATGGTGGAAGCGTCTGAAGCTATGAGATTTGAGATTGCTGCTCATATTCGCGACCGTATTCATGCCTTAAGTTTTGTAACTCAAACCCAAGGCATTAATCCACAAGGCATTGAGGAGGCCGATATCTTTGGTCTGGCGCAAGAGGGCGGGCAATTTTGCGTGCAGGTTTTTTTTATCCGATCCGGCCAAAATTGGGGCACGAGGGCCTATTTCCCCAAGACCGACAAAACCATGTTGGACGATGAGGTTTTGGAAAGTTTTCTTACTCAGTTTTATGACGACAAACCTTTGCCTTCTCTAATTCTGCTTTCGCATGAGGTGGCAGAGCGTGAATTAATTGAAGAGGCTTTTACTCAACAAGCGGGCCATAAAGTTGAGATTGTCGTTCCGCAGCGCGGTGAGAAAAAGTTTCTCGTCGATTACGCCGCCCTCAACGCGCGTGAAGCCAATGGCCGTAAAATGGCAGAAACCTCTTCACAAGAAAAGTTACTAGAGGGCGTGGCCAAGGTGTTTGATTTACCTGTCGCCCCTCGCCGTATTGAGATTTATGACAATAGCCACATCCAAGGTGCGCACGCGGTGGGGGCCATGGTAGTGGCAGGGCCAGACGGCTTCATCAAAGGGCAATATCGCAAATTTAACATGGACGCTGAAGCACTGAAGAGCGATGATTTCGGTATGATGCGCGAGATGCTCACGCGGCGGTTTACGCGTTTGTTGAAAGAATATGGTGATGAGCAAGAGGATGAAGACATGCAAAACTGGCCGGACTTGGTTTTAATTGACGGTGGGCAAGGGCAACTTTCAGCTGCGAAAGCCATTCTTGTTGAACTGGGCCTGCATGATCTGCCTGTTGCTGGTGTGGCCAAAGGGCCAGACCGCGATGCAGGTCGTGAGCATTTTTACATGTTCGGTCGCAGCTCTTTTATGCTGGAAGCGAGAGACCCCGTTCTTTATTACATTCAGCGCCTGCGTGATGAAGCGCACCGCTTTGCCATTGGTGCACACCGCGCAAGACGCAGCCGCGCCATTGGGATCAATCCTTTGGATGAAGTTCCAAGCATAGGCCCCACACGCAAGAAGGCCTTGCTCCTCGCCTTCGGTTCGGCCAAAGCTGTAGCACGCGCCAATGTATCGGATTTGGCAGCGGTGGATGGTGTGAGTGAAACCCTGGCGAAAGCAATTTTTGACCATTTCCATTCGGAGACATGAATGGCTGAGCAAACCATGAGAGCCCGTGTGCCTGGTGAAAAAATTTGGTGGTGGCCCAACATGCTCACTTATGGGCGCATTGCGGCTGTACCTGTGCTTGCGGCCTTACTGATGTTTGATAGCCATACGTTGCGTTGGCTTGCGTTGGCAATTTACGTTGTTGCAGCGATCACAGACTTTTTTGATGGATATTTGGCGCGTCTTTGGAAGCAACAATCTGCTCTTGGCCGTATGCTCGATCCAATTGCCGACAAGGTTTTGGTTTCAGTGGTTCTGTTGGTGTTAGCGGCAGATGGGATTTTATCAGGTGGACACTTGTGGGCTGCGATTATTATTTTAGCACGTGAAGTGCTGGTTTCTGGTTTGCGCGAATTTCTAATGGAATTGCGCGTTTCAGTTCCTGTCACACAAATTGCGAAATGGAAAACCACAGCGCAGCTTATAGCCATGGGCTTCTTAATTGCAGGGCCTGCGGCAGATGCGATTGTTCCGGGGGTTACTTTTGCCGGCCTTGTGTTGCTGTGGGTTGCGGCAGGCCTGACACTTTATACGGGCTATGACTATTTCCAAGCCGGTCTTCGGCACGTGGTGGAAGAGGAATGAAAATTCTATATTTTGCAAAGTTGCGGCAGATTATTGGTCGAGGACAAGACGACGTTTCCGTGCCACCGAACGTGAAAAATATCCGTACACTGATAGAATTTTTATCGGCACGCGATGTGAGTGTTTCGGAAGCTTTGGCGGATTTGCGGACGTTGAAGGTTGCAATCAACCAGAAGCATTCATCATTGGACGCTTCGTTGGACGGGGCACACGAGGTTGCATTCTTCCCGCCGGTCACGGGCGGCTAATGAGGCTGAACGTCTTTTTACAACGCGCAGGCATTGGTTCGCGGCGTGAAGCTGAACGGATGGTCGAGCAGGGCCGCATTCACGTGAATGGTACGGTAGCTCTGGCAACCACACCCGTTGAAGAGAGTGACATGGTTCTGCTTGATGGCAAATCCGTTTCGCCAGCTCAAGCTTCTTTACCCCGGCTTTTTCTGCTGCATAAGCCACTCGATGTATTGGTGACCAATCGTGACCATCAAAATCGCCCCACTGTGTTTGAGCTGCCTGCACTTACCCAGCCCAATTTGCCGCGCCTGATGAGCGTTGGTCGGCTTGATGTGAACAGCGAAGGTCTTTTGGTGCTTTCGACCGACGGCCCATTGGCGCAGGCGATGATGTCTCCCGATACGGCCTTACAGCGGGTTTATCGTGTGCGTATGCGTGGGCGTTTCACCGAACGCGAAATTGAGCTCATGGCACAAGGCGTCACGGTGGACGGCATCCGCTATCGTGGTGCCGAGTTCAAAGAGGAAGAAGATAAGGGCGGGCGCAGTAATTCGTGGTACCGTGTGGTTTTGCGCGAAGGAAAAAACCGCGAAATCCGTAAATTGGTTATGCATTTTGGCGGCACGGTGAACCGGTTAATTCGCGTACAATATGGGCCGTTTCATTTGGATAAGTTGGCAGCAGGTGAAATGAAAGAAGTGCCGCCACGCGCTGTGATGCGGCTGATTGAAAGTTTAGAGAAAAGTGGCGCTTTGAAGCCTCCTGCAATGGCTTAGACATTAATTTTTACTAAGGTCATTCAAATAAAGAAATAGCCGATAAGGCGATTCGCGGATGCAAGGATTAGCTGATGGCCCAAACTGAAACTATTCACGACACAGTAAGTTCAAACGACAACATTGCGAAACCATTGTGCGCAATTTCTGGCAAGCCTTATCCGGTGCGATCTTTACAGTCACTTGGCAGTTTGCGGCCCTCGTTGACTGAGATCATTCTTCGTGATCATCCGGCACTTTCACATCACGCAATGATCAGCACGGTGGAACTCGATAAATATCGTATGCGCTATGTGGAAGACATGCTGCTGGCCGAGCATGGTGAACTTACCGCCCTTGACAAGGAAGTGGCCAAAAGTATTGCGGAACATGATACGATCGCAGAGAATATCGAAGACGTTTACGATGATACGCGAAAACTCAGTGACCGCCTTTCCGACAATATGGCGCGCTATGGTGGCAGTTGGTATTTCTTAATTGGATTTGGATTATTTTTGATCG
>JAYVCU010000223.1:0-5980 GCA_043749835.1 Hyphomicrobiales bacterium
TTCCCTGAAAGGAGGCTAGATCATAGGCGCAGATGCCGCTAAGTCCAGCCAGGTTACGCCGCTTCCGCCTCGACCGGCATCATGCCTAAAGCGGAAAGATAAACGTCCAGCATCGCTTCTTCTTCCATGCGTTCGGCCGGCTCTTTTTTGCGCAGTGAAATCACCTTGCGCAGAACCTTAACATCATAGCCATTGCCCTTGGCCTCCGCATAAACTTCCTTGATGTCGGCAGCAATAGTGCGCTTTTCTTCTTCCAACCGCTCAATGCGCTCTACGATTGATTTTAACTGGCCTTCGGCAAATGTGGTTTTTGTCTTGGTTGCCAAGATAGATACTCCGCTTTGATGAAATTAATGAGGTGTTTTGGTGATGGGCTTAGCGTCACTCGTTTGATATTTGGCTTTCCACTCGTCTTGCGCCATGCCGTAAATATGTTCGCGCGCTTCGGCGCGACTGATCTCTATGCCCTTAGCCTTGGCGGCATCTTCGTACCAGTTGGAAAGACAGTTGCGGCAAAACCCTGCCAAATTCATCAAATCGAGATTTTGTACATCTGTACGCTGGCGCAAATGTTCAACCAGCCTGCGGAAAGCCGCAGCTTCAAGTTCAATCTGGATTTTCTCATCAAGTCTCATGGGGCTTAGATAGGCGCTACGTCTTTTGCCGCCAACCCCTCATTTTTACTCATCCACAGGCGGCTAATGAGTTGCGCACTTCAATGTGCTCTTGTCCCACTCAGCAGAATGCCCTAGTTAAGTGAGAATCCGGGCAATGAGCCCAAGTTATGCTGCAAAGCCAGTGGAGATATGGGGCATGAAACGCATATTGACGGCAGGCTGCCTAAGCCTTGCACTGGCTGGCATTGCATCATCGCCTGCGCGCGCTGATTTAAAACTATGCAACAACACCTCAAGTTCGGTAAGCATCGCCATTGGCTATAAAGACAAAGAAGGCTGGGCCTCAGAAGGCTGGTGGACGGCCAAACCCACGGCCTGCATCAACCTGCTCAAAGGCCCACTGATCGCCCGCTATTATTATGTCTATGCCGTTGACCGCGAAAAAGGCGGCAACTGGGGCGGAAAAGCCATGGTGTGCATCAAAGACAAAATATTCACCATTCGCGGCCTCGATAAATGCACCGAGCGCGGCTATCAACAGCAAGGCTTCTTTGAAGTTGACACCAGCGAAAAGCAGGATTGGACAGTTTCACTGTCGGGGGACAGGGCCGCAGCTGCGCCAGCCCCTGCTGCGGTTGCACCGACCGCTCCTGTTGCACCGGCAAAAGACGCTGGCACTCTGCCCGTTCCTGTTCCGCCACCACCAGCCCCTGGCACACTTACACAGCCATAACAAATACAGCCATAAGAAATAGAGTTCCCACCACGTGCGCAGAAACCGTAAAGTTAAAATTTTGGCTACCCTTGGCCCGGCCTCTAACACCCGTGAAATGATTGAAAAACTTTTCATCGCAGGCGTGGATGTATTCCGCATTAACATGAGCCATACCAATCTTGCAGTGCTGAAAGAATTGCACGGCCATATTCGGGCCGTAGAAGAAAAGATGAAACGCCCTATCGGCATTCTGGCCGATTTGCAGGGTCCTAAAATTCGTATTGGTACTTTCGTGAATAAAGAAGTCAAGCTGAACGCAGGGCAGAAATTCGTGTTCGATACAGACCCCGCACATGGCGACGAGAAGCGAGTCTATCTCCCGCATCCGGAAATTTTTGCAGGTGCAAAACTTGGCGATAATTTACTGCTGAACGACGGTCGCATGCGTGTAAAAATTACCAAGGCAGAGCCAACGCGTCTTGAAACTGAAGTGCTTTATGGCGGCATGCTTTCAGACCGTAAGGGCGTGAACCTACCAGACACGCTGCTGGCTATTCCAGCCCTTACCGAAAAAGATCGGGCAGACTTAGAGGCCGCCGCATCACTTGGCGTGGAGTGGATTGCACTTTCTTTTGTGCAACGTGCCGAAGACGTGGCTGAAGCGCAACGCTTGGTTAAGCGCCGCGCTTGGGTGATGGCAAAAATTGAAAAGCCCTCTGCCCTTTTGGTGCTTGATGATATTTTGAAACACGCAGATGGATTGATGGTGGCCAGAGGCGATTTAGGCGTAGAGTTACCGTTGGAACTAGTGCCCTCCAAGCAAAAATTCATCACGCGCAGTGCGCGCCGCTATGGCAAGCCCGTCGTTGTGGCAACCCAAATGTTAGAATCGATGATTGTTGAGCCTGTACCAACACGCGCTGAAGTATCAGACGTTGCCACCGCCGTTTACGAAGGGGCAGATGCCGTGATGCTTTCAGCCGAAAGCGCATCAGGCGCCTGGCCAGAACGTGCGGTGCAGACCATGGATAAAATCGCCCGTGCTGCCGAAACTGACACGTACTATCAAGGCATTGTCCATGCTCAACGTGCCGAGCCGGACAAAACCACAGCCGATGCTATTTCAAGTGCGGCCCGCACCATTGCTGAAACGCTGCAAGTGCCGGTTATTGTATGCTACACTGGAGCCGGTGCAACGGGCAACCGCGTGGCCCGTGAACGCCCGAATGCGCCGATCTTGGCCTTAACACCCATTGCTGCCACGGCCCGCAGGCTCACGCTCACGTGGGGTTTGCACCCGGTGATCGTGCCTGATGCAAAATCGCTCGATGATATGATGAGCCATGCCGGCGAGATTGCTTTTCAAGAAGAATTTGCCAAGCCTGGCGAGAAAATTTTAATAACTGCAGGCGTTCCCATCGGCAATCCCGGCACTACAAACTTGCTGCGCGTGGCAACATTGGGCCCCGGTGGCAAAGGCGTTTAACGCCCTTTTATCAACTCAGCGCCAATTTTCTGGGCAAGCAACAGCGGCAGTGCCACAAGCACAGCCAACACGCCAAGCATGCCCCAATCGCCACCATCCAATGGCCCGCCAATAATCTGAATTTTTTGCCAAAGATAAACCGCGATGATTACACCAACCAGCCCAGAAAGAAACAGCAACATCAATCGCACAGCAACCATAACGGTGATCACTAAGGGAGACATGCCGTTAGCGTTATGGCCCAGCCAATTACGGCTTTGATCTTTTTCATCGCCCAAGAGGTTTGCGCCTTTAGATGCCTGTGATAGCACATGCTGCATTGAAAGCGCATCATGGCCAAGAAGATCGTCGACCGCAATAAACTTAAACCCGCAACACAACTGGCCACTGCCGCTCGTGAATTCACCGAGCATGGCATGGTGAACCCTGCCGTTTACCGCGCCTCTACCATCACCTTTCCAACAGTTGAAAGCCTGAGGCCCGGCAGCCAAACTTATGTTTATGGCAGGCGCGGGACGCCGACATCGCGGGCGATCGAAGCTGCGATTGCAGAATTAGAAGGTGGACATGGCTGCAAAGTCACACCATCGGGCCTCTCGGCCATTACCTCGACTTTATTGAGCTTCCTCAAATCAGGTGACCACCTTTTGATGGTTGACTCGGTTTATGCGCCAACGCGTGATTTTTGTGATCACATGCTGGCGGGGCTTGGCATTGAAACCACTTATTATGATCCGCTCATCGGTGTGAAGCTGCCTGATTTAATCCGCTCCAACACCAAAGTCCTCTATCTCGAAAGCCCCGGCTCGCAGACTTTTGAAGTGCAGGATGTGCCTTTGCTGGCGAAAATCGCTCACGAAAACGGCCTCGTCGTGGTGCTGGATAACACGTGGGCAGCGGGCTATTATTTCAAAGCTTTCATGCATGGCGTAGACATTTCAATCCAGGCCGCTACCAAATATATCGTAGGCCATTCGGATGTGATGTTCGGCTCTGTTGTTTGCAACGAAGCGACGTGGCTGCACTTCAAGGCAGGTTATGAATATCTGGGCCTGTTCGCGGGGCCAGATGATATGTATCTGGCGTTGCGCGGCCTGCGCACATTGGATGTGCGCCTTGAACGTCATATGAAATCGGCAATTCAAGTGGCGGAATGGCTGCGGCTAAGACCCGAAGTGGAAGCCGTGCTTTACCCGGCCCTTTCCAATGCGCCCGGTCATGAAATTTGGAAACGCGATTTCACAGGAGCTTCAGGCTTGTTCGGGATCATTCTTAAACCAAAATCTGAACGAGCGGTGGCCGCTATGCTGGACAACATGAGCTTGTTTTCCATGGGCTACAGCTGGGGCGGCTTTGAAAGTTTAATCATGCCTTTTACGCCTCAGCGTACGGCCACCAAATGGCGCGGCTCCGGCCCCGCTTTGCGGCTGCACATTGGTCTTGAACACCCGGACGATTTAATTGCCGATTTGGAAGCGGGATTGATCCGGCTTTGCACTGCCACTTGAATTTCACGTAAAAATTCCGATCTACCTGTTGAGGAGAACGTCAATGAATTTTGCTGCCACACTCATTGCTGCCACGTGCGCGGCCACTTTCGCTCTGGCACCTGCGGCCAAGGCCCAGGATGATCCTGAGCTGATCTTTAAAAAGAACACGGTGTTCCACCTCTTATCACCCGACGCCAAGCTTGGTACTTACGTGATAGATGATCCGCAGATTGACGGGGTAGCCTGCTATTTCACCGTTCCCGAACAAGGCGGCTGGACCGGTTGGGCTGGTTTTGCCGAACAGAAATCCGATGTGTCACTGGCGTGCCGCCAAGTGGGCCCAGTCAAAATCAATGCCAAATTCAAACAGGGCGATGACATTTACGAACAACGCCGAAGCCTGTTTTTCAAAACCATGCATATCGTCCGCGGCTGTGATCCAAAGCGGAACGTGCTCGTCTATTTAAGCTATACCGATAAGTTGATCGACGGCTCACCGAAAAATTCGACTTCAACCGTACCAGTCATGCCTTGGGGCACCGAAGCAGGCCCAAAATGCGGTGATTTCGTTCAGCCCTAAATGTTTGACCGCCAAAGTCCAAAAATGCCTCTTCGGCAATGGATAATGCAATAGGATTGCAGTGATTGGCGACTCCGGCAGGATTCGAACCTGCGACCGACGGTTTAGAAAACCGTTGCTCTTTCCAGCTGAGCTACGGAGTCGTGAGCCCTAAAGCTAACGCCGAAAATTCAATGCGTCCAGTTTTCAGCGCGGCCAAACTTGAAATTGTCGGAATAGGATTTCTTTTGCAGCTTCGCTGCGGTCTCAGGCAGCACAATATAGGCAATACTATTGCGCTTGGCATAGTCTTCAGCTTCTTCGCGCGTATCAAAGCGCAGCTTCACTTGCGTTGAGGTGTCACCTGAAGTCCAGCCCATCAACGGGTCTGTCCCGGGTTTGGTCTCGCGCACAAACTCTAAGGACCATTCTTTAGTATTAGCCATGCCGGATTGCATGGCGCTGCGGGCGGGCTTGTAGATGCGTGCTGTCACATCAGTCTCCAAAATAATGGTCGGGGCGGCGGGATTCGAACTCGCGACCCCCTGCGCCCAAGGCAGGTGCGCTACCAGACTGCGCTACGCCCCGACGAGCCGCTGGATAGCCGCAAGTTTGCTAAAGCGCAAGCTAAAGCGTGTTCAGTGTGAACTGGTCGCGCCTTAGAATAATTCTGACTTTGCCGCTTTCCACAGAACCCATTGTTTACGCAGTGCGCTGATATCGCACCCCTGGCGCAGAATGCCAGTGCCCCGCGCCTGGGCCTTGGCCAAGATAGGCTTGGTTACGGCAACATGCAGAAAGGCTGCCGCAACGGAAGGTTTGATTGTCCAAACCACATTACGCAATTCGGCCAAGCGCTTTTGTGCCAGGGCGCGTGTTTCGGCCAATACACCAGACATGGCCACATCACTTTCGCTCGCATAAATGTCTGTGGCCCGTAAGCTGCGCTGTGCTAACCAGTCTTGCGGGAAAAAACACTGCTGAAGCCGATTTGCCTGCGGCATATGATTTAAAATTTGAGATATGCCGTAAGCCACCCCGGCCAGCCCGCAGGCCTCATCACATTGCAAAGCTGATTCATGATCCAGAATCATGGCTGACATTTTGATCAAT
>JAYVCU010000224.1:0-9551 GCA_043749835.1 Hyphomicrobiales bacterium
GCTCAAATCCGCTCGTCGAGAGAGGGTCGTTTGCGCGGCCACCAGCTAAATGTTGCAAACAAACGCAACCCTCAACGTCATCTTCCTGATGGGCTCAAGACAGTTGTTAGGGATCAGCGCAAACACGCAAACGTGGAGTATGGGCAGATATAGCCCACACACCGCACGCTGTCAAGCACTATTTTCCTTTAACAGGAATTTTTATTCCGTCTCGCCGCCGCCGTCTTTCCAGTCCTGGAATTTGCCGAGGTTCAGCACTTTGGTGTAGCCCATTTCTTTCAGCGTCTGTCCAGCCAGAGCCGCACGTCCACCGGAAGCGCAATAGGTAATCAAGGTTTTTTCAGGAGTGATTTCCTTCACATGGCCGGGCGAAGCGGGATCAACTTTGCCTTCCAGAAGCCCACGTTGCACGTGAAGTGCGCCTTTCACTTTGCCATTTGCCACTTCGGTGCCGTCGCGAACGTCGAGGAAAACCACATTGGGATCACCCAGCAGTTTCTTGGCCTCTTCAATTGAGATGGTTGGAACAACAGCCTTGGCAGCGGCCAGCATGTCAGCAAACGTTTTTGGCATGATCGAATTCCCTGTGAATGATTTGGACCATCATACCAAAGCAACATAGTAAGCCAAGAATTTATTTTTTGCGCCCCGCCAGAAGTGAAAGCGTGCCCGCCATTGCAATCAAACCCATGCCGATCAACGTTGTGGCGCGCGGCACTTCGGCAAAAAACAGGAAGCCAAAAGCCGCCGCCCAAATCATTCCGGTATATTCGAAGGGGGCAACGATGCTGGCCTCGCCGACACGGTAAGCATTGGCCAAAAGTGTGGAACCGAAAGCGGCGATCACCCCGCAAACACCCATCAACATGGCGTTATGCACATTGGGCCAGGCCCAAGCGCGGAACAGGAAATCCAGGCTGGGGTGGCCCGGCGGCTCAATGTGAAACAACGTTACCAGCGCTGCAATCATGGCGGCCAGCACCAGATAAACCGCGTTTTGATAGAAAGCCATCACCGGGGCTGAAGTGCCAGCCCCATATCGGCGCGCCAAAATCATCGAGAAGGCATAAGTTGCTGCGGATATAAGCGAGAGCAAAGCAGCAGGGTTGAACAGCGCCGTGCCGGGCCTCAAGACCACGAACACACCAATTAAGCCCAAAGCCACAGCCGCCCAACTTTTCCAACTCACATGTTCGTGCAACATAGGGCCGGCAAGCAGTGTAACAAACAGCGGCACCATAAAATAAAGTGCCACAGCCTCGGCCAGAGGCAGAGCCGGAAAGGCCATGAAATAGCTGGTATAGGCCACCATTAAAATAGCGCCGCGAAAGAGCAGCAGCTTCCACTGCGGGTCCAGAAGCTTCCGCATTCCGCCGCGCCACGCGATCATGCCAGCAAGAATGGGCAAAGACACAAAAGCGCGGAAGACGATGGCAAGGGTCACGGCCTCGCCATGACTGACTGCCTTGATCGCGGAATCCTGCAGCGAAAAAATCAAAGCACCAAGACACAGGCAGGCGACGCCAATGAGATTGTTGCGGGCAGTTGGGGAAAGTGCGGTTGACACGTCAAGCAGCTTAGCGGATTTGCACGACGACAGCGCGGCTTGCCTGCGACATTAATTGTGCTACTTCGCCATCACGTGGCCGCGTGCGCCTTTCTGATGGGCGCGCAGGCACAGATATTCCATCACCAAAGCAGAGGCCGCCAGCGAGGTTATTTCCGCATGATCATAGGGGGGTGAAACTTCCACCATATCCATTCCAATGAAATTTACATTCGTCAGCGCACGGATGATCGACGCGGCTTGATGGTAGGTCAAGCCACCCGGAATCGGCGTTCCGGTGGCGGGTGCGGCAGAAGGGTCAAGGCAATCAATATCAAAGGTCAGGTATGCTTTGTGCTTGCCCACCTTGTCGCTGATGATCTTAGCCAATTGCTCAGTGCTGGAATTATGCACTTCATCGGCATAAATAATGCGGAACCCCATTGTGGTTTCGCCCACAAACGTGGTGCGAACGCCAATTTGCACGGAACGTTCAGGATCAATCAGTCCCTCTTGCACGGCATGGCCGAACATGGTGCCGTGATCAATGCGGCCGCCACTGTCAATTTCCACGTCGCGGTGCGCATCAAAATGCACCAGCGCCAAGGGCCCGTGCTTTTTGGCATGGGCCTTGAGCAGTGGATAGGAAATATAATGATCACCACCCAGCGAAACCAGTTCTACGCCTTGGTTGATGACTTCAGCCGCGTGGGCTTCCAGCGTTTGCGGGAAAGCTTCTTTGCGGCCCCAATCAAAAAAGCAATCGCCATAGTCTACCACCGCAAGCGTATCGAAGGGATCAAAATTCCACGGCCACACCGGACCCCAGGCATTTTCAGCCGAAGCCCGCCTTATACCCTCCGGCCCCATGCGCGTGCCCGAGCGATGCGACACAGCCTGATCAAACGGCACTCCGGTAACGGCTATATCAACGCCTGCAAGATCGCGCGTATATTTGCGGCGCGAGAAGGAAAGTGCTCCGGCATACGTCGCCTCAAAGCGCGTACCCTTCAGGTTATCGCGGCGAAAAGCGTCATCGCCGGGAATGTATCCCAGCTTATCCATTTCAAGTGCCATTATTCTGTCAACACCAATGCATCATTCGGATTAAAGGAGACGAAAATTTTCTGCCCGCGCTCCACACCAGCACCACCCGTGCGGCTGTCATTCTGCACGTTCACTTCCAGCATTTCGCCGTCTACATCGGCTATCACATGGCTGGTGTCGCCATAATAAGCCACATCTTTGATGGTGGCTGCCTTACATACAAGTTTGGCGCCTATCGGCTTGTTTACAGTGAGCTTCAGCTTTTCAGGGCGAATGGCAATGGTGGCCGTGCTGCCACAGATTTTATCCGTGTCGAGGTCAAACATTCCCAGCACTTTGGTGCTGCAAGAAATCGTCTTGCCCTTCTGCCTCAAGATTGAAGCATCCAACAAATTCACTTTACCGATGAAGTCAGCCACGAATTTTGTCTTCGGCTGTTCATAAAGTTCTGCAGGAGTGGCGATTTGCGCCACGCCACCTTTGTTCATCACCGCAATACGGCTGGCCATCGACAGAGCTTCATCTTGATCATGCGTGACGATGATGAAGGTGATGCCAACAGTTTCTTGCAGGCGCGTCAGCTCCATGCGCATGTCATCGCGCAATTTGGCATCAAGCGCGGAGAGCGGCTCATCCAGCAACAAAACTTTAGGTCGCTTCACCAATGCGCGCGCTAGTGCCACGCGCTGGCGCTGGCCGCCGGACATTTGATCTGGCTTTCGTGCCGCAAGTTGCGAAAGTTTCACCATGTCCAAAGCTTCAACTACACGACGCTTGATTTCATCTTTAGCAACGCCTGTGACTTTGAGACCATAACCTACGTTTTGTTCCACTGTCATATGGGGGAACACGGCATAAGATTGAAACACCATATTGGTGGGGCGTAAGTTTGGCGGCGTAAAGGCCATGTCTTCGCCGCCAATGAAGATCTGCCCCTTGGTGGGCATTTCCAATCCTGAGATCATGCGCAGCAAAGTGGTTTTGCCACAGCCCGAAGGGCCGAGCAGCGCAAAAAATTCATTCTGCAAAATATCGATCGAAACGTTGTCGACGGCTTTGACACCACCGGCAAATTCTTTGGTGACATTACGGATGGAAATAATCGGTTCGCTCATCGTTTTCTTTCGTGCCCGCTTTTCGCCGAACCTTGCGATTTCATGGCCAGCAACGTTGCGGCCAAAGTAATAACAATCAAAACAGTGGATGCGGCATTGATCTGCATATCCACACCACGCTTCACCATACCGTAGATTTTTACGGGGAAGGTAACAGAACCAGGGCCGGATGAGAACAGTGTGATCACGAAATCATCCAGCGACAAGGTAAAGGCAAGCAAGCCACCCGCAACCAAAGCTGGCATCATAAACGGCACCAACACATTCATAAATGTTTGCAACTCGCTTGCGCCTAAATCTTTTGAGGCTTCTTCGAGTTGACGATTAAATCCCACCAAGCGTGAGCGCACCACCACTGCCACAAAGGGGAACGAGAATGCAATATGGGCAAAGATGATGTTGATCAAGTTGAAAGGCCAAATCCAATCGCGCACCGCGCCCATCATGCCTGTGTATGAAAAGAACATTGACAGTGAAATGCCCATGCAAATTTCTGGCACCACGATAGGCAGGGCGATGAAGCCTTGATAGAGATTCTTGAATGGAAAGCGAAAGCGCCATAGTGTCAGCGCCGTCATTGCACCAAAGATGGTAGAGAAAATCGTTGAGATCAACGCGATGGTGATAGAGTTAGCCAGTGCGTTGAAAATCTGCTCGTTATGCCAGGCCTTCACATAGTTCATCAGCGTGAAGCCGTGCCATACGCCGCTCTTGTCAACGTTAAAAGAAAAAGCAATCAGCGAGGCGATGGGTGCATAAAGAAAAACCAATACAGCACTAAACAGTGCAATGATCCATGGCCTGCGGGCATAGTCGAGCGGGCCCTGCCCCGGTATCAAAGTCGCCCTCATGCATCCACTCCGCCTGAACGTCGGGCAAAAACGGCGCGTGCAATTAATGCTATGAACGTTGCATACATCAAGATGAAAGAAAGGGCGGCGCCGAAGGGCCAGTTGTTAGCTTCGAGGAATTGGTTCTGAATGGCATTGCCGATGTTCCAGTTATTCGGCCCCCCTAAAATATCGGAAGTGAGAAAGGTACCAAGACAGGGAATGAAAACTAAAACGATGCCGGTGACAATACCCGGCAAAGTCAACGGCCACGTGATGCGCCAAAACGTGCTGGCTTGTGTAGCACCAAGATCGAGACTGGCTTCGAGGTAGCTGCGGTCTAACTTCTCAATCGTTGAATAGAGCGGTAAAACCATGAAAGGTAAATAAACATAGACCAAACCCATCACCACTGCCCAGGTGTTATTAAGCATCTCATAAGGGCCGAGGCCCACCAGGCTGATCGTTTGATTGACTATACCGGTTGATCTGAAAATTGAATAGAGCGCGTAAGTACGGATTAAAAGGTTGATCCAAAAAGGCAGGATCAGCAATAACAACAATAATGGCCGAAAGCGCACAGGTGCAAAGCACACGGCCATGGCGAGAGGATAAGCCAGAGCAAGGCAGATGACGGTGGCCAGAAGACTTGTCCAAATTGCACGCCACAGCAAGATGAGATAGTTTTCACTACTGGCAGCCACATAGTTGCTGAACGTGTTAAAATAATCATAGGCGGTGGTGGAGGTTTCGCCGTCGACAATAGCCTTCGACGAAAAGCTTAAGATAAAAAGGAAGGTCATGGGAATGATGAAAAAAACCAACATCCAAAAGCCGCCCGGCGTAACCAGTGTTAGGAAAACGCGCCGGTAATCTTTCCATCCGTCCAAGATTCAGTCGTTTCCCGTTCACGCGGTCTTTATGCTGTCCCGGTCACATTAACTCAAAGGGTACATAAGACAAGGGCGGCCAATAAGCCGCCCGAGCTTCAATCACATGGGAAAAGATTAGGCGGCCTGAATGGTTGTCCAGATTTCCTCACGGGCAGCAGTTGCATCTTCACCTAAATACTTGCTTGGCTCAGCCTTTTTCAACTGTGCCGCCGATGGAAAAATGATCGGGTTGGTTTTATACTCGTCGCTCATCGTGGATTTTGCTGCGGCATTCGGTGTGGGATAATGAATGGCATCCAGCAGGGCCGCATTGACCTTGGCATCACAAATGTAATTGATGTATTTATGCGCGTTGTCTGGATGCGGTGCACCCTTGGCAATGGCCATGGTGTCTTGCCAGGTGTTGCCGCCTTCTTTGGGTAGAATGTAATCCAAATCTCCTGCCGTATCACTGCGCATTTGGCCAAGCACGTCGCCGGAGAATTCCGAACAAATGTCGACGTCGCCCGATGCAAGCAGGCTATCGCCGTTGTCTTTGGCAAAAAGCTTGATATGCTTTTTGGCAGATATCAATAAATCCCTGGCCTTGGCCAATTCTTTGGCGTTGGTGGAGTTCCAGCTATAGCCGAGATATTGCAAGGCGCTGCCCAAGGCATATTCCTGATCCGCCTGAATTGAAATGCGGCCGTCAAAATCAGTTGAGTCGAGCAGATATTTCCAGGAGTCAGGTGGTGTTTTGGCCTTGGACTTGCGGTAGCCAATTCCAAAGGTGCCCCATACGTAAGCCAGCGAATATTTGCGGCCCGGATCGAATTCGCCGTCCATAAAGGCTTTTTCGTAATTCTTGATGTTGGGAATTTTGCCATGATCAATCGGCATCAACATGCCGGCTTTCACGAAACGTTGTATCCAGTTCGCCGACGGAACAATCACATCATAACCGGGGTTGCCAGCTTTGAGTTTGGCGAACAGTTCGTCGTTGCTTCCAAAAAGATCAAGCTTCACTTCAACGCCGGTGGCATCTTTGAATTCGGCCAGAGTGTTTTCACCAAGGTACGAATCCCAGCTATAAAGATTCATTTTCTTTTCTTCAGCGGCGTAAGATTTATAGGGCAAAAAGGTGATGCCCATAGCAGCGCCGGTTCCCGCAGTAAGGAATTTGCGGCGATTAAGCTTCAAGTTAGACGACATGATTTCACACTCTCCTGGTTTTGTCAGTTGTAGTTAAAATAAACATTTATGACACTTCGTCCATTACATCTTGATAGGTATTGTCGAGTGCAACACGTACCAAAGCGACAATCTGGTCAATCTCTGGTTTGGTAATACAAAATGGTGGGGCCAGAACCATTGTGTCCCAGCAGGCGCGCATCACCAACCCCGCATTAAAGCTGTGGTCGCGGCAGATGGTGCCCACTCGGCCCACATCATGGAAGCGCCCCCGTGTAGCCTTGTTGCAGGTGAGTTCCAAGGCGCCAATCAGGCCCACCGAACGCGTTTCACCGACAATCGGGTGCGCCGAAAGCGAGGCCAGGGCTTTATTGAAATACGGAGCCAAGTCAGCGACGCGCTCAACCAGCTTTTCGTCCTGGATGATTTCGATATTTTTGAGTGCGACGGCTGAAGCCACCGGGTGGCCGTCATAGGTCATCCCATGAGCGAATTCGCCACCTTTTTCAAAAAAGGGTTGGATGAGGTCTTTTGAGAAGGCCACCGCGCCGATCGGCAAATAGCCAGATGATAGGCCCTTAGCCATGTTTATGATATCTGGCTCAAAACCAAACGTTTCAAAACCGAACCATTTGCCGGTTCGCCCAAAACCACAGATCACTTCATCAGATATCATAAGCACACCATATTTACGACAGATACGTTGAATTTCCGGCCAATAGGTTGACGGCGGAATGAGTACGCCAGCGGCACCTTGCAGCGGTTCTCCAATGAACGCTGCCACATTGTCTGGCCCCAATTGCAAGATTTTCGTTTCCAACTCGGCAGCGGCGTCAAGGCCGAATTGTTCAGGCGATCTGTTACCGCCAAAATCATACCAGTAAGGCTGTTGAATGTGATGAAAGCCCGGCAGCGGTGTTCCGCCCTGCTCATGCATACCCACCATGCCGCCCAGGTTAGCAGCCACCCAGGTTGAGCCGTGATAGCCGCGTTTGCGCCCAATGATGTGCTGGCGGTAAGGCTTGCCCATCACCGCCCAATAATGGCGCACGAAACGCACAATTGTATCGTTGCCTTCAGAGCCAGAATTGGTGAAGAATATCGTCTGGAATTTTTTTGGCAAAACCGACGAAATTTTCTCAGCCAGCATTGTGGCAGGAACCGTCGTGGTTTTGAAAAATGTATTGTAGTAGGGCAGATCAAGCATCTGCTTATAGGCGACTTCCGCCAGTTCCTTTCGGCCGTAGCCAATGTTCACACACCACAAGCCCGACATGCCGTCGAGAATCTTGTTGCCCTTGGCATCCCAAATCCAAATCCCTTCCCCGTGGGTAATAACGCGTGGGCCACCAGCAGCATGAAACGTTTTATGATTGGTGAAAGGGTGAAAATGATGGGCGATATCAGCGGCCACTACAGCATCAAGGTTTAAATTCTTGGAATGTACATTCATGATTTAAGCCTCAGCAGAACGGTGAAATTTCTGGCTGCACATATCAGCCGTCTTCATCAAAAATCTGCTGTAATCAGGGATTAAAACCAATACGCGCGCAGGCCACAAGCAAGGCCTGTTTGACACTTTGGTTGAGGATTGACTGGTGGCGTACCATAAGCGTTTATGACATAAAATGTTAAATTTTGCAAATCAGTACGACGATACATTGCCCGTCTCGTCTGCTTTGCTGTGGTGATGAAAAAGGCTGACAATCAAAGCCAAAAAGAAAATACAAATCGTCAGCGGCATCGCCTCGTTAGAAACCGCCTCCACACCAAGCACATAATATGCCGAAGTGACGGCAAGGGCGATGCTTGGCAACATGAAAATTTCGATCACCGATGTAGCATTCGTTTCATGCCGCGCCATTGCCAC
Organism: Hyphomicrobiales bacterium; assembly: GCA_043749835.1. GTDB lineage: Bacteria > Pseudomonadota > Alphaproteobacteria > Rhizobiales > Aestuariivirgaceae > Aestuariivirga. Next base: position 8,472 of record JAYVCU010000224.1, read on the forward strand.
ATGCAGGATTCCGCCAAAACAGGAAAGCAAAGCCATAACACTCATCAGCCATGTTGAGTTATAATCCGGGCGCCAAAGTGCATTTATGGCGACCGCAACAACGAGTGATACTGCAGTGAGCAAAACTAAACTCAGCCACCGCCTAAATGCGCGAAATGTCAAAATAAGGGTCAAGATTAGAGTGCCAATCGCTAACCCGCTCACGTGCAAGATAGACCGCAATTTCTGTCCTTCTAAACGCGACTGCAGCACGGCTGGATGGTTTACGTTAAAACCTGCTTGATCCAGTTCCCCTGCCAAACGCTCATTGGAAGTGCCGGGTGCAGCTTCAACTTCGATACGGAACGGTCCCGCACCGTGACCAAATAGTCTGTGCAATTCGGAAGGCAAAGTCTCGGTATCAATAGGTGCGAGGCTTGCTAACTGCGCGGCGCGGTCTGCCAGTCGGTTGAAACCTCCGAACAGCCTGTTTTCAAGTTGCGTGATGGGCTGGTCTCGGTCACTGGCGTTGAGAAGTGCCAAGCTTCGCCTAAATTGATCTGCGGCATCACCCAAGTTTTTATCGTTGCTGGCCAAGCTTGCGATGCGCTTAAGGCTTTCTTGCATCGCGTCAATCTGGTCTCGTAGATCCGCTGCAGCCTGGCTTTGGACTGGCGTGATGCGCGGGAACTGGTCGGCCAGCTCGTGCAGAGCTGCCCTCTTGGCTTCGGCATTATCTGGCACAAACATCCCAATCCAGCGCACCGAACGCGCTGTGGAAAATGATTTTAGTCTTGCTATTGCGGCTTCTACATCCTGGCGGTCCTGCGCAATTATGCTGACACTTGCGTCTGATTGCACTTGCGCATCACCTCCTTTGGAGGTCACTGCATAGACGACACTGGCAAAGATAATGACCAGCCCCAAAGCAGGTGCAGCGATCTGCCAATAGCGTGTTTCAAAAAGTGCTCGGTGCGCAGGATTTATCCACTCTGTAGCTTGCCACTTTATTGGTGCTGACCAAAATCGCACAAATGCCGCAATAAAAGTGATCGCGCACAAAGGTGCAACCACCAATAACAGGCACATCGCCATGGAGGG